>NZ_CP040748.1:0-321467 GCF_006007965.1 Nocardioides jishulii | reverse complement strand
GCTGGCGCCTCAGCGCATCTCATTCGCGCCACGCAGCGGTCCTTGCCAGCGACGGGCGCCGGCGACCTTGCGCTGCTGACGACGGGTGCCCCACGACTCGCGGATGCGGCGGGCCCGGTCGTTGATCTCCACCCGGTAGGTGACCTCGTTCATCTCCATCGTCTTCCCTCTCTCGCTGTCGACGCCCTGTGCGCCTCGATGACTCGAGACTGCGCGCCTGAGGTAGGGGCGGACATCGGAGCGATGCCTTAGATGTGGGTGGTGGGTACCTCAGATGTGAGGTGGTGCGCGATGCGCGCGCGGAGCTCGTCGTGCTGCGGGCCGAGGGCCGTGTCGGGTCCGTAGAAGACGGTCGGGTCGTACCACCACACGGGACCACGCACCTTGTCCGCCGGCTCCCAGTCATAGCGCGGGAAGAGGTGGGCGTGGAGGTACGCGTCCGTGTTGCCGAGGATCTCGTAGTTGAGGCGGCGGAACTGCGGATCCAGCTCGGCGCACGCCTGCTCGACCGCTTCGCCCAACCGGTCCATCGACTCCAGGAACCGGAGGCGTCGCCCCCTGGGCAGATCCGTGAGGCGATTGACCGCAGGATCGTCCACCAGGAGTACGCAGTAACCCGGGAGGTACTGGGCGTCCCCGATCACCGCGAAGCTCTCCGGCAGCTTCGCCAGCACGGTGGGGTTGCGCCCTGCATGCGCAGCGCCGATCCGGTCGTTTCTCCAGTCGTCGGTCATGCCGGGAACCTACCTGTCACCGAAGCGCCCCCACCGCTGTCCACAGGCCGAAATGAGGGGTGGCGGCCCGTCCTCAGACGCCCTAGACTCGAACACATGTTCGAAGACGTGGCGGCTCCCGGCGACCTGGTCGCACTTGCGCGAGAGCGCAGTGCGGCCGTCCGTCGTGCCGAGGCGGACATCCTGCTCGTGGCGTACGAGTGGGCCGTTGCGCACCCCGCCTTGCCTGACGGATCCGACGCCGCAGTCTTCCATTCGCCTTTCGGGACCGAGCCGATCTCTGGGGACGGCACTCCCGAGGTCGACGAGTACGCGGTCGCGGAGCTCGGTGGTGCGCTCGGGCTCTCGACTGACGCAGCGAAGAAGCTGATTGGCCACGCCCTGGAGCTGGCCCACCGGCTGCCCAAGTTGTGGGCGCGAGTGACTGCTGGCGAGGTGCCGGTGTGGCGAGCCCGGCTGGTCGCCGAAGCCACCATTCACGCCTGCCCGGCGTTGCCGACCGAAGGTGTCGCGTGGATCGATACCCAGGTCGCGCCGTTCGTCGAGAAGGCCGGCCGGGCCCAGGTCGACCGGCTCATTGAGCGGGCGATGAAGCTCTACGGGCTCGCCACCGAGGACGACGACGCCGAGCAGCCCGACACCCACCACGTGCGGATCGACACAGAGGCCGGCGCGTTCGCCGGGACCATGCGCGTCGAGGCCGAGCTGGACGTCGCCGATGCGTTGGACCTCGAACAGGCCGTCGCTGCCGGTGCCGCCGGACTCAAGGCTGGGGGTTCCGAGGAATCCCTTGACGTACGCCGCTCCCTCGCCCTGGGCGAGCTGGCGCGGCACCAGACCGCCCTCGACCTCGCCAGCACAGGGGCAGGTGAAGGCGCAGCGGACGACACCGTGGAGCGGACCACCGCCCGCCGCGTGGACCTCCACCTGCACTTCACCGCTTCGGTCGAACCCGACGAGTCCATCTCCTTCTCCGCGACCGGGCTCATGGAGAACCGGCAGCGACTGATCCTGCTCGACCAGGTCCGCCGCTGGGTGGCCACCAGCCACACCGACGTCCGAGTGCTGCCGGTCGTCGACCTCAACGAGTCCTTGTCGACCGAGCGCTACGAGCCGACCGACCGTCAGAGGCGCCAGGTACAACTGCGCGACGACACCTGCGTCTTCCCGTGGTGCACCCGACCCAGCCGACGCTGCGATGTCGACCACGTGACCCCCTTCGACCACGACGCTGCAGGCGAAGGCCGACCACAACCGGGCCCGACAACCACCGCCAATCTTGCGACGCTGTGCCGGAGCCACCATCGGTTGAAGACCCACACCGGCTGGCGGTTGGAGTCCCCCGCCAACGGCGTCTTCGAATGGACCAGCCCACACGGCCAACGATTCCGACGCGACCGCGACGGCACCACCGACCTGACGCCCGAACCCGCGCGACATTGACCCCGCCCCGCACCCTGCCACCCGGCTGACCTAGCCACCGGCGGGGGCGTCGGCATGTCCCGACCGCCGGGAACCGCGTGACCGCGCGCGACGTCGTACTCGCATGGAGAACTCCCGTGCCCTCCGCCGGGCCATGGTGCTCGTGGTGAGTTGCGTCGTCCTGGCCCTGCTCGTCGTCACCGCGTTGGTCTGGTGGGAGGTGCGCGCACCCCAGGCGCGCGTGGTCGACGACGGCGTCGACCCGGGCGGGTGGAAGACCTTGGCCTACGAGGGCGTCGAGGTCGACGTCCCCGCGAGCTGGGAGCGGCTCGACATGGGCGACTGTGGGTTCTCGGTCGAACGGTGGGCGCCGCCCGGCACTGACCCGTGCGCCCCGGACGCGGCCGGCGTCGCGTTCTACGGCTCTGCCCTCTTCGACCCTGTGATGGGACCGGACGTCGCCCGCCACAGCGAGGAGGCAGTCGCAGGTGCCGACTGGTCCGGGTACGCCGACGCCGACGAATTCGCCGTCAACGTCACAGCTGGCGACAAGGCGACCGTCCAACGCATCCTCGACTCAGCGGAGTGAGCCGCCGGCCCGTCTCAGACCGGCCTTCCGCCCACCCACGTCTGGCTCACCAGCGGCACGCCCGGCCGGTAGGCCAGGTGCAGGTGGCTCGGTGCGTCCAGCACGGCGAAGTCCGCACGTGATCCAACCCCCAGCCAGCCGACGTCGTCACGCCCCAGCGCGGCCGCCCCACCGGCCGTGGCGGCGTACAGCGCCTCCTCGGGTGTCATGCCCATCTCCCGCACCGCCAGCGCCACGCAGAACGGCATCGACGAGGTGAAGCTCGAGCCGGGGTTGCAGTCGGTCGCCAGCGCCACGCGTACGCCCGCGGCCAGCAACCGGCGCGCGTCCGGGTAGGGCTGCCTGGTCGAGAACTCGACCCCGGGCAGCAGGGTGGCGACCGTGCCCGAAGCGGCCAATGCGTCGACGTCGGCGTCGCTCAGGTAGGTGCAGTGGTCGACCGCGACCAGCCCCAGCTCGCAGGCCAGCTGCACCCCGCCGCCGTACGTCAGCTGGTTGGCGTGCAGCCGTCCGCGCAGCCCGACGGCGGCCCCGGCGGTCAGCACCTCGCGTGCCTGGTCGACGTCGAATGCCCCCTCCTCGCAGAAGGCGTCGATCCACCGCGCCCACGGCGCTGCCGCGTCCAGCATCGGCCCGGTCACCTCGGCGACGTACGCCTCGGGCGACACCCCACTCGGCACGACGTGCGCCCCGAGAAAGGTCGTCTCGTCCGTGAACTGCCGCGCCACCGCCAGGCTCCGGGCCTCGTCACGCGCCGTGAGCCCGTAGCCGCTCTTGATCTCCACCGTGGTCGTGCCACCGCGGCGCATCTCAGCCACCAGCCGCGCGACCTGCGCCGTCAGCGCCTCGTCGCTCGCCGCCCGGGTCGCGGCGACCGTGCTCCGGATGCCGCCGGCGGCGTAGGGCTCTCCCGCCATCCGCGCAGCGAACTCCGGGCCGCGGTCACCGGCGAAGACGAGGTGAGAGTGCGAGTCCACGAAGCCCGGCACCACGGCCCGGCCACCGAGGTCGAGGCGCAGGTCGGCGGTGGGCGCCTCGGCCTCCGGGCCCGCCCACGCGACGCGGTCGCCCTCGACGACGAGCGCGGCCCCCGGCACGAGACCGAGGAGGCCCTCGCGGGTCGGGTCGTTGGTGACCAGCTCGGCGATCCCGGTGACCAGCGTGCTCATCCCACGCCCTCCCACACCGCGGCGATGACCCGGTCCAGCTCGCGCCCCAGCGCCGCCGCCTCGTCGGGGTCGCCGGTGGTGCGCCACACCCCGTCCGTCATCACGCGGCGTACGTCGGCGGAGGTCGCCGCGAAGACCGCCGTGTGCTGGTCGGCGCCGGTGCCCGCCGTCCGCGGCGACGCGGTGTCGAGCACGACCAGGTCGGCACGATGGCCGACGGCGATCGCACCCGCGTCGTCCCAGCCGAGGCTTCCGTGACCCGTCGTCGTCGCCGCCTCGAGCAGCGTCGCGGCGGCGAAGTGGCCCCGCGTCCGGGTGGCCAACCGCTCGTCCAGCTCCACCGCGCGCATCTCCTCGAAGAGGTCGATCACCGCGTGGCTGTCCGACCCCAGCGTGAGGCGCGCCCCCGCGGCCCGGAGCGCCGACGCCGGACCGGTCCCGTCGGCCAGGTCGCGCTCCGTGGTCGGACAGACGCTGACGAAGGCGCGCGAGTCGCCCAGCACCACGATGTCGGCGGCGTTGACATGGGTCGCGTGCACGGCGCTGGTCAGTGGCCCCCACACCCCCGCCGCGTCGAGCACCTGGGTCGGGGTGGCCCCGTAGGCCGCCATCGACGCCTCGTTCTCGGCGACCTGCTCGGAGAGGTGCACGTGGCGCGGGCGGCCCACCCCGGCCGCGACCACCGCGGCGAGGTGACCACGCGGCACGGCCCGCACGGAGTGGATCGCGGTCCCGCTGCGCGCGTCGGTGCGGGGCACGAGTGCGGCCTGCATCGCCGCCTGCCGCGCGGCCCACGCATCGGGGTCCCCGTCGCTGAAGCGGCGCTGCACCCCCTCGACCGGGGCGCCGAAGCCCCCGGAGAGGTAGACGGTGTCGAGAAGCGTGATCCGCAGGCCAAACTCCGCCGCCGCGTCGACCAGCGCGTGGCCGAGCAGGTTGGGGTCGTCGTAGGCGCCCCCGTCCGGGCGGTGGTGCAGGTAGTGGAACTCCCCCACGCAGCTGACGCCGGCGGCGACCATCTCGGCGTACGTCGCCCGCGCCAGCGCGTGGAACTGGTCCGGGTCCAGGTGCACAGCGAGGGAGTACATCTGCTCGCGCCACGTCCAGAAGCTTCCGCGACCACGCTGCGTACGCCCGCGCAGCGCCCGGTGGAAGACGTGGCTGTGGGTGTTGGCCAGCCCAGGGAGCACCAGCCCGTCGATCCTGGCCGCCGCACCGGCCCGGTCCCCAGCCCTCGTCTCCACCCGGCTGAACCGACCCGCCACGACCTCGACCAGCACGTCGTCGCGCACTGCTCCGTCGACCCAGGCCCGGCCCAGGAGGTAGGTCTGCGCTGCCTCGCTCATGTCGCTCCCGCTCACGCCAGCAACCGCGCCAGCACGTCGGCCAGCGCCTCGACGCCGGCCAGGCAGTCCTCGGTCTCGGCGTGCTCGTCGGGCGAGTGCGAGACCCCCGTCGGGTTGCGCACGAAGAGCATCGCGGTCGGCACCCCTGCCTGCGCCAGCACCCCGGCGTCGTGGCCGGCGGCCGTGGGGATCACCGGCCAGCCGCGGCCCTCGCCCAGGACGTCGACCAGCGCCGCGTCGAAGGCAACCGCCGCGCTGGTCGACTCCGCCGTCACCGTCAGCGAGGTCCCGTCGCGCCCGGCGCGCTGCTCGGCCTGGGCTCTCACCGTCGCCACGAGGTCGTCCAGCCCCGCGCTCGACGCGGCGCGAGCGTCCAACCACGCCGTCACCCGCGAGGGGACCGCGTTGGTCCCGTTGGGTGAGACCTCGAGACGTCCGAAGGTGGCCCGGTGGCCCCCGAGACGGGCCTGCTTGTTGGCGGCCAGCGCGGTCATCGCGTAGGTCAGCATCGGGTCGTGACGGTCCTCCATCCGCGTGCTGCCCGCGTGGTTGGCCTCGCCGGTGAAGTCGAAGCGGTAACGACCGTGCGGCCAGATCCCGCTGCCGAGCCCGACCGATGCACCACGCTCGACGAGGTCGCGGCCCTGCTCCACGTGGAGCTCCACGAAGGTCGCGACGCGCGCCACCCACGACTCTCGCCGGGCCCCGGACCTGCCCGGGCCGGGGCTGCTCAGCACCGTCGCCATGGCGTCACCGAGCCAGACTCCGTCGCGGTCGCGCAGCTCGCGCGCCTCCTCCCACGACCAGGCGCCGGTCGCGAGCCTCGAGCCCAGGCAGGCCACGCCGAAGCGCGACCCCTCCTCCTCGGCGAAGGCCGCCACGCCCACCGGCCGCGACGGCGTCACACCGCGCTCGGCGAGCAGGTCGACGGCGGCGAAGCCGGAGACCACGCCGAGCGGGCCGTCGTACGCCCCACCGTCGAGCACCGAGTCGAGGTGCGAGCCGGTCAGCAGGCCGGGGACCTCGGCGGTCGCCACTCCACCCCACCAGGCGACGAGGTTGCCGAAGGCGTCCTCCTCGACCGTCATCTCCCGCTGCCGCGCAGCCCCGCGGAACCAGTCGCGCAGCTCGGCGTCGACACTGGTGAAGGGCTGACGGAAGTAGCCCCCGTGCGCCGCGCGACCGAGCGGCTCCAGCTCCTTCCACATCCCCTCGAACGTCATGGGCACAGCCAACCCTGCGCCCTCCCCCCGGTCAACGACCTCGGAGCCGCGCCGGGTCTCGGATCCGAGATCGGCAAGGATGGCGCCATGGAGTTCCGCGAGGTCGTACGCCGTCGTCGCATGGTCCGTTCGTTCACCGACGAACCCGTGCCCCCCGCCGCGCTCGACCGGATGCTCGACCACGCGACCCGGGCGCCCAGCGCCGGCTTCTCACAGGGGTGGGCCTTCCTGCGGCTCGACACCCCCGAGGACGTGACGCGCTTCTGGCGCGCGACCTCACCCGACCCTGACGCTGACAACGCCTGGCTGCGCGGCATGCGCACCGCGCCCGCCCTCGTGGTGCCGCTCGCGCACAAGGACGCCTACCTCGACCGCTACGCCGAACCCGACAAGGGGTGGACCGACCGCGACGAGGCCCGCTGGGTCGCCCCCTACTGGTTCGTCGACACCGGGATGGCGTCGCTGATGGTGCTGCTCACGGCCGTGGACGAAGGACTGGGCGCCTGCTTCTTCGGCATCCCGGTCGAGCGCGTGGAGGCGTTCCGGGCAGAGTTCGGCGTGCCCGCGGCGTACGCCCCGATCGGCGCCGTGGCCATCGGCCACCCCGACGGGTCCCCACGGCGCGGCTCACCGACGCGCCGCACGCGCCGCGGCGTCGACGAGGTCGTGCACCGGGGCCACTGGGGCGGCTGAGCTACGGGGCTCCGCGGTGGTCCAGCCCGTCGTGGGCGTCGTCGTTCAGCTCGTCGTTCAGCTCGTCGACCACCAGCAGGTCCTCGCGCACCAGGGCGGAGCGGTAGGAGGCGCGGGCGACCATGTGGCTCGAGACCACGCTGGTGGCCATCTGCAGGATCACCACGAAGAGCAGCATCCCGAGCACCGACGGGTCACGCAGGCGCAGCGCGAGCCCCGACACGACCAGCATCAGACCGATGACCTGCGGCTTGGTGGCCGCGTGCATCCGGCTCAACAGGTCGGGCAGGCGCACCACACCGATCGCGGCGATCAGCGCGAAGAGCGAACCCGCCAGCAGGAGCACGGCAGCAGCGACGTCCATCACGTCGGCGACGTCGATCTCGGCCATCACTGCTCCTCCCCCTCGATGTCCTCGTCGTCGTCCTCACGGGTGTCCACGTCCTCGGTGTCGCTGGCGAAGCGGGCGATCGAGACCGCCCCGACGAAACCGACCATCGCCAGCACCAAGAGCATCGGGAGCGACCACGTCTCGGCACGCTGGATCGACTTGAGCGCCACCGCGCAGACCATCACCGACATCAGCACGTCGAGCGCTGTTGACCGGTCGAGGATCGTCGGTCCCACCGTCATCCGCACGACCAGCAGCACCGCGGCTGCGGTGAGCAACGCCGCCGAGATCGCCAGCACCACGCCCATCGCCGTCATCGCGCCCCCTCCTGGCTCGCGGCCGCGACCTCGGGGATCGGCTCGAAGGCCTTGAGGAAACGCTTCTCGACGGCGAGCGCCTGCTGACGGAACGCTTCGGCTGCCTCCACGTCGTCGACGTCGAGCACGTGCAGGAAGAGCGTGTGGGTGGAGCGCCGGGCCTCCACGATGATCGACCCGGGCACCAGCGTCAGCATCGCGCCGACGGCGGTCAGCACGAAGTCGGAGTCCGACTCGAGGTCGACGGTGACGATGGCGTTCGTGACGGGTCGGCGACGCAGGACGACGAACGAGACCAGGATGCTGGCCTTCACCACGTCGTAGAGGAAGCGCACGATCAGCGCGATCAGCGGCAGCAGCCGCACCCGCGCGCCGATCGAGACCGGAGGCAGCGGGAAGGCGTACGACGCCGCCGCCGCGACCACCACGCCCAGCAGCACGATGCCCGGGGAGAACGAGCCCCACAGGCCGATCCAGAAGACGACCAGCCACAGCATCGGCCACGGCTGGATCGGGCGGTAGCGGGCGGGCTTGACCTGCCCGCTGCGCGTCGTACGCATCTGCGGGCTCATCGCACGTCTCCCAGCACGGCCTCGAGGTAGGCACGCCCCTCGATGAGGTCGGATCCGGCCCGCTCGCTGTAGGCGTAGAGCGGCCCTGCCACCACGGTCAGCGCGACCGTGACCGCGACGAGCGCGGCGGCAGGCCCCATCATGCTGAAGGGCAGGTGCCGGGTGTCGCGCCCCGTCGCGATGAGCTGGTGGAAGTCGAGCTCGTCGACGTCGGCGTCGGTCACCTGCTGAGCCTCCGCGATGTTGGCGGCCGGCACCACCCCCTCGGGCGTGTGCAGGTGGCCGCGGTGCTCGGTCGAGCGCGTACGCCGCGACAGCGACGGCTGGGCGTCGAGCGCGTTGAGCTCGACCAGCGCCTCGTGCGCCTCCTCGGGCGTGCGCCAGAAGACGACCGCCCAGGTCTTCGCCACGGCGTACAGGGTGAGCAGGCTGGTCAGGACGCCACCGACCACCAGGGTCCACGCCAACGGGGTGCCGAGGTCGATGGTCGCCTGCAGCAGGCCCACCTTGCCGATGAAGCCGGAGAAGGGTGGGATGCCGGCCAGGTTCATCGCCGGCACGAAGAAGAGCACCGCCAGCAGCGGCGCGATGCGGGCCAGCCCGCCGATGCGCAGCAGCGAGGTCGAGCCCGCTCTCCGCTCGACCAGACCCACCACGAGGAAGAGTGCGGTCTGCACGGTGATGTGGTGCACCACGTAGAAGATCGTGCCCGCGACGCCGTGCTGTCCGCTCACGGCGATGCCGAGCATCAGGTAGCCGATGTGGCTGACCAGGGTGAAGGACAGCATACGTTTGATGTCGCTCTGCGCGATCGCGCCGAGGATGCCGATCAGCATCGTCAGCAGCGCCACCCACAGCAGCAGGTCGGTCAGCGGCGAGTTGGGGAAGAGCACCATCTGCATGCGCAGGATCGCGTAGACACCGACCTTGGTCAGCAGGCCTGCGAAGACCGCGGTGACCGGTGCCGGCGCCGTCGGGTAGGAGTCGGGCAGCCAGAACGACAGCGGGAAGACGGCCGCCTTGATCGCGAACGTCGTCAGCAGGAGCAGCTGGATCATCAGCGAGACGTTGGGGTCGATCTCGGCGAGGCGCACGCCCAGCTGCGCCAGGGTCAGCGTGCCGGTGGCCGCGTAGGTCACCGCGAGGGTGATCAGGAAGAGGGACGACGAGAGCAGCGCCACGAGGACGTAGATGGTGCCGGCCCGGATGCGCGCGTCGGTGCCGCCGAGGGTGAGCAGCACGTACGACGCGAAGAGCAGCATCTCGAAGGAGACGAAGAGGTTGAAGAGGTCGCCGGCGAGGAAGGCGTTGGAGACGCCGGCCACCAGCACCAGGAAGGTCGGGTGGTAGACGGCCAGCGGCGCGGACTCCTCGTCCTCCACCATGCCCTGACCGATGGAGTAGCCGAGGACCGCCAGCGTCACCACGGCGCTGACCAGCAGCATCAGCGCGGCGAGCCGGTCGGCCACCAGCACGATGCCGACGGTCTCGGGCCAGGCGCCGATCCACAGCGTCTGCGGGCCCGAGGTGTCGGCCTGGTACATCAGCACGGCACCGACCAGGGCCATGGAGACGAGCACGAAGACGCTCAGCCAGCGTTGGAGGCGGGGGCGTCCGGAGAGCACCAGTGAGAGGCCCGCGCCGAAGAGGGGCAGGACCACGGGGAGGGGGACGAGCCAGTTCACTTCGTGTCCTCCTCGTCGCCGGGCCGGTCGGTCGTGCTGTGGGGTTGCTCGGACCTGCGCCGTTCAGCCTCGACCCGCTCGGCCGCCTCCTTGGCCTCGGCCAGCTCGGCCACGGTGAAGTCGGAGGCCAGGTCGGTCTCCTCGTCGTCCTCCGTGGTCTCGGCCCGGAAGGAGTCGGACTCGATGTCCTGGGCGGCCATCCGGCGGATGAGCGCGTCCTCCACGTCGTCCTGCACGTCGTCGTGGCCGGCGAGCTGCCAGGAGCGGTAGGCCATCGCCAGCACGAACGAGACGGTGGCGAGCATGATCACGATCGCGGTGAGCACCATCGCCTGAGGGAGCGGGTCGACGTAGGTCCCCGACTCCCCCTCGACGATCGGCGCGACCCCTGCGGGACCACCGGCGACGAGGAAGCCCAGGCTGATCCCGTTGCCCATCATCACCAGGCCGACGAGCACCCGCGACAGGCTGCGCTCGAGCAGCAGGTAGACACCGCACCCGATCAGGCCGGCCGCGACCACGACGAGGGTGAGGTTGACGTCTCCCGACGAGGCGACGGTGCCGCCTCCGGGGCCAGCAGCCACGACGTTCATCGGGCCACCTCCTCGGCGACAGCAGCCTCACGCTGGACCTTCACGATCTGCCGGTCGATCTGCGAGCCGAGGCCACGCAACAGGTCGAGGACCAGGCCGAGCACGACCAGGTAGACACCGACGTCGAAGAGCGCGGAGGAGACCAGGTGGACCTTGCCCAGCACGGGCACGGTGACGTCGAGGATCGCGGACTGCAGGACGGTTCCTCCGAAGGCGAGCGGGATGACGGCGGCCAGCGCGGCGAAGGCGAGCCCCGCCCCGATCACCTTGCCGGCGTCGATCGGGGCGGCCTCGTCGAGCTCGTACCGGCCGCCGGCCAGGTAGCGCAGGACGAGCGCCAGGCCCGCGGTGAGTCCGCCCGCGAAGCCGCCGCCGGGCGCGTTGTGGCCGGCGAAGAGCAGGTAGACGCTGAAGACGATGATCGTGTGGAACAGCAGCCGGGTGATGACCTCGAAGATGATCGAGCGCTTGTCCGGCGCCATCGTGCGCGGCGCGGGCAGCCACACCCGGCGACCCGGCGCGGTCGGCTGCTTCGGGACCCCCTCGGGGAAGGGGATCTCGTGCACGCGGCGGATGCCGGTGCCGCGCACGTCGAGGAAGATCAGGCTGGCCACGCCGGTGCCCGCGGCGACCAGCACCGCGATCTCGCCCAGGGTGTCCCAGGCACGGGTGTCGACCAGGATGACGTTGACGATGTTGGCCCCCCCGCCGTACTCCACCGCGAGGCGCGGCAGGACGGCGGAGACGGGCTCGTGGACGCGGGCGCTCGCCCCGACGAGCATGAAGCCGGCAGAGACCAGCGCGACGGAAGCGCCCAGCGCCACGCGCCAGTAGCGTCGTGCACTCAGCGGACGGTCGGTGAAGTACTCGGGCATCCGACGCAGCGCGAGCACGAAGACCACGACGGTCAGCGTCTCGACGAGCGCCTGGGTGAGGGCCAGGTCGGGTGCGCCCTGGAGCACGAAGAGCGCGGCGGTGCCGTAGCCGGTCGCCCCGGCCAGCAGCACTGCGCGCAGGCGTCGGCGCGACCGGACCGCCATCAGCGCGGCCAGCAGCATGACGCCGCCCACGACCGCCTGGGCGGGGGTGTCCCACAGCCGCACGTCGATGATGTCGTAGGTCGTCAGCAGCGTCGAGCCGGGCACCAGCACGACCACCACCAGGGTGATGCCGAGGTACGCCGCCGCGGAACCCCGCTGGACGACGGCGGTCAGCTCGACGGAGAAGCGGTCGAGGCCACGCATCACTGCGCGGTAGCCGTTCTCGACGGAGATGTTGAGTGCCAGCGCGCCCTGGAAGGTGGCCACCGGGCCGCGCTTGACGAACAGGAAGGCACCGAGCGCGAGCGCGACGAGGGTGGAGAGGAGCGGCAGCCCGACCCCGTGCCACAACGACAGCTCAGCCTCGTGGGCCCCTGCCGGGAGCAGGTCGGCGTGCGGAGCGAGGACGTGGGTCAGCCATGCGCCGCTCAGACCGGCGACGACGGAGAGCACCGCGAGGACCACCGGGCCGGCGGCGAAGCCGACGGGCACCTCGGTGACGTCCAGCTCCTCGGCCACGGTCCGGTTGCCGAACGCGCCCCAGACGAAGCGGGCGGAGTAGGCCACGGTCAGCACCGAGCCGAGCACGACGCCCGCGAGCACCAGCCACCCGACCATGCCCTGCATGCCCGTGCCGTCGCCGTACTCCGCCACGTCGACGAGCGCCACGAAGGCGCTCTCCTTCGCGACGTAGCCGACCAGCGGCGGGATGCCGGCCATCGAGGCGGCGGCCAGGGTCGCGGCGGCCGCCACCCACGGCATCCTGCGGCCCAGCCCGGTGAGCTTGCGCAGGTCGCGGGTGCCGGTGGTGCGGTCGATGAGGCCGACGACCAGGAAGAGGGTCGCCTTGAACAGGGCGTGGGCGACGACGATGCCCAGACCGGCGAGCATTGCCGATCGGGTGCCCAGGCCGAGGACGAGGACCATGAAGCCGAGCTGGCTCACGGTGCCGAAGGCGAGCAGGAGCTTGAGGTCGTTCTGCCGGAGCGCCCGCAGGCCGCCCAGGATCATCGTCAGCAGGCCCAGCCCGACGAGCGTGCCGCGCCAGCCCGGGACGTCGGCGAAGGCAGGCGCCAGCAGGGCGACCAGGTAGACGCCGGCCTTCACCATCGAGGCGGCGTGCAGGTAGGCGCTGACCGGCGTGGGCGCAGCCATCGCTGCGGGCAGCCAGAAGTGGAAGGGGAAGAGCGCCGACTTCGTCAGCGCGCCGACGAGGAGCAGCAGGACTCCGGTGGTGACCAGGGCGCCGCTGGGCGGGTCGGCGAGGATCTCGCTGATCCGCATCGTGCCCGCGGCGTGGCCCAGGGCCAGCGCGCCGACCAGCATCGCCAGGCCGCCGAAGGTGGTGACGACCAGGGCCTGCATCGCCGCCTGACGGGCGCTGCGGCGCGTGGGGTCGTGGCCCACGAGCAGGAACGAGAAGACGGTGGTGAGCTCCCAGAAGACGTACAGCAGGAGCAGGTCGTCGGCCAGGACCAGCCCGAGCATCGCCGCGATGAAGGCGACCAGGACGCCGGCGAAGCGCGGCACCCCGGCGCTGTCGTCGTGGAAGTACCACCGGCAGTAGGCCAGCACGACGGTGCCGATCCCGAGCACGATCATCGCCAGCACCCACTGCAGGGTGCCCATCGCGAAGGCGAGCTCGAGGCCGATCGCGGGGACCCACGTCATGACCTCGGTGTGCACCTCGCCGGCGGCGACCGAGGGGGCGTACGTGGCCAGCCACACCGTCCCGGCCAGGGGCACGAGGGCGATGGGGAGGAAGGCTCGCCGTCCCGCCCGCAGCAGCAGCCAGGGGCAGACCGCCGCCAACAGGAAGAGCGCGGCGATCACGAACAGCAAGGGCAGACCTCTCGTCAGGTGGGCGGGTGGGTCTCCGCGGGCAATCCTACCGGTCGGGTCGACAAAGTCTGACGGCGCTCATACCGCCGAGACCCCGACTGGCCCACAATGGGCGGCGTGACTGACTCCGGCGCGATCTCCAAGCTGCAGCGACTCGTCCAGATCCCCACGGTCTCGCACCGCGACCCCGACCTCGTCGACCACGCAGCCTTCGATCGGCTGCACGCGGCGCTCGCCGCGAGCTACCCGCTGCTCCACCAGCACCTCGATCTCACCCGGGTGGGAGGCCACGGGCTGCTGTTCCACTGGCAGGGCGCCTCGAGCGAGCGACCGCTCGTGCTGATGGGCCACCTCGACGTCGTGCCGGTCGACGAGGACGCCACCTGGACCCACCCGGCCTTCGGCGGCGTCATCGCCGACGGCTTCCTGTGGGGTCGCGGCACCCTCGACGACAAGGGGTGCGTGGCCGGCATCTGCGAAGCCGTGGAGACGCTGCTGGCCCGCGGCTTCACCCCGGCGCAGGACGTCTGGCTCTCCTTCGGCGCCAACGAGGAGGTCTTCGGCACCGACGCCCTCGACGCGGTCGCCCTCCTGCGCGAGCGTGGTGTCGCCCCGTGGCTGGTGATCGACGAGGGCGGCGCGGTCGCCCACGACGCGTTCCCCGGGGTCTCGTGCCCGGTGGCCGTCATCGGGGTGGCGGAGAAGGGCAGCACGTGCTTCGAGCTGCGCGCCGAGGGACGCGGCGGGCACGCCTCGATGCCGGCGAAGATGGGGCCGACCGCGCGCATCGCCCGTGCGGTGATGCGCCTGGAGCGCTCCCCGTTCCCCGCCCGCCTGCCGGCGCCCACCGTCGAGCTCTTCTCCCGGCTCGCCCCGCACGCGCCCGGCCCGTTGCGGCCCCTGATGGCCAACGCGGCTCGCCTGGCGCCACTCCTGACCCGTGCGCTGGTCGCCGCGGGCGGGGAGTCGGCCGCGCTGGCACGCACCACCGTCGCGGTCACCACCCTGTCGGGCTCACCGGCGCTCAACGTGATCGCCTCGACGGCCAAGGCCGGCGTCAACGTCCGGATCATGCCGGGCGACACCGTCGCCGGCGTGACGCAGCACCTGGCGAAGGCGATCCGCGACGACCACGTGCACCTCGACCTGGTCGAGTCGGCCGAGCCGAGCCCGATCTCGCTCCACGAGGACGACGAGGGCTTCGCGCTCGTGGAGCGGGTCGTCGCAGAGGTCTTCCCCGACGCGGTCGCGGCTCCCTACGTCCTGATGGGGGCGACCGACAGCCGCTCCTTCACCGAGATCTGCGACCGGGTCTACCGCTTCACCCCCTTCCGGATGAGCAAGGCGCAGCGCGAGTCGATCCACTCCTACGACGAGCGCATCGGCGTCGACGACTTCGCCGACGGCGTGCGGTGGTACGAGCGACTTCTGGAGTCACTCGGCTGAACGTTGCGATAGAACTTGCCCATGAAGAAGCAGACGGTCCAGGGGCTGGTGGCGGTCGTCGGCTTCCTGGCCGCGGTCGAGGTCGCCAGCGGCATGCTCCAGGGGTTCTACTCCCCGATCTACAGCCACATCGCCGACCACCTGTCCATCACCGACGGTGACCTCAACTGGTTCGAGGCGGCCCAGCTGATCGTCTCGGCCCTCTGCGTGCCGGTGCTGTCGCGCCTGGCCGACCTGGTCGGTCACAAGCAGGTGCTCCTGCTCGCGACGGCGGTGACCGCGATCGGCTCCTGGATCGTCGCCTTCGCGCCGTCCTTCACCACCTTCCTCATCGGGTGGGCGGTGCAGGGTGCCTACGTCGTGTGGCTGCCGATCGAGGTGGCGATCATCTACCGGATGACGGCCGGCTCCGGGCGCCAGGGGCTGCTCACCCGACGCTCCGCGGCGATCCTCGTCGGCGTGCTGGAGACCAGCGTCATCGTCGCCGCGCTGACCAGCGGGGCGCTGGTGGACCACGTCTCCATGACGACGCTGCTGAGCATCCCCGCCGTCGTCGTGACGCTGTGCCTGCTGATGATCCTCCTCGGCGTCAAGGACCTGCCTCCCACCAGCACCGGTCGCCTCGACGGCGCCGGCTTCCTGCTGGTCACCGCGTCGCTGGGCCTGGTGATGGCCGGGCTGATCGCGGTGCGCCTCGAGGGCCCGGCCTCCGTCATCCCGTGGCTGCTGATGACCGGTGGCGTGCTCCTGCTCGTGCCCCTGGCGCGCCACTCGGCCCGGCTGGAGGACCCACTGGTCGACGTACGCCTGCTCGCCTCGCCGCAGCAGTGGCCGATCCAGCTCACCGCCTTCCTCTTCGGCTTCTCCGTGCTGGGCGCGCAGATCCCGCTCTCGACCTTCGCCCAGACGCCCACGTCGCTGGGCTACGGCCTCGGGGTGGACAGCGAGCGCGTCTCGATCCTGATCGCGGTGTACGTCCTCGCGATGGCCGCCGGGGCCTTCTCCCTGCCGCTGTGGTCACGCTGGTTCGGCGCGCGCAACGCCCTGGTCTTCGGGGCCGCGCTCGTCGGGACGGGGTACGCCCTGTGGCTGCCGCTGCACGAGACCGTGCTGCAGGCGCAGCTCAACATGACCATCGCCGGCATCGGCTCGGGCCTCCTCGTCGCCGCCCTGCCCGCCGCGGCCGCCGCGGCCGCGCCGGAGGAGCGCACCGGCTTCGCCACCGGCATGACCAACGGCGTCAAGACCATCGGGGGTGCGATCGCCTCGTCGATCTTCGCCATCGCCCTGGCCTCGACCGGCTCCATCGAGGACGCGGAGGCCGGCCACGCCTCGCTCGAGGGCTACATGACCGTCTGGGCGATCTGTGCCGTCGCCGGATTCGCCGCGGCGGGGCTGCTGTTGCTGGCGCCCAAGCACGTGTTCGAGGGTGCGGCCTCGGACGACGACGCCGTGCCGGCCGTGGTCTGAGCCGAGTCTGAGTCCGAGAAGTCCCACGCGTCACCGCCGGGGCCAGCATGTGACCATGGAGAGGTGGACCAGCGTTCCGAGATCCAGCGCCAGGACCCCCTCGAGTCCCCCACCCGTGAGGGTGGGCGTACGGCCACGTCGTGGCACATCCGTTCACGCACCGACGTGCTCGCCGAGCTGGGGGCCCGCACGGACGGGCTCTCCGCCGCCGAGGCCGAGGACCGCCTGCACCGCCACGGCCCCAACGAGCTGCCCGCCGCCGACGCCACACCCGCGTGGAAGGTTGCTGGGTCGCCAGTTCGTCAGCCCGCTGATCGGCATCCTGCTCGTCACGCTCGTCATCACGAGCGTCCAGCGGCACTGGGCCGACGCGGCGCGATCGCCCTGATCCTCGTCCTCAACGCAGGGATCGGCTTCTGGCAGGAACGTCGCGCCGAGTCGGCGGTGCGGGCCCTCCAACAGCTGACCGTGCTGACCTGTCGGGTGCGCCGTGACGGGCAGGACCACACGGTGCCGGCCACGGAGCTGGTGCCGGGCGACGTGGTCCTGCTCGAGTCGGGTGACCGCGTCCCGGCCGACCTGCGGCTCCTGGAGGTCAACGGACTGCAGGTCGACGAGTCCATGCTCACCGGCGAGGTCCTCCCGGTCACCAAGCAGGTCCACCGGCTCGCGCCGCACACCGTGACGGCCGAGCGGACCAACCTGGCCTTCAGCGGCACCCTGGTGACCGCCGGCCGCGGCCTGGGCGTCGTGGTGGCCACTGGCATCGACACCGAGCTCGGTCAGATCAACGAGCTCGTCCAGGGCCCCCGCGGCAAGACCCCGCTGCAGGTGCTGGCCCACCAGCTGGAGCGGCGCATCGGGGCCGTGGTCGCGGCCTCCTCCGCCCTGGTCTTCGTGGTGGGGCTGGCCCTCGGCCACGGGGTCTCGGAGATGTTCCGTACGGCGGTGGCGCTGGCCGTGGCCTCGGTACCGGAGTCGCTCCCCATCGTCCTGACCGTCGCGATGAGCCTGGGCGTGGCCCGGATGGCGCGCCACCACGCGATCGTCCGGTCCCTCACCGCCGTGGAGACGCTCGGCTCCACGACCGTCATCGGCTCGGACAAGACCGGCACCCTGACCCGCAACGAGCTCACCGTCGAGGCCGTCTGGACGGCCGACCGTGAGCTCGACCTGCGCGACGAGGCGGAGCCGGGCGGGCCGCTCACCGCCCCGTTGCGGGCAGCCCTGCGGACGGGAGCCCTCACCAACGAGGCCTCGCGCGCCTCCGCGGAGGCCGTGGCCCAGGGGGCCGCCGACTACCTGGGTGACGCGGTGGACGTCGCGATGCTGCGGGCGGCCGAGCGGACCGGCGTGGTCACCGACGCCGAGCGCGACGACCGGTGGGTGGCGCACGCGCCGTACGAACCGGAGCTGGGCCTCTCCCAGACCGTACGCACGGAGCAGGGTCGCCGCGTCCTGCACGTCAAGGGCTCCCCCGACCGACTCGCCGCGCTCTGCACGACGATGGCGACCGAGGCGGGGCCGGTGCCCTTCGACCCCGACGCCGTCTCCGCCGCCAACCACCGGTTCGCCGACGACGGCATGCGGGTGCTCGCGACCGCCTCCCGCATCCTCGACGACGCAGAACCCGCGAGCCGTCCCCTGCCGCCGCCGTCCGGCCTCACCTTCCTCGGCCTGGAGGCCATGGAGGACCCGCCGCGTCCCGGCGCCGCCCAGGCCGTCGCGGCCTGCCAGGAGGCGGGCATCACCGTCGTGATGATCACCGGTGACCACCCCGCGACGGCAGCGTCGATCGGACGACACCTGGGCCTGGGGACGGGCGCCGCCCCCGTCACCGGCGCCGAGATGGCCGAGCTCACCGACAGCGCCCTGGTGGACCGGTTGCGGTCCAGCGGCGTGGCGGCACGGGTCAGCCCCCAGGACAAGCTGCGCATCGTCCGGGCCCTGCAGGACCACGACGAGGTCGTGGCCGTCACCGGCGACGGCGTCAACGACGCCCCGGCCCTGCGAGCCGCCTCCATCGGGGTCGCGATGGGGCGCTCGGGCACGGCGGTCGCCCGCGAGGCCTCCGACGTCGTCCTGACCGACGACAACTTCGTCACCGTCGTCGACGCGGTGGAGCAGGGTCGGGTCACCTTCAACGCGATCCGCAAGGGCACGTTCTTCCTGATCGCCTCGGGGCTCTCGGCCCTGCTGGCGGTGGCAGCCAACCTGGTCACCGACCAGCCGCTGCTCTTCATCCCCATCCAGCTGCTCTTCATCAACGTCGTCACCAACGGCGTCCAGGACATCGCCCTCAGCTTCGAGCCCCCGGAGGGTGACGAGCTCCGGCGTCCGCCTCGTCCTCGGGGTGAAGGGCTGCTCTCGCGCACCCTGTGGGTGCGCACGGTCCTCTCTGCCGTCTGGATGGCCGTGGTCATCCTGCTCACCTTCCGCTGGGGCCTCACGGAGGGACTCGCGGAGGACCACGCCCGTACGCTCGCCCTGACCGTGCTGGTCACGCTGAACTTCTGGCTGGTGCTCTCGGCCCGCGCCGAGTACCGCTCACTGTTCACCATGAACCCGCTCGGCAACCGGTTCCTGCTCGTCAGCGCGGTGGGGGCACTGCTGCTCCTCGTGGCCTGCGCCGAGGTGTCGGTGACGGCCAACCTCCTGGGGCTGGTCCCGCTCTCCCCGCTCGAGTGGGTGGCCTGCCTGGCGCTGGGCTCCACGCTCCTGGTGGTGGTCGAGCTGCACAAGTGGCTCGGGCGGCGCCGCCTGGGGCTCTGACGTTCCTCCGCGTGCGCCCCGGCGCAGTACCGTCGAGGTGATGGCTGAGAGCCCCGCACGCCGCCCGCTCCGTCCACCGTGGGGTCCGTCGTACCGACCGGTAGGGCCGCGCTGTTATGTTCCGGCGCATGCGCACTGCCAAGGACTTCTTCGCCCCCCTCGCCGTCGGCGCTCCGGCCCCGGTCCGCGAGATCCCCGCGCGCCCGAGCCGCGCGATCCACTTCTTCGACCCGGGCAACCCCAAGATGGCTGCCAAGGTCCCGGACATGGTCGGCACCGTCGACGTCCTCCTGGGCAACCTCGAGGACGCGGTCAAGGCCGAGAACAAGGAAATCTCCCGCGAAGGGCTCGTGAAGATCGGCCGTGACGTCGACTTCGGCCCCACCCAGTTCTGGACCCGCATCAACTCGCTCGACAGCCCGTGGGTGCTCGACGACCTCACCACCCTCGTACCGGCCATCGGTGACAAGCTCGACGTCATCATGGTGCCCAAGGTGCAGGGCGCCGAGGACATCCACTACGTCGACCGCCTGCTGGCGCAGCTCGAGGCCAAGGCCGGCATCACCAAGCCGATCCTGATCCACGCGATCCTGGAGACCGCTCGCGGCGTCGCCAACGTCGAGGAGATCTGCGGCGCCTCCCCGCGCATGCAGGGCATCTCGCTCGGCCCCGCCGACCTGGCTGCCGACCGCCGCATGAAGACCACCCGCGTCGGTGGCGGCCACCCCGGCTACCTGGTCCGCCAGGACGCCCCGGCGCTCGCCGAGGGCGGCTACGACTTCACCGGTCAGCGCGCGATCTTCCAGCAGGACCTCTGGCACTACACGATGGCTCGCATGGTCGACGCCTGCGCCATGCACGGCATCTACGCCTACTACGGTCCGTTCGGCGACATCAAGGACACCGTCGCCTGCGAGGACCAGTTCCGCAACGCCTTCCTCATGGGCTGCGTCGGTGCCTGGTCGCTGCACCCGGTGCAGATCAAGATCGCCAACAAGGTCTTCTCGCCCTCCGTCGAGGACGTGAAGCACGCCCGCCGTGTGATCGCCGCCATGGGTGACGGCACCGGCGCGGTCATGCTCGACGGCAAGATGGAGGACGACGCCTCGGTCAAGCAGTGCAAGGTCATGGTCGACCTCGCCGAGGAGCTCGCCGCGAACGACCCCGAGCTCAAGGCCAAGTACGACGCGATCGTCGTCGACTGACGACCTCACCGACGAGAGAGAAGAACCGATGACCGAGTTCACCCCCCTGAGGTCCGTCCTCTACATGCCCTCCTCCAACGAGCGGGCGCTGGAGAAGGCCAAGACTCTTCCGTGCGACGGCCTGATCCTCGACCTCGAGGACGCCGTTGCCCCTGACGCCAAGGTCGAGGCCCGGGACAAGGCCGTGGCCGCGGTGAAGTCCGGCGAGTACGGTCGCCGCACCGTCACCATCCGTGTCAACGGCATCGGCACGCAGTGGCACGACGACGACATCGTCGCCGCCTCGCAGGCCGGCCCGGCCGCGATCGTGGTGCCGAAGGTCAACAGCGCCGCCGAGGTCCAGCAGCTCGTCGCCGCCATGGAGGCCGCCGGAGCCCCGGAGCACACCAAGCTCTGGGCCATGGTCGAGACCCCGATCGCGATCCTCGACTGCCTGGCCATCGCACAGGCGTCGCCGCGCCTGGGCGCCTTCGTCCTCGGCACCAACGACCTGGTGAAGGAGCTGTACGCCGAGCACGTGCCCGGTCGCGCCCCGATCCTCCCCAGCCTGCACACGGCCCTCCTGGCCGGTCGCGCCGCAGGCATCGCGGTGATCGACGGCGTCTACAACGACGTCAAGAACACCGAGGGCTTCCTCGCCGAGTGCGAGCAGGGTCGCCAGATGGGCTTCGACGGCAAGACGCTGATCCACCCCGGTCAGGTCGAGGGCGCCAACAACGCCTTCGCCCCCTCCGCTGCGGCCGTCGAGGACGCCCGCGGCCTGATCGAGGCGTTCGAGTCGAGCACCGGTGGCGTGGTCACCTACAAGAACAAGATGGTCGAGAACCTCCACGTCGAGTCGGCCAAGCGCACGCTGGCCATCCACGAGGCGATCACCGCCCTCGCGGGCTGAGGCACCGCGCGCAGCCGCGCCCGACACGACGAAGGCCCCCGGAAGTCCGGGGGCCTTCGTCGTCTGCTGCTGGGTCGAGAGAGGCTCAGCGGCGGGGGATCCACTTGTGGCCGCGCTCGGGTCGGGCGGCACGCTTGCCGCCCCGTTCGGCCCGACGCCCGACCGGAGGCGCGGGCTCGTTGTCGGGCAACCGCGCCGGTGAGTCCGTGTTGCGCTCCTTGATCGCCGCCAGCGCCTCGGCCACCCGGGCCTTGTCCTGCTCGGGCGTGCTGGAGCGAGTCGGCACCTCGGGGGTCGCCTCCGGGGCGCTCCACTGCTGGGCAGGCGTGGGCACGGGCGCAGGGCTCGCTGCTTGCTGACGCGGGACGACGGGGGCGGGCGCCTCGTCGACGAGCGTCGAGGGCCGGTGGACCGCAGCCTTCAGACGACCCAGAGGGCTCTCCGGCTCGACGGAGCCGACAGGGACAGCGGCCGGGGCGGGGGTGGCCGCGGGGGTCGACGTGGGGACTGCCGGCGGCGACGGCGGCACCAGCGGCGTGATCGGCGTGGACTCCAGGCGCGGAGGGCCGACGTACTCGGGCTCGGCACGGTGGCTGCGGCTGGGCGCCCGGCGCGGCGCCGGGACGGTACGCGAGGACGACGGTCGCGAGGAGCCCGACCTCGACGGGTAGGAGCGCGAACCGGACCGGGAGGAGCGCGCGGGCGCGGCCCCGGACGTACGTACGAGGAGCACCGCGCCGCCGACCAGGGCGAGGGCCGCGAGCACGTACAGCCCCCAGGGGCCGACCGTGGTCGAGGCCTCGACGGGGGTGACGAGGTCGCCGACGACGATCTGGCCCTCCACGACGTGCTCACCCTGGGCGAGGACGCCGAACGTGAGCGGGAGGACGAACTCGACGCTCTCGCCGGGCTCGATCACCGGGACTCCCGAGTCGGTGATGGCGACGGGTTCGTCGTCACCGTCGCGCCACGCCAGGTCGACGGTCGGCTGGGCGGGCGACGCCCCCGCGTTGCGCAGCTTGAGCGTCAGCGTCGGCTCGGGGGCCATGCCGAAGAGGTGGCCGATGCCCGGCGCCTTGCTGACGGTGGCCTCGTCGACGACGATCTGGGGCACCTTGACCTTCTTGGCGACGGGGTAGCCGACGAGGTTGATGCTGGCGCCGACCGGCGGGCTGTCCTCGGAGTCGATCACCACCCGGCAGGGACAGGGCCCTGCCGGCTCGGTGACCTTGATGTCCTCCGACACCCGTCCGGCAGCCGTGGCCCTGACGCCCTGGAGACCCTTGTTGCAGGCCAGGCGGCCCGACGCGTCGGGGGCACCGCAGAACTTGATCGCCACCGTGTCGCGGGACTGGAACCCGGTGCCGACGACGCGGATCTGCTCTCCGAGGTAGACCCGGGCCTTGCTGAGCTCGACCTCCGCACCGGGCTCGGCTGATCCAGCGACGGGGACGAGCAGCAGAGTGACGACCGCCACCGTGCCGGCGACGACCGCCGCGAGCGCGTGGCGCGAGCGTACGTGTTCCCTCATGAGTGATTCCTCCCGAGATCGAGGCTGACACCCACTCCCCACCCGGTCAACTTGCACGCTCATCCCGTGAGCGCGAACACAACGCGACAGTTGACCCAAATGCGGTAAGCGAGGTCTTTCAGGAATCGCAGGTTTGAACGTTCTGGCGAAGGGGAGGTTCCTTTCAGCCACGGACGACGATGTCTCGTGGCCCTGAATCTCAAGGAGAGAACCATGGTCGTACTCGGTCTCATTCTGCTGATCCTCGGGCTCATCACGGGCCCGCCGGTCCTCATCACGATCGGTCTCATCCTGATCGTCGTGGGTCTGGTCCTGAACTTCGTGCCGATCGGCGGAAGCTCCCGCAGGGTCTGGTAGTCACCGGACACGGGATGTCAGCAAGCACCCCTTCCAGAAGGGCCGCACCTCAGGTGCGGCCCTTCTGGCATTTCTGCGCCGGCGCTCAGTCCTCACGCATCGGCACGCGTACGCCGTGGCCCAGCGCCACCTCCTCGGCGCGCGGATAGCCCGCGTCGACGTGACGGATCACGCCCATCTCGGGGTCGTTGGTCAGCACCCGTTCCAGCTTCTGCGCCGCCAGGTCGGTGCCGTCGGCGACGCAGACCTGCCCGGCGTGCAGCGACCGGCCCATCCCGACGCCGCCGCCGTGGTGGAAGGAGACCCACGTGGCGCCGGAGGCGGTGTTGACCAGCGCGTTGAGCACGGCCCAGTCGGCGATGGCGTCGGAGCCGTCGGCCATCGCCTCGGTCTCGCGGTAGGGCGAGGCCACCGAGCCGCAGTCGAGGTGGTCGCGCCCGATCACGATCGGCGCCTTCACCTCCCCGTTGCGCACCATCTGGTTGAAGCGCAGCCCGGCCAGGTGGCGCTCCCCGTGACCGAGCCAGCAGATCCTCGCCGGCAGCCCCTGGAAGGCCACCCGCTCCTGGGCCAGCGTGATCCACCGGTGAAGACGGGCGTTGTCGGGGAAGAGCTCGAGCACCGCGCGGTCGGTGGCGGCGATGTCGGCCGGGTCGCCGGAGAGGGCGGCCCAGCGGAAGGGGCCCCGGCCCTCGCAGAAGAGCGGGCGGATGTAGGCCGGCACGAAGCCGGGGAAGTCGAAGGCCCGGTCGTAGCCGCCCTTGCGCGCCTCGTCGCGGATGGAGTTGCCGTAGTCGAAGACCTCGGCGCCGGCGTCGAGGAAACCGACCATCGCCTCGACGTGGGTCGCCATCGAGGCACGTGCCCGCTCGGTGAACCCGGCCGGGTCGCGCCGCGCCTCGTCGCGCCAGTCGACGAAGTCGATCCCCAGCGGCAGGTAGGACAACGGGTCGTGCGCCGAGGTCTGGTCGGTGACCACGTCGATCGGCGCCCCCATCTCGAGCAGCCGCGGCACCAGCTCGGCGGCGTTGCCGAGCACCGCGACCGAGAGCGGCGTACGCGCGTCCCGGGCCGCCTCGGCCAGCGACACGGCGTGCTCCAACGAGTCGGCCTGCGCGTCGAGGTAGCGGTGCTCGATGCGCCGCTCGATGCGGGACTGGTCAGCCTCGATGCAGATCGCGACGCCGTCGTTCATGGTGACCGCGAGCGGCTGGGCTCCACCCATGCCACCGAGTCCGGCGGTCAGGGTGATCGTCCCGGCGAGCGTCCCGTCACCGCCTCGACCGGAGGCGGTGAGCTTGTCGGCCACCGCGGCAAAGGTCTCGAAGGTGCCCTGGAGGATGCCCTGGGTGCCGATGTAGATCCATGAGCCGGCGGTCATCTGGCCATACATGGTCAGGCCCAGGTCCTCGAGACGGCGGAACTCCTCCCAGTTGGCCCAGTCGCCCACCAGGTTGGAGTTGGCGATGAGCACGCGCGGCGCCCACTCGTGGGTGCGCATCACCCCGACCGGCTTGCCGGAGGCGACCAGCATCGTCTCGTCGTCGCCGAGGGTGCGCAGCGTGCGGACGAGGGCGTCGTACGCCTCCCAGCTGCGCGCCGCTCGTCCGGTGCCGCCGTAGACGACGAGGTCCTCGGGCCGTTCGGCGTTGGCCGGGTCGAGGTTGTTCATCAGCATCCGCAGCGCCGCCTCGGTCTGCCAGGACCGCGCGCTGGTCTCGGTGCCGGTGGGGGCGTGGATCGGCAGGCGCGGGTTGCTGGTCATCCCCTCATGCAACAGCGGCCACGGGGCGACGGGAAGTGTCCTGGGTCACCGATCTGTCTCGCATCCGAGACGCACACCCGCGACTGGCGCCTGTGTGGGCCACACTCGCTTGCTTAAACAGATGATTTAAACATATGGTCAATTCATGACGCGCGACCTGGACACCGATCCGTACCCCGGCCCTCCGCCCGGCGAGGAGCCGCCCACCGACACCCAGCCCTTGCGGTCGCGGCTCACGCTCATGCTGTTCGCCGCCGTGCCGGTGGCACTGGCGGCCACGGCCCTGGCCGCCGCCATCGGGCGCCTCGACACCGCCCTCTTCTTCGTCGGGGTGCCGGTGCTGCTGGCGGTCGTGGTGGGCACCATGCGGACCGGCGACAGCGGCGCCCAGCTCTTCCAGGTCGTCACCGTGACCCTGCTGCTGGTCTCCGCCTTCCTCCACGAGGGCGCGCTGTGCGTGCTGATCGTCAGCCCGCTGGTCTACGGCCTGGCCTTTGCCGTCTGGACGCTGGTCAGGGCCGCTCGTCGCATCGGCCACCACATGGCGCTCGGCGGCGTGCTGCTCCTCGTCGCCCTCGAAGGGGCACTGCCCGGCACCCGCCTCAACCCGGTCCAGGAGGTCACCGCCGACCGCGTGGTCGCCGCCGACTGCGCCGACTTCGTCCGGGCCCTCGAGCGCGGCCCCGACTTCGATGCCGCCGACCGCGGCCTGCTGCTCCGCCTCGCCCAGTACCCCACGCCGCAGAGCGCCGAGGGTTCCGGTCTCGCCGTGGGTGACACCTGGCAGTTCGCGATGCCGATGGGCGGCATCGAGACCGTCGTCCGCTCCCGCACGCCCTCGGCGATCACCTTCGACGTCACCGCCGACGACGCACGCACCACGCGGTGGGTGACGTTGCAGGAGGCTCGTCTCGACTGGCGTGAGACCGACGAGGGGTGTCGGGCCGAGGTGGCCATCACCTTCGAGCGCGACCTCGACCCAGCCTTCTGGTTCGGTCCGATCAGCGACGTCTTCATGACCGCCGGCGCCAAGGCGTTCCTGGCCGGGCTGGACTGATCGTGCACGCCCTCGGTTGGACGGTGGCCGCCTACCTCACCAACGCCGTGCTGCTGGTGCCCCTGATCCTGGTCGCCGTCGCCGCCGCCGTGCGCCGCGCCGAGCTGGCCACCCGGGTGCCGACCGCCTTCCTGGCCAGCCTCACCGCGTGGGTCAGCCTGCTCCTGGTCGAGCAGCACCAGCAGTGGTGGTCCTTCGAGACGACCCCGACGAGCCTGGGCGGGATGCCGATGGAGATCTCGCTGGGCTGGGCGCTGGCCTGGGGCGCGTTGCCGGTGCTGGCCGGAGGCCCGTGGTGGGCCTGGCTGGCCGGCTTCGCATGGGTCGACCTGATGGCGGTGAGCCTGGTCAACGGACTCACCCTGGGTGAGGGGTGGCTGACGGGCGAGGCCCTGCTGCTGGTCGTGACGGCCGTCCCCGCGCTCGCCCTCGGCCGCCTCACCCTGACCCGGCGATGGCTGTGGGCGCGCGTCGGTCTCCAGGTCACGCTCTTCGGCGCCACCTTCTTGTGGTTGCTCCCTCACCTGGTGCTGGAGGCCGAAGGACTGGGCTGGCACGACGTGGTCGACCACTCGTTCCCGGTGCGCTCCCTGCTCCTCCTGGGCGCGGTCGCCTTCGCCCTCCCGGCACTCTCGGCCGTGGTCGAGCTCGCGCGCGCCGGCGGCACGCCGTATCCGTGGGACCCGCCGCGTCGACTCGTCACCACCGGTCCCTACGCCTACGTCGCCAACCCCATGCAGCTGGGCATGACCGGGCTGCTGGTCCTCCTCACGCTCGCCTCGGGCTCGGAACTGCTGTGGCTCGCGGTGGGGTTCGCCGTCTCCTTCTCCGTGGTCCTGGCCGAGCGGCACGAGCACCGCACGATGACGGCGCGCTGGGAGGCGTACGCGACCTACCGCCAGCACGTGCGCAACTGGTGGCCGCGCTGGCGTCCGTACGTCCCCGAGCCGACGACCCTGTGGGTGGGCGAGACCTGCGAGCTGTGCAACGCGACCGGGGCCGCGCTCGACGCCCTGCACCCGACGGGTCTGGAACGACGGGCCGCGGAGACGGCGCCGCGGGCGCTGCGGCGGATGACCTGGGAGGACGCCCACGGCACTGACCACGGCATCACGGCCTTCGCCCGCGCGCTCGAGCAGACGACACTGGTGTGGGCGTGGGTGGGATGGTGGATGCGACTGCCGGGTGTGGCGCAGGTGCTACAACTCGTGGCGGACGCCGTGGGACTCGGACCGCGCGACCTCGCCCGCTCGGCACGGACCGCACGACCCCGGCAGGACCCGCCGCACGACGACGTACGACAGGAAGCCCGATGAGCAGCGACGAGACCAAGGTGGCGCTGATGGACGCCGCCGTCCGAGTGACCGCGACGACCGGCACCAAGGGACTGACCGCGCGCGGCATCGCCGCCGAGGCCGGGGTCAACGCCGCCCTGGTGCACTACCACTTCGGCGGCGTCGAGGGCCTGCTCCACCAGGCCTACGAACGGGCGACCCTCACCATGATCGGCGACTACACCGCCGACCTGACGTCGGTGAGCAGCTTCGAGGAGCTCTACCGGGTCGGCGCCACGATGGCCGAGAAGGCACGCAGCGACGGGTCGGCGGCGATGCTGAGCGCGATCATCGCCGCTGCCCACACGAACGAGGCGATGGCGCAGATGCTGGGCGACAACATGGTGCGCTGGAACGAGGCCGTCTCGACGGCCGTCGAGCGGATCCTGACCCTGCGCAAGCTCAACGGTGCGATCGACGTGGAGAGCCTCACCGCGTCGCTGACCGCCTCCACCATCGGGATGATGACCCTGGGATCGGTGCCGGGCCAGCCGCTGGGAGACCCGATCGTCGCCGTCAGTGGCCTCCCGCCGCTGCTCGACCGGGCGATGAAGCTGGTGCCGGCACCGCTCGCGCGGAAGATCTTCGGCGCGATCAGCTGAGGTGTTCGCTGTCCGGCTACGCGTCGGCGAGTCGCACGGAGGACCCCAGACGGACGGCGACCCGCCGGGTCAGCAGCATCCACAGCGCCAGTCCGCCCAGCGCGACCGCCAGCACGACGGCTGTCGCCTGGTTGCCGTCAGGATGCAGCACACGGACGTAGTCGCCCGCCCAGGCTGACGGACCGTAGGGAGCGCTCCCGACCAGCAGGACCGCGCACGTCAACGTGGCGGCGCCCGGGCCGAAGCGACGGGTCACGGCGCAGGCGAGGCCGGAGATGATCACGAGGCGCGCGACCGCACCCAGGGCCGGACCGGAGGCGCCTCCCGTCACGACCAGCCCACCGGCCGCGACGCCGGTGGCGACCACGAAGAGTGCCGCGTCGTGGCGTGCCACTCGCACCGAGGGGCGCGCCTCGACCGCCAGGGTGCTCGTGGAGAACGCGTCCGCCACCGCCACCCCCCACAGCAGGAGGACGAGGGTCGTCCACATGATCGAGCTCGTCGAGCCGACGAGTGCGGGCATGGCGAAGGAGGCTCCGGCTGCCCACCGCGAGAGCACAGCGACCAGCACCGCCGCGAGGAGCAGCAACCACGCGCGCCTGACGCGCAGCCACAGGATCACGAGCGACCCCGGCAGTCGGCATCGAAGAACCAGGTCCGTGCGGCGGCCCCGGCGGCGCCAGCCTGCCGGATGGCTTCGTCGATGTCCTCGGGGGCGTACTCCCCCCGGAGCTCCTCCGGGGAGACGCCGGCCGCCGTCACGGCCAGGAACGCCACGCGGGCGTCGACCTTGGCCCGCTCGCGGGGACCGCAGTCGAGCACGTGGTTCACGTAGCCGCGCGCCACCGCTGCAGTGACCTCGCCGGGGCCGGCCAGGGGCGTGACGTCCACATACATGTTGTCGGCGCCCTCGTCGCTGGAGGTGGCGTCCACCGCAGGGAAGCCCCGGGGCACGAGTGCCTCGTTGAGGTCTGCCACCGCCGCACCCACCTGCCCGGTCCGCGACGCGCTCTCGGGCCACAGACAGACGCGGATCCCGGCCTCGTCCGCACAGGACAGTTCTGCCGTCCGCGCCTGGACGGTGGTGAGCGTCAGCTGTTCGTCCGACGTCGCCAGCACGACACTTGCCGCGCCGGTGGCCGAGACGAGCACCAGCGCCATCACCAGCGCGTGGAGGGAACGTGAACTGCCCAGGAGTCGACGCGCGGCCGTCATCACCGCGAGCCCCACCAGCGCTCCCCCCACGAGGGTGAGCTGGGCCCGGAGCGCCACGTCGGACGGTTCGACCGAGAGGGCACAACAGCCCGTGAGCGTAGGGGTCAGGTGGTGCAGGACTGGACTGCTCGTGGAGGGAAGGTAGGCGATCCAGACGAAGACCCCCACCGAGACGAGCGGTGCCGCCACGGCCGTGGGGAACACCCGGCCCACGGCCAGCCCCGCCACGATGCAGAGCATCGCCGTCAGGGCGTCGAGAAGCAGGACCGTCCAGCTCGCCGCGTCGGGCGGCCAGGTCCAGCTCGCAACGAGCACGGTCACCACCACGAGCACGGGGCCACCCCACAGCAGCGGCCACCAGGCGTTGACGAGCACGGCGAGCTCGCTGCGCCGCGCCCGCAGGGACCGGTGGAAGGTGACCCAGCCGCGCATCCCGTAGGCAGCGAAGCCCGCGAGGACGGGGCACAGGAGGTAGATCACGTAGCTGGCGTCCACGAGGTCGGAGACCGGGTAGCCGCTGCGCGCCACGAGGCTGTCCACTGCATGCAGGCTTCCGAGCCCGAAGAGAACAGGAAGGAGCCACAGGGCACGCGTCCAACGCCACGCAGTCCAGATCGTCAATGGGACCCTCCTCCGACCATGTCGGCGAAGACCGTGACGAGGTCGTCGGCGCCGCCGCCGAGCCCCCTGAACTCCTCGACGGGTCCGTCGAAGCGCAGCTCGCCCTCAGCCAGGACGGTGACCCGGTCCACGTCCTGCTCGAGGTCGTTGACCTGGTGGGTGGAGACCACGACCCCGCCCGGCGCCTCCACGTCGCGCAGGATGGAGCGGAAGTTGAGCGTCTGGGCCGGGTCGAGGCCAGCGGTGGGCTCGTCGAGGAGGAGCACGGGAGCGCGGCGTACGAGCGCCTGCGCGAGACCGACGCGGCGCAGTTGGCCGCCGGAGATGCGGTCGGTCCTCACGTCGCGCTTGGCCACGAGGTCAACCGCCTCGATGGCGTCGCCCGCGCGGCGCCGGGCGGTGGCACGATCCAGCCCGGCGAGCCAGGCCACGTACTCGACCTGCTCGGCGACCGTGAGGCCACGCGCCGGCTGCACGTCCTGCGGCATCCACGCGACCTCCCGGTGAAGTGTGTCGCGGGAGGCGTCGCCGGCCACGCTGACGGACCCGCGCTGGGGCCGTTCGAAGCCGCTGAGCAGCTTGAGCAGCGTCGACTTCCCGGCGCCGTTCGGGCCGAGCAGCAACGTCGTGGCCCCGGGAGCCACCTGCCAGTCGACGCCGGCCAGCACGAGGGTGCCGCGGCCACGCCCGTAGGAGAAGTGCAGGTCGCGTGCCTCGAGCATCGTGCCTCCGATCAGTGTCAGGGAGGTGCCGAGTCTGAATACACCGAGTCGGTGTATTCAGTGCAGTTGATCCACTCTGCCCCCACGTGCTGTCGAGAGTGGGCAAGTTGCGACGGATTCGAGCCTCGAAGTCGCGCGTGCAGGGCCGGGCCCGGCGCCGGAGGAGACACTGGCGGGAGTGGAGGGGTCGGTCAAGCGTTCGTTGAGACACGGATCATCGATTTTGCCTCCCAACGGGCCTAAGGGCATGTTCCTACCGATGTTTTCTTTGCTTTGGCCCCGCTTCCTTCGAGCAGTCACTGGTAGTCGCGTCGCCCGCGAAGGTGCAAGCGTCCTGTTGCGGAGGATCTTCGGGGCGCTCAGCTGACGGTCGCCGTCACCGCGAGGTGGTCCCATCCCATGGTGAAGCCACGCTGCCCGCGGCGACCCTCCCGCTCGCCCAGCGCGACCAGGTCGGCGTCGAGGGCAGCCAGGCGCTCCGGGTCGTCGGCGTTGGCCCGCCGGGCCACGATGGTCGGACCGTAGTGACGCGTGAAGTAGTCGGCGAACGCGGCCGCGTCGGCGAAGTGGTCGACGACCAGGGTGCCGCGCCGGACGGTCACGTCGTGGACGCGGTCACCCAGCAACGTCGCGACGTGGGCCGCGTCGCCCCACAGCGGCGGCGGTGACGCCCCAGCGGGTGGCGCGGCGACGTAGGGCTTCATCGTCGCGAAGAGCTGGCCGATCGTGCCATCAGGCGTCCACGACACCACGCCGATCCTCCCTCCGGGGCGAGCCACGCGCAGCATCTCGTCGGCCGCGCGCTGGTGGTGCGGGGCGAACATGACGCCGATGCAGCTCATCGTGACGTCGAACGAGTCGTCGTCGTACGGCAGGTCCTCGGCGTTGGCCTCGTCCCAGGTGAGGGAGACGTCCCCGAACGCGGCGCGGCCCGCCGCCAGCAGCTCGGGCGTGAGGTCGGAGGCGGTCACGTCGGCTCCGCGGCGCGCGGCTGCGGCGGCGGCGTTGCCCGTGCCGGCCGCGATGTCGAGGACCTGCTCGCCTGAGCACACGTCCAGGGCGTCGACGAGCACCTCGCCGAGCGGCGCGACGACCTCGCGCGCCACCCGTGGATAGTCGCCGGTCGCCCACATCGTGCGGTGCCGCGCCATCAGCGCTTCGTCGACGGTGAAAGGTGTGGTGTCCATCGTCCTGCCCCCATGTCTCGTTCGTCATGACTCGGTCATGTCTCAGGTGTGGAGCACCCACGTTTCTCCTCGGCGACGGGGGTGACCAGTTCACGATCTGTACCGGCCGGGGTTGAAGGGCTGGAACGAGGGGTAACGGCACCTCATGGACACTGCAGAGATCGTGTGGATCGTCGTCGCCGTCGTCGTGGTGCTCGCGCTCGTCGCGGTCATTGCGTGGATGGCCAACCAGAAGAAGAAGCAGCGCGAGCAGGCTGAACGCGCCGAACGGGCCGCTGAGCTGCGTGAGAACGCGGAGCGCCAGGCACAGGTGCTCCCCGACGCGGAGCTGCGTGCCAAGGAGGAGCAGCTCAAGGCGGAGAAGCTGCAGCGCGAGGCCGAGCACGCCCAGGAGCGCGCGAAGCACGCCGAGACCGACTACCTCCAGCAGGCGGCGCGCCACGAGGACCACCTGCGCCAGGCCGACGCCCTCGACCCCGACGGGACGCAGGGACAGCGACGCCCGAGCACCACTCAGACTGACCCCGCACAGCCTGACGCCGCGCAGACTGACGAGCAGCCTGGCCCCGTGCAGCCCGACCCGGCCCACCCGCAGCAGGTCGAGGACGTGGACCCGGGGACGACGGGCACCAGCGGTTCGCACCGAGCCTGAGTCGTACGCAGGTCGTCGGGGCTCTGGCGTCCTTGCCGAGGTGGGGGCACCATGAGGGATGGCCACCTACAGCCAGTTCTGCCCCGTCGCCAAGGCGATGGAGATCCTGGACGAGCGGTGGACCGTCCTCGTCGTTCGGGAGCTCCTGCTGGGGAGCACCCACTTCAACGACCTGCGCCGGGGTGTGCCCCGGATGTCGCCGGCCCTCCTGGCCACCCGCCTTCGCTCCCTCGAGCGGGTCGGCATCGTGGTCCGCACCGACGCCGGCTACGAGCTGACCGAGTGCGGGCGTGACCTGCACACAGCGGTCCTCCACCTCGGCACGTGGGGGCAGAAGTGGATCAAGGACGTCGGCGACGCCGAGCTCGACCCCCACCTCCTCATGTGGGACGTGCAACGCACGGTCCCGACCTCTCGGTGGCCACCGGCCACGACCTGCCTGTCGATCGAGTTCATCGACCTGCCTCCGCGGCGTCGGCGCTGGTGGCTGGTGGTGAAGGACCAGGTGGCCGAGTCGTGCGACGTCGACCCCGGCCACGAGGTGAGCGCGACCCTGCGCGTCTCCCTGCGCGACCTGACCCTGGTCTGGCGCGGCGACCTGGGCTGGCCCCAGGCGCTGCGCAGCGGGCGGGTCCAGATCGAGGCGCTCCCTGCGGTGGCCCGGCAGGTCCCGGAGTGGATCGGGCAGTCCCTGCTGGCGCCGCCGGATCAGCCTGCGGTGCCCGAGGCCCGCAGCACCGCGCCGGAGCGTACGAGCTCGACCGCGGCCTCGATCTCCGGCGAGAGCCAGCGGTCCTGACCCGGCACCCCGACCCCGTGGGCGCTGAGCAGGTCGACGACCCGCCCCGTCGCCGCGGCGGGTCGCAGCGGCGCCCGCAGATGGAGGCCGCGGGCGGCCGTCATGACCTCGATGGCCACCACGCGGGTCAGGCCGTCGACGCTGCGCCGCAGCTTGCGAGCCGCTGACCACCCCATCGAGACGTGGTCCTCCTGCATCGCGCTCGAGGGGATCGAGTCCACCGACGCCGGCACCGCGAGCCGCTTCATCTCCGAGACGATCGCGGCCTGGGTGTACTGGGCGATCATGTGCCCCGAGTCGACACCGGGGTCGTCGGCCAGGAAGGGCGGCAGCCCGTGGCTGCGCGCGGGGTCGAGGAAGCGGTCGGTGCGGCGCTCCGACATCGAGGCGACGTCGGCAGCGACGATCGCGAGGAAGTCGAGGACGTACGCCACCGGCGCACCGTGGAAGTTGCCGTTGGACTCGACCCGGTCACCGAGCACCACCGGGTTGTCGACGGCCGAGGCGAGCTCTCGCTCCGCGACGGTGCGGGCGTGCTCGACGGTGTCGCGCGCCCCGCCGTGCACCTGCGGCGAGCAGCGCAGCGAGTAGGCGTCCTGCACCCGCGTGCAGTCGGGCGTACGGTGCGAGGCGACGATCTCCGACCCGGCGAGGAGCTCGACCAGGTGCGCCGCCGAGGCCGCCTGGCCGGGGTGCGGGCGTACGGCCTGGAGGTCGGGAGCGAAGACCCGGTCGGTGCCCAGCAGCCCTTCGACGCTCATCGCGGCCGCGACGTCGGCGGTGCGCAGCAGCACGTCGAGGTCGTGGAGCGCGAGCACCAGCATGCCGAGCATGCCGTCGGTGCCGTTGATCAGCGCCAGGCCCTCCTTGGCCGCGAGCTCGACAGGCGTGAGACCCGCAGCGGCGAGTGCCTGCGCCGCCGGCATCAGCTCACCGCTGGCGTCACGCACCTCGCCCTCCCCCATGAGCACGAGGGCGCAGTGCGACAGCGGCGCGAGGTCGCCGGAGCAGCCGAGCGAGCCGTACTCACGCACGACCGGGGTGATGCCGTGGGTCAGCAGGTCGGCCATCAGCTGGGCGGTCGCGAGCCGGATGCCGGTGTGGCCGGTGGCCAGCGTCGAGAGCCGCAGCAGCATCAGCGCACGGACGACCTCACGCTCGACCTCGGGTCCCGACCCCGCGGCGTGCGAGCGGACCAACGAGCGCTGCAGCTGCGCGCGCAGCTCGACGGGGATGTGGCGGGTGGCCAGCGCCCCGAAGCCGGTGCTGACGCCGTACGACGGGGTCTCGGCCGCAGCGAGCGTGTCGATGACAGTGCGGGCGCGTTCGATGGCCGCCGCCGCGTCGTCGGTGAGGCTCACGCCGGCGCCGTCGCGGGCGACCGCGACGAGGTCGGCGAAGGAGACCGGGCCGGTGCCGACGCGGACCTGGAAGGGGGAGGCGTGGAAGGGGGAGGTCTGCATCGCTCCATCGTGCGCCCGCGGCGGCGAATCCCCGGGCCACTGTTGACCTGAAGCGTCTCGGATCCGAGACTCACCCCATGAGTCAGGTGCCCGCCGCGACCCGCACGCTGCGCGTCCTGCGCTTCCTCGCCACCCAGGCCGACCCGGTCCCGCTGGAGCGGATCATGCGGGCGGTCGACCTGCCGCGGTCGACGGCCTACCACCTGCTGGGCGCGATGATCGAGGAAGGATTCGTCGTCCACCTGCCCGACGAGCACCGCTACGGCCTCGGTGTCGCCGCCTTCGAGGTGGGGTCGGGCTTCACCCGGCAGGAGCCGTTGCAACGGCTGGCGCGCCGCCCGTTGGCCGCGCTCGTCGACGAGGTCGGGCACGGCGCCCACCTGGCCGTGCCGCACGGGCGCGACGTGCTCTACGTCATCGAGGAGCGCGCCCCGGGGAGGCCGCCGCTGGTCACCGACGTGGGCGTGCGCCTGCCCGCCCACCTCACCGCGAGCGGGCGCGCCATCCTGTCGGCGCTGCCCGCCGCGCAGGTGCGGGCGCTGTATCCCGACCGCGACGCGTTCGTCGACCGGTACGGCCTCGGGCCGCAGTCGTTGAGCGCGCTGCGCTCGCTGCTCCAGGAGACGCGCCAGCGGGGTTGGGCGACCGAGTCGGGAGAGGTCACCCCTTCCCTGGCCTCCGTCGCGGCGCCGGTGCTGGACCACAACGGGCTGCCCGTGGCCGGCGTGGCGGTGACGTTCCCCGACGCCGTGGGAGAGGCCGAGACGGCCCGGGTCGCCGCGGCGGTGGTGCGTACGTCCGCCCAGCTGACCCGGCGGCTGCGCGGGGCGTGAACCGGCGCCTCAGTCGACGACGCTGAACTCCCGCAGAGCGCCGGAGGCGATGTAGTCGGCGATCGGCCGGTCGAGCTCGACCCGCCAGGCGCCGGCGCCGACCTCGCCGTCGGGCACACGTACGGCCTCGCAGGTCAGCGGGAGGCTGTGCACCAGGAGGTAGGGGGTCACGTCGACCTCGCCGGACGCGCCGAAGGGGAAGAGGTGGGTCCCGGAGGTGTCCCCGACCGCCTCCATGGGAGTCCCGACCTTGACGTCGGCGGCGGGCAGCCGCCCTGAGGCGCCGGCCCTGTCCATGAGGCTCACGGCGAGTGCGGTGGCCTGGGCGGTGAGGGCGCGGGGGCGTACCGGTGGCGTGGTCATGGCCACATGATGTCGCTGACAGGTTACTGCTGGGTAGTATCCATCTCATGCGCCACCCAATCTTCGTGTCGGACCCCCGACATAGAGTGCGCGGTGCGAGTCACGCCTGACTGAGGAGCTCCCCCACCATGTTGCAGATCGCAGCGATCGTCATCTCACTGGCCTTCACGGTCGTGGGTGTCGCCATGACCGCGATGGCGGTCCGGCACATGCTGAGCGTCATCAAGATCGGTCAACCGGCCCTGAACCGCAACGGCAACCCCAAGGGCCGTCTGCTCACGATGCTCAAGGAGACCGTGCTCCACACGCGGATGCTCCAGTGGACGTGGGTCGGCATCCTGCACTGGTTCGCGTTCGCCGCGTTCATCGTGCTGGCGACGGCGGTGGCGGGGGCGTACGGGCAGCTCTTCGACCCGCACTTCGCGCTGCCGCTCTTCGGGCACTTCCCGCCCTACACCTGGATCGCCGAGTTCCTCGGCCTCCTCGGCACGCTGGCGATCGTCCCGCTGATCATCTACCGCGTGAAGAACCGCCCGTCGGCCAACGGCCGCCGCAGCCGGTTCTTCGGCTCGACGATGTGGCAGGCCTACTTCGTCGAGTTCATGGTGCTGCTGGAGTCGTCGGCGATCCTCTTCATCCGCGGCGCGGAGTACAAGCTCTTCCAGAACTACACCGAGAAGGGCATCAGCGGCTGGGAGTTCCCGGTCTCGCAGCTCTTCTCCGGCCTCTGGCCCGACAGCGAGCAGGGCCTCGAGAACGTCATCTACGTCATCGCGATGATCAAGATCGTCTCCGCGATGATCTGGCTGATGGTGATCTCCAACAACCTCACCATGGGTGTCGCCTGGCACCGCTTCACCGCCTGGTTCAACATCTACTTCAAGCGCGAGGCCGACGGCAAGGTCGCCCTGGGCGCCATGAAGCCGCTGGTCGTCGACGGCAAGCCGTTCACGCTCGACGACCTCGACGACATGGACGAGGAGTCCGTCCTCGGCGTCGGCAAGATCGAGGACTTCTCCTGGAAGGGCATCCTCGACTTCACCACCTGCACCGAGTGCGGCCGCTGCCAGTCGCAGTGCCCGGCGTGGAACACCGAGAAGCCCCTCTCCCCGAAGCTGCTGGTCATGGGCCTGCGCGAGCACGCCTACGCCAAGGCTCCCTACCTCAACGCTGGCGGTGAGGGCTCCGAGGGCGCGACCGCGCTGCTCGAGAAGGACCCGTCGCTGGCCGGCGTCGTCAACCGCTCCCTCATCGGCAAGACCGACAAGGACTCCGCCGCCGGTCAGACCACCGAGGTCACCGACTGGTTCTACAACCCCGAGGGTGGCGACTTCGTCATCGACGAGGACGTCCTGTGGTCGTGCACGAACTGTGGCGCCTGCGTCCAGCAGTGCCCGGTCGACATCGAGCACGTCGACCACATCAACGACATGCGTCGCTACCAGATGCTGGTGGAGTCGAACTTCCCGGCCGAGCTCAACCAGCTCTTCAAGGGCCTGGAGAGCAAGGGCAACCCGTGGAACATGTCGCCCAACGCCCGGATGGACTGGGCCAAGGACCTCGACTTCGACGTGCCCGTCGTGGGCGAGACCATCGAGTCGCTCGACGAGGTCGACTGGCTCTTCTGGGTCGGCTGCGCCGGCGCCTACGAGGACCGCGCCAAGAAGACCACGCGCGCCGTGGCCGAGCTGCTCAACATCGGCGGAATCTCTTTCGGCGTCCTGGGCAACGGCGAGACCTGCACCGGTGACTCCGCCCGCCGCGCCGGCAACGAGATGCTCTTCCAGTCGCTGGCCATGCAGAACGTCGAGACGTTCAAGGAGTTCAAGGTCAAGAAGGTCGTCTCGACCTGCGCCCACTGCTTCAACACGCTCAAGAACGAGTACAAGGACTTCGGCATCGAGCTCGAGGTCATCCACCACACGCAGCTGCTCAACCGCCTCGTGCGCGAGGGCAAGCTCACCCCGATGAAGGACGGCAAGGGCGCCGCCAAGCGGTCGATCACCTACCACGACCCGTGCTTCCTCGGTCGCCACAACCAGGTCTACACGCCGCCGCGCGAGCTCCTCGAGATCCTGCCGGGCGCCGAGTACGTCGAGATGGAGCGCAGCAACGAGCGTTCCTTCTGCTGTGGCGCCGGCGGTGCCCGCATGTGGATGGAAGAGACCATCGGCGAGCGGATCAACGTCAACCGTACGCAGGAGGCCGTCGCCACCGGCGCCGACCAGATCGCCGTCGGCTGCCCGTTCTGCCGCGTGATGCTGGCTGATGGCCTCACCGCCGAGCAGGCCGCCGGTCGTGCCGACGAGGCCGTCGAGGTCCTCGACGTCGCGCAGATGCTGCTGGCCTCGGTCAAGGGCGAGCAGGCGACCAAGGCCGTACGCGGTTCGTCCCAGGAGGCCGCCGCTGCCGGCGCCACCGCCGGGTCGACCGCCAAGGGCGACGAGGCCGTCAAGGACGAGCCCGAGGTCGGGGACGTCACCCAGACCGAGAACACCGTCACCGACCCGGCCGACGTGGGCGCCAACGCCAAGGCGTCGTCGTCGCTCTTCGACACCCCCGCTCCCGAGGAGACCCCGGCCGCCCCGGCTGCCGGCGGTTCGCTCTTCGACCTCGCGGAGGAGAAGACCGAGGAGAAGACTGAGGCCAAGGCCGCCGACCAGCCCGCCTCCGACCTGGGCTCCGGCTCGCTCTTCGACGTGGCCCCGGCCGCCGAGGAGAAGACCGAGCAGAAGACCGAGGCCACGCCGGCCGAGGCCAAGGCCGAGCCGGCTGCCCCGGCACAGGACCTCAACGCGGGTGGGTCGCTCTTCGACCTCGCCGCTCCGGCCGAGGCCCCTGCCGCTCCGGCTGAGGCCAAGGCCGAGCCGAAGGCCGCTGCTCCGGCTGCTCCGGCACAGGACCTCAACGCGGGTGGGTCGCTCTTCGACCTCGCCGCTCCGGCTGAGACCCCGGCTTCACCGGCTCCGGCTGCTGAGACTCCGGTCGAGGCTGCTCCGGCCGAGGCTGCTCCGGCTCCAGCCGCCACCCCTGCTGCTGCTCCGGCAGCCGCACCGGTGGCCAGCTCGGGTGCGGCGAGCCAGCCGCGTACGGACGTCGACATCAATGCCGTCTCCTCGCTCTTCGAGATCGAGGCACCCGACGGCGCCGTCGAGGTCGAGGCAGGCACCGTGGCCCCGGCCGCCGCTGCCGCACCGGCCGCGACGGCGACCGAGGCTCCTGCCGCTCCGGCTGAGGCTGCACCGGTCGAGGCTGCACCGGTCGAGGAGGTTCCCGCGGAGGAGGCTCCGGCTGCCAAGGCTCCCGCCGAGGCTGCTCCGGCCGCCCCCGCCGCTGCTCCTGCTGCTACCCCGGCGGCAGCACCGGTCGCCGGTTCGGGTGCGGCGAGCCAGCCGCGTACGGACGTCGACATCCACGCCGTCTCCTCGCTCTTCGAGATCGAGGCACCCGACGGCGCCGTCGAGGTCGAGGCAGGCACCGTGGCTCCGGCCGCAGCCGTTCCGGTCGCTCCCGCGACCGAGGCGCCTGCCGCAGCGGCTGAGGAGGCTCCGGTCAAGGTGGCTCCGGTCGAGGCCGCTCCCGCCCAGGAGGCTCCGGCCAAGGAGGCTCCGGTCGAGGAGGCACCCGCCGCCGAGGCCCCCGCCAAGGAGGACGCACCGGCCGCACCCCCGGCGCCGGTCTCCAGCGGCGAGGCGCACACGCCGCGTACGGATGTTGACATCCACGGAGCGAAGTCACTGTTCGACCTCTGATCCGTCAGACACAGAAGGCCGCCACCCGAACCGGGTGGCGGCCTTCTGTGTTCTTCTCGAGTGTGCAGATGGTGCGCCCGGGACGGCCGCTTCCGCCATCTTCGGCACACTCGCTCTTCGGGCCGCTCGATGGGGGCGCGGACGCCACCGGGCGCGCACAGGCCCCAGCCCTCCCGAGTCGTACCCCCTCGCCACCGCCCGGAGAGCTCGACGCGGGCCAGCCTGCTGCCATGGACACGCGTACGACCCGCAGCGGACAACGAGCAGGGGCCGCCTACGTCCCTGTGACCCGCGGAGCCCACCGGCACCGCGGGGCCCGGGCGCCCGAGCTCGCCACCCTCAGGGCATGGGCCAGCGTCCTGCCGAGCGATGCCTGCTTCACCCACGTCACCGCCGCCCGGTTGCTCGGCCTCTGGCTGCCCCCGCTACCCGCCGACCTGGTCACTCTGGCCGCCCTGCCACCCGGCGCCCACCCCGTACGCCGCCGCGGCCTGCGCGCGTCGAGGTCGCTCCCCAGCGAGGCGCACCGCATGGTGCAGGGTCTCCGAGTGGCCCCGACAGCCGACGTCCTCCTGTGCCTGTGCCGCGACCTGGCCGACCTCGACGCCCTCATGGCTGTCGACTCAGCGCTCCACCAGGAGCTCGTCACCGTCGACCTCCTGCTCCGCTCCGACGAGATGCTGGCCGACGTCGACCGGAGCCTGGGCCGCGCCAGCGACCGCCGGCGGCTCAGCAGCTGGCACGAGTTGCTGCGTACGTCGGCACTCACCAGCGCCGGTCGGGACGTGCTCTGGCCGCGGCTGCAGAAATGAGTGTGCAGAAGATGCCGCCCAACAAGCCCTCGACGACATCTCGTGCACACTCGGCCGACCCAAGGGGGCTCAGTGGCCTCGCGAGTCGGCCTGAAGCTCGTGCTCGACGTCGTCCTTGTAGGCCGTGGCGAAGGCCAGCAGCATCTCGGTGAACTCCTCCACCCGATCGGCCGGCACCGCCTCCAGGGCGACGCGGAAGCGCCGGGCGCCCTTCTCCACGTCAGCGGCGAACTCGCGCAGACCCTTCTCCGTGAGCGCCACCCGCCGGGCCTGCTCCCCCGGCTCGACACGACGTTCGACCAGGCCGGCGGCGAGAGCAGCATTGACCTGGCGGTTGACCGTCGACTGCTCGAGCAGCAGCTCCTCGGAGACCTCACGCATCGTGCGCGGCTGGTCGTCCGAGAGCAGCCACAGCAACCGTCGCTCCGCGGTGCCCATCGCGTCGTGGGCCTCGGCGAGTCGGCTCGCGCGACCCAGGCGTGACACGGCCACGAGGACGTCCCACACCGGCGTCGCCGCCAACGCGTCCGTGACCTGTCTCATACCGCTCCTCCTCGCGCCGACCGGGCTGGCGTATGTAGGCTACACATTGGCCCAATATGTACGTTACACATCTGCAGTCAGGACGTGAGTGAACCACCCCTCCCCCACCGAGTCAGTCGCTTCCGGCGTCACGCCGGTCACCGGATCCCGTGCCACCGCGGTCATCGTCACCCTCTGCTTCGGCAGCCTCGCGGGCGCGCTCATGCAGTCGCTGGTCATCCCGATCCAGAGCGAGCTGCCCGACCTGCTCAACACGTCGGCGGCCAACGCCTCGTGGGCCATCACCGCCACCCTGCTCGCCGCCGGCGTCTCGATGCCCGTGACCGGACGCCTGGCCGACATGTACGGCAAGAAGCGCGTGATGGTCGCCTCCGCCGCCATCCTGGTCGTCGCCTCGCTGCTCTGCGCCGTGGCCACCGGCCTCATCCCGTTCCTCGTCGGTCGCGCCCTCCAGGGCGTCGCCATGGGCTACATCCCCGTCGCCATCTCCGCCGTGCGTGAGCTCGCACCGAAGGAGAAGCAGGGCACGGCCGTGGCCACCGTCTCCGCCACGCTCGGCGTCGGTGGCGCGCTCGGCCTGCCGCTGGCTGCCTGGATCGCCCAGACCTTCGACTGGCACGCGCTCTTCTACGTCTCCACCGGGCTCGCCGTCGTCGTGCTCGTGCTGACCGCGCTCGTCGTCCCGACGGTCAACGACACCCACCCGGCCCGCATCGACTTCGTCGGCGTGGTGCTCATGGCGATCGGCCTCGTCTCCCTGCTGGTCGGCATCTCGAAGGGCTCCACCTGGGGCTGGACCGACACGACCACCTGGAGCTGCATCGTCGGCGGACTCCTCGTGCTGCTGGTCTTCGGCGTCTTCGAGCTGCGCCACCACGACCCGCTGGTCGACCTGCGTACGACCGCACGGCGCCCGGTGCTCTTCACCAACCTCGCCGCCGTGCTCATCGGCTTCGGCATGATGGCCTCCTCCATCGTCGTCCCGCAGCTGCTCCAGATGGACGAGCGCACCGGCTACGGCCTGGGTCAGACGATCCTCGAGGCCGGGCTGTGGATGTTCCCCGGCGGCCTGATGATGCTCGTCTTCGCCCCGCTCTCGGCCCGGCTGATGACGACGATCGGTGCCCGTCTGACCCTGTCGATCGGCGCGGTCGTGATCGCGGTCGGCTACACCTTCGGGGCGTTCATGATGGACGAGCCGTGGAAGCTGATGGTCAGCGTCCTCATCTCCTCGGCCGGCGTCGGCATCGGCTACGCCTCGTTCCCGACCCTGATCCTCGACAACGTCCCCGTCGAGGAGGCCGGATCGAGCGTGGGCGTCAACTCCCTGATGCGCTCGATGGGCACCACCATCGCCGGTGCCGCGATGGCCGCCGTGCTCACCAGCAGGACCATGGACATGGGCGGCTTCGCGATCCCGTCGGAGAGCGCCTTCCAGACCTGCTTCTTCATCGGCGCCGGCGCCGCCCTGGCCGGCGCGCTCGTCGCGCTCCTCATCCCGCGCCAGCAGCGGCCCACCTCGTCGAGCACGACCGTCGGCTCCCCGACCCGGGAGTCGGAAGTCGTACCCGCCTGAGTGGTCGCCGGCGGACATCCACGCGCCGGCGACCACTCGTCGCAGCCCTCGGACGATTCAGCGCAACATGCTGGAGGTCCGGGGGCTGCGTTCGTACGCTCAGCGCAACGCTCGTCGCTGACGTGCGCCCGCTCAACGACGAGCCCCGCCCTGCCCCGACCTGCCCCTCCCTCCCCAGACGTTCCAGCCCAGACGTTCCAGCCCCGCCGTTCCCCCAGCTGTTCCATCCCCCCTGCGACTTCACGGAGCCCCACTGTGTCGACCACGCCCGCGAACCACTCTGCCCTCACGCCGCTGCGCTTCCTCGAGCGCTCGGCGGAGGTCTTCCCCGACAAGACCGCGATCCTGCACGGCGAGCGCAGCTACACCTACGCGCAGTTCGCCGACGAGACGCAGGCGCTCGCGGCGGCGCTGGCGCGCGACGTGGCTCCCGGGGAGCGGGTCGCGGTGCTGACCCCCAACGTGCCTGAGTCGATCTTCGCCCACTTCGCCGCCCCGCTGGCGAAGACGGTGCTGGTCGCCCTCAACACCCGCCTGACCCGACCCGAGATCGCCCAGATCCTCAACCACTGCCAGGCCCGGGTCCTCCTGGTCGACAGCGAGCTGGTCGAGCGCATCGAGGGCATCCGCGAGCTGGTGCCGGGCCTCGCCAAGGTCATCGAGGTCAACGACTCCGAGTCACGCCACGCGCCGTCGGGGAGCGCCGAGGTGACCGGCGACTACGCGTCGTACGTCGCCGCGGGCGTCAGCGAACCGCTCCCGTGGGCGGTCGACGACGAGCAGGGTGTCATCTCGATCAACTACACCTCCGGCACCACCGGCACCCCCAAGGGCGTCATGTACTCCCACCGCGGCGCCTACCTCGCCTCGCTGGGCTCGGTGGTGCACAACCAGTTCACGCCGGAGTCGAAGTACCTCTGGACGCTGCCGATGTTCCACTGCAACGGCTGGTGCACGGCGTGGGCCGTGACCGCCGCAGGCGGCACCCAGATCTGCCTGCGCGAGGTGCGCGCCGAGGCCGTCTGGCACGCGATCGACGACCTGGGCACCAGCCACATCTGTGGCGCCCCCGCGGTCTGCACGACCATCGCCGGCGCCGAGCAGGCCCACCCGCTCGACCGCCCCCTGCGCATCACCACCGCTGGCGCTCCGCCCGCCCCGACCGTGATCGCGGCGCTGGAGGAGATCGGCATCCACGTCGTCCACGTCTACGGACTGACCGAGAGCTACGGCCCCTTCACCATCTGCGAGCACCAGGAGGGCTGGCCGACGCTGCCGGCCGCCGAGCGCGCCAACCTGCTCTCGCGCCAGGGCGTCGGGATGGTCCAGGCCGAGCGCGCCCGCGTCGTCGACCTGGACATGAACGACGTGCCCGCCGACGGCGAGACCCTGGGCGAGATCGTGCTGCGCGGCAACAACATCATGCTCGGCTACTTCCGCAACCCCGACGCCACCGAGGAGGCCTTCCACGGCGGCTGGTTCCACACCGGCGACCTGGGCGTCATGCACCCGGACGGCTACGTCCAGGTGCGCGACCGCGCGAAGGACATCGTGATCTCGGGCGGCGAGAACATCTCCACCGTCGAGGTCGAGCAGGCCCTGCTGCGCCACCCGCAGATCGTCGACGTCGCCGTGGTGGGCGTGCCCGACGAGAAGTGGGGCGAGCGCCCGCGGGCGTTCGTCATCACCGAGCCCGGCGCCACCCTGACCGTCGACGACGTGGTGGCCCACGCCCGCGAATGGATTGCCGGATACAAGGTCCCTCGTGACATCGTGTTCGCAGATGGCCTGCCCCGTACGTCCACGGGTAAGGTCATGAAGCACGAGCTCCGCAAGGCCTGACGGGTCCGGCCATGCGGCATCCCTTCTCGGGAGCCCCCAGACGGCGCGCGTCACCGCGGCGGACACCCCACACCGCCGGTTCACGGAGACGTCGCGCCACGGCCCTCGCGGGCCATCGACGCAGCATCCCCTCCCCAGTTGTGTCGACGCCCGCGAGGGCCACCCTCCCCGACGCGTGCGGCTACCCATCCGCGAATGAGTACCTGCACACATCCCCGGCCCGCGGCGGGCCAGCAGTCTGGGACGCATGGACAAGAACTCGCCCTCCGCCAAGAACACCCAGGCCTTCTTCGTGCAGGCCGCCATCGCCTTCGGCGTCGCCCTGGTCGGCGTCGCGTGGGCCGTGCTCTTCCTGCCCCTCGACCCCTGGGCGCGTGCCTTCCTCGGCATGACGTCGCTCTTCCTGGTCTCCTCGACCTTCACCCTCGGCAAGGTGGTGCGCGACAACCAGGAGAGTCAGTCGGTGCACCAGCGCCTCGACCAGGCCCGCATCGACCGGCTGCTCGCCGAGCACGACCCCTTCAAGCAGATCGCCTGACGGGCGTTGCCTGCCCTCGCAGGGGTGGGACTCCGGCGTCAGGACTTCATGGCGACACCGCGACGCCAGTAGCCCATGAAGGCCACCTGGCTGCGGTCCCAGCCCTGCTCCTTGACGAGGTAGCGGCGCAGGCTGGTCACCGTGCCGGCCTCCCCCGCGATCCACGCGTAGGTCCGGACAGCCTCGGCGACCGGCTCGACCTCCTCGCCCGACGACGACCAGGTCGGGGTCTCCCAGAGCCCCTCGTCCACCTCCGACGGCTCGTCGAGAGGGGTGCCGGAGCCACCGACGTACGCGGTCACGGCCTCGGTGAGCGCCTCGCCGTGCGGGCGCCCCTCGCGAGCCAGCCACCGCACCTCGACGCCGGCGGGCGCCGGGCTGGGCAGCACGTCGCGGGCGTAGGGCACCTCGAGGAAGGCGGCGCCGCGCGCGTCGTCGGGGAGGTTCTCCAGGATCGAGCAGATGGCGGGCACGGCCGTCTCGTCGCCGACGAGCAACAGCTCGGCCCCGGCCGGCGGCACGAACTCGATACCGCCGAAGGGGACACCGCGACGCGGCAGCAGGGCCACCGCACGGTCACCCACACGGGCGCCGGTGGCGAAGTCGGCACCGGGCCCGCCCACTCCGGGGTGCACGACGATGTCCACGACGACGGTCGTCGCGGCGCCACGGCCGCGAACCTCACGCACGGTGTAGGTGCGCATGTGGCCGCGCTCCTCCACCGGACGGTCCAGCCAGGTCGACACCCAGCTGTCGTCGGCCTGCGAGACGTCGGAGAGTCCGCCGTCCTCGTGCGGCACGACGAGCTTGAAGCGCTGGTCCCACCACGGGTCGCCGTCGACGGGCTGGCCGATGTCGGCGAGCCCCTCGCTGGCGAGCTCGAGGCGGATGAAGCTGGGCGAGAGTCGTTCGACGGAGCTGACGGTCACCTCGGTCAGCACCATGCGCAGCTGGTCGGCACCGGCCTTGTCAGCGTTGACCTCCTGGGCCCGCGCCTCCCGGCTGCCCGTCTCCTCGGTCGTCACGCTCATCACATCTCGCTCTCGCGGCAGGCGTCGACGCCGCCGCACGCTCGGGTTAGGTGAGCCTAACCTGAGTACCAGGGGGAAGGGCAAGGCCTCTGCGCCGGGGCGCAGTGGTGAGCATCTGCAGCGAGGAAGCGTGAGCGGGAGGCGCTCAGCCGATCTGCGTACGGTGGAAGTTCGCGTACGAGCGCGACGGCGTCGGACCGCGCTGGCCCTGGTAGCGCGAGCCGTACTTCTGCGAGCCGTAGGGGTGCTCGGCCGGCGAGGAGAGCCGGAAGAAGCAGAGCTGACCGATCTTCATGCCGGGGTAGAGCTTGATCGGCAGCGTGGCGACGTTGGCCAGCTCGAGCGTGACGTGACCCGAGAATCCGGGGTCGACGAACCCCGCAGTGGCGTGGGTCAGCAGGCCGAGACGGCCCAGCGACGACTTGCCCTCGACGCGCGCAGCGATGTCGTCGGGCAGCGAGCACACCTCGTACGTCGACCCCAGGACGAACTCGCCGGGGTGCAGGATGAACGGCTCGTCGCCCTCCGGCTCGACCATCCGGGTGAGGTCGGACTGGTCGGCGGCCGGGTCGATGTGCGGGTAACGGTGGTTCTCGAAGACGCGGAAGAACCGGTCGAGGCGGATGTCGATGCTCGACGGCTGGAGCATCTCGGGGTCCCAGGGGGAGATGCCGATGCGGTGGGCGTCGAGCTCCACCTTGATGTCGCGGTCTGAGAGCAGCACGGTCGAACCCTACCCGCGCGACCTGCCCGCCGCTGGTTTGCACCGACACCCGAGAATGGGGCCCATGAGCTTCAAGCGGTACGTCGCCCTGGGCGACTCCTTCACCGAGGGCGTCGGCGACAACGACCCCACCCGCCCCAACGGCCTGCGCGGCTGGGCCGATCGCGTGGCCGAGGCGCTCGCCGCAGCCGACCCGGAGTTCCGGTACGCGAACCTCGCGATCCGCGGTCGCAAGCTCCCGCAGATCATCGACGAGCAGGTCGAGCCGGCGCTCGCGCTGAGGCCTGACCTGATCACCATCCACGGTGGCGGCAACGACGTGCTGCGCCCGAAGGTCGACATCGACCACCTGGCCCAGCGCTACGACGCCGCGATCGAGCGACTGGCCGCCAGCGGCGCGAAGGTCGTCATGTTCACGCTCTTCGACCCGGGGTCCTACGGCATCTACTCCGCGATGCGCGGCCGGATGGCGCTCTTCAACGAGTGGGTGCGCGAGATCGCCGACGCCCGCGACGTGACCCTGGTCGACCAGTGGCGCATGCGCGACGTCGACCTGGTCACCCACCTGGACCCCGACCGGATGCACCTCAACTCCCACGGCCACCACTACATGGCGATCCAGGTGCTCGACGCCCTCGGCCTGCCCCACGACCTGGTGCGCGACGACGTCCCCCCGGCGCCCGTGCTGACTCGCAAGGAGGCCCTGGCCGAGAACGCCCGCTGGACCCGGGAGTTCCTCGGTCCGTGGATCCACCGTCGACTGACCGGGCGCTCCTCGGGCGACTCCGTCTCGCCCAAGCACCCCGCCTTGGAGCGCATCGGCTAACATTCCGAGCAGCCGGGCCCAGCCCGGTGTTGCGGACGTAGCTCAGTTGGTAGAGCGCGACCTTCCCAAGGTCGATGTCGCGAGTTCGAGTCTCGTCGTCCGCTCCAACCGAAGCGGGAGGGTTCGGGTCACCTGGTGGCCCCAACCCTCCCGCTTCTTTCACGTACGTACGTCAGCGCGCGGTGAGGCGACGCCACGTCTGGCCCGCGTCACGCGACACGTCCACGACGCCCACGCCGTCATGGATCGCCGTCACCACCAGGCCACGTGCCGTCGCCTCGACGTGGACGTCCTGGGAGACGTCCGTGGGCCTGGCCCGCATGAGGGTGAACCGTGACCAGTCCACCTCGGTGGTGGCGTGGATGCCGGCCTCACGCTCTGGCCCCGCGCCGTCGGCCCACTCCTCCACGTCGACCACGAGTCGCCCGTCAGCCGTGATCCCGCCCTTGCGGACGAGCGCTCGAGGCGCACCCTCGACCTCGATGGTCTGCCACGTCCTGCCACCGTCCGTCGAGCGGTGCACACGAGTCAGCCGCGGCTTGAGGGCGCCGGCAGGGTCCTCACCCATGTCCGCGGACTCCACCACGGCGAGCGTTCCGGGCCTGGCTGACGGCAGCACCGTGACGTGGTCCCGTCCACCGATGGTGGGGAGAGTCTTCTCCTGCCAGCTCCGGCCAGAATCCACCGACCAGACCACCGAGGCCCTGCCCTCCCGGGACCACGTCCACCCGACCATGGTGCCGTCCGGCTGGATCTGCAGGTCGACATCCACGTCGGGAGTCGCGAGGAGGTGGGCCCGACCCGTGTCGGGGTCGAGACCGATGGGACGGCCGCCCCAGGTCGCGGAACGCACCAGCACCTCGCCCTCCGCGAGCGGACCGGGGTCGCCGTCTGGCCGTACCGCCGTGGTCGTGCCGTCCGTGCGGGCGATGAAGGAGCCGTCGTCGGCGGTCATGTGGAAGGCGTCGCCGCCCAGCGGCGTGATCGTCGATTCCTCGGCGTCCGGCACCGGGACCGAGACCGACGTCGCGAATCCGTCGCGGGTGAGCAGCAGCTCGAACTTTCCGCCCTGGCAACGCTTGGCGCAACGCCACCAGAGGCTGGCGCGTACGTCCTCGTCCTCGGGCGCGACGGCCAAGGTCAGCAGCGTCGGGTCGGGGCTCGGGGCGTCCCGCTCCGTCCCGCTAGGCGGCACCGGGGTGGGCCGCGACGGCGCCGTCGGGTCAGGCGCCGGGGAGGTCGCCGGGGGCAGCGGCTCGCGTGCCGACGGGCCGTCCAGCACCGCCTGACCGCCGAGCACGACCACGGCAGCCAACGCCGCGACGCTGCCGACCGCTGCGGCGCGGCGGCGGGCACGACGGCGTACGCCCCGGGCTCGAATCTCCCCGAACGCCGGCGGCTCCAACCGGAGCCGGTGGGCGCGCTCCCGCTCGCCACGGAGCAGGTCGTCGAGACGGTTCATGCCTCACCTCCCAGGAGTTCGGAGCCAACGGGTGCCGGAGCGTCGTCCCCGAGAAGCGTTGCCAGCGCCGTACGCCCGCGGCTGAGCCGCGCCTTGACCGTGCCGACCGGCACCCCGAGCGTCTGTGCGACCTCGGCAACCGGCAGGTCCGCCAGGTGGTGCAGGGCGATCGCCTCGCGCTGGGTGGTGGGTAGCTGCTGCATCGCCGCCAGCAGCACCACGCGGTCAGTGCTGGCGTCCGACAGGTCGCTGACAGGACGGGACTCGCGCCCCCGGGCCAGGTGGAGCGCCTCGCCCAGCTTCCGACGCCTTTGTCGGCTGCGGGCCTGGTTGACGGCGACCGTGCGCAGCCACGCCTCGGGGTTGTCGAGCTCCTGGAAGCGTCGGCCGCGGGCCACCGCCCGTACGAACGCCTCCTGGACGACCTCCTCGGCCTCGGTCAGGTCACCGCAGACGCCGAGCAGCTGCAGGACGAGGCGTCGATAGGCAGCCTCGAAGAGGCGCGCCACCACCTCGTCCGTCGCGCCCGGTGCCTCGCCCATTGCGCCCTCCTGCCAGCAGCCTGTCAGGGATACGACTCACGAGGCACGCGTTTGGTTGCATGCCCGCCTAGGGTGATCGCGTGCAGTTCAACGGCTTCCCCACCGCAGCGCTCGATTTCTACGACGACCTCGAGATGGACAACTCGAAGGCCTTCTGGGAGGCCAACAAGCACGTCTACCTCGACGCCGTACGCCGCCCCTTCGAGGCGCTCGCCGCCGCGCTGGAGCCCCAGTTCGGCGCGGCGAAGATCTTCCGGCCCTACCGCGACGTGCGCTTCCGCGCCGACAAGACGCCGTACAAGACCCACCAGGGCATGTTCGTGGCGGTGGCGCCGCGCACGGGCTGGTACTTCGAGCTCTCCCCGCGCGGTACGCGGGTCGGCGCCGGCTTCTACGAGGCCACGGGCCCGCGACTGGCGGCGGTGCGCGCGGCGATCGATGACGAGAAGTCGGGCAAGGCACTCACGCGGCTGGTGAAGCGCTACGAGAAGGAGGGCTGGGAGATCGGCGGCGACCGCGTCAAGACCGCGCCTCGTGGCTATACCGTCGACCACCCGCGGATCGAGCTGCTGCGGCACAAGCAGCTCTTCGTCGGTCGCCCCTACGGCTTCGAGGCCGACGCGCTCGGGCCAGACCTGGTCGAGCGCGTACGCACGGACTGGGAGACCCTGCGCCCGCTGCTGACCTGGCTCACGACCCGGCCGAAGGCTGACTGAAGAATCAGTGCGGCTGCCAGGCGTCCTCGTCGGCAGTGCGCGAGGTGACCGCCTCCGGGAGCTTGGCGGAGGCGAGCTGGGCGATCGAGACCTGCTCGAAGACGTCGCGCAGTGAGTGGCGCGCGGCGATCCAGACGTGCTGGAGGACCTCGGCGGAGTCGTTGTACTGCACGGACTCGGGGCGCAGGCCGTAGACGGAGACCAGCGGGCCGTCGACGGCGCGGATCACGTCGGCCACCGAGACCTCGCTGGCGTCACGGCCCAGCCGCCAGCCGCCGGACTGGCCGCGCTGGGAGACGACGACGCCCGCCTTGCGCAGGTCGGCGAGGATCGCCTGGAGGAAGCCGTGCGGGATCTCCTGGCGACGTCCGAGCTCTTCTGCACTGACGGGACGACCGTCGGTGCTCCCGGCCATCTCGATGAGGGCACGGAGGGCGTAGTCAGACTTGGCGGAGACGCGCATGGGGTCAGTGTGTCAGATCAGCCTGCAGCCTGGAGGCGTACGTCGTCGTCCGGCGCCTCCTCGGGCGACGAGCCCGCGTTGCGCCGCGAGAGGCGCTCGTTGCGGATGGCGACTGCCAGCGCGGCCATCCAGACCACGAAGAGGACGGCCATCAGGGTCCACACCGTGCTGGACGCGGCGTCGAACGAGAGCGCCAACGTCCGGCTGTTGGTGACGATGATCAGCCCGCCCGCGGCCACACCCAGGATGCGGGCCGGGAGGTGGCGCACCAGCATCGCGGCGATCGGGGCGGCGAAGATGCCGCCCACCAGGAGCGCGATGGCGTAGCCCCACTCGATGTTGGCCGCCCCCAGTCCCGCGAGGAAGCCCAGGGACCCGCCGACGGCGACGACGAACTCGGAGGTGTCGATCGAGCCGATCACCTTGCGCGGCTCGAGCCGCCCAGAGGAGAGCAGCGTGGTGGTGCCGACCGGACCCCAGCCACCGCCGCCGATCGAGTCGAGCGCGCCACCGAAGAGACCCATCGGGGCGAGGAAGCCCGCGGAGGGGCGCCCCTTGAAGGTGGGCCGGCGTCCGCCCAGCACCAGGAAGCGCCACACCACGTAGAAGCCCAGGGCAAGCAGGATGCAGGCCACGATCGGCTTGGCCATCTCGCCGTCGAGGTTCACCAGCAGGGTGGCGCCGAGGAAGGCGCCGACGAAGCCGGGGCCGGCCAGGATCCCGACCGTGCGCCAGTCGACGTTGCCGAGCTTGTGGTGGCTGAAGCCGGAGACCAGCGAGGTGCCGATCTCGGAGAAGTGGACCGCGGCCGACGCCGCCGCCGGGGCGACTCCGGCTGCGAGCAGCAGCGTCGAGGAGGTGACCCCGTAGGCCATGCCCAGGGACCCGTCGATGAGCTGGGCGAGGAAGCCCACCAGTCCGAGGACGATCAGTTGCCGCATGAGCCCATCCGTATCGCGAAATCCGTCTTGCCTAACTAACCCGAAATAATAAACATTGGAGGGTTTGCCACGTCAAGCGGGCGGGACGGCGGGGATCAGAGTTGTCCGGATCACCGGGTTGCGTGTTGCGCGAGCACGGATCTCAGGGCACAATCTAAGTTACTGACTGGTAGCACCGCAGGGATCACCGCGGGAGCATCCTTCATCTCACGTGGACGACAGACCCCGCCCCAACCGAGGCGTGGTTCGAGAACGGATAGGAACAGGTGGGGCAGTGAGCCACTACAAGAGCAACCTGCGCGACATCGAGTTCAACCTCTTCGAGGTGCTCGGCCGCGACGAGATCCTTGGCCAGGGACCCTTCGCCGAGGTCGACGGCGAGACCGCTCGTGAGGTGCTGGCGGAGGTCGAGCGCCTCTCGCGCGAGGACCTCGCCGCCTCCTACGAGGACAGCGACCGCAACCCGCCGGTCTTCGACCCGAAGACCCACGCTGCCCCCATCAGCGACACGTTCAAGAAGTCCTACCAGGCCTGGATGGACGCTGAGTTCTGGCGCCTGCAGATCCGTGAGGAGCTCGGCGGCACCCCCGCCCCGCCGTCCATCGTGTGGGCCCTGGGCGAGATGGTGCTCGGCGCCAACGCCCCCGTGTGGATGTACGCCGCCGGCGCCCCGTTCGCCGGTGTCATCTGGAACAACGCCAACGGCGTCGAGCGCGACAAGCGCATCGCCGAGATCATGGTCGAGCGCCAGTGGGGCTGCACCATGGTGCTCACCGAGCCCGACGCGGGTTCCGACGTCGGCGCCGGCCGCACGAAGGCCACCCCCAACGAGGACGGCTCGTGGAACGTCACCGGCGTGAAGCGCTTCATCACCTCCGCCACCAACGACATGACCGAGAACGTCATGCACCTGGTCCTCGCCCGCCCCGAGGGCGTCGAGGGCGCTGGCGGCCCCGGCACCAAGGGCCTCTCGCTCTTCTGGATGCCCGAGTGGCACTTCGACCACGAGACCGGCGAGCTCACGGGTGAGCGCAACGGCATCTACGTGACCAACGTCGAGCACAAGATGGGCATCAAGGTCTCCAACACGTGCGAGGTCACCTTCGGCGACCCGCAGGTCGGTGGCGGCGAGCCCGCCAAGGGCTGGCTCGTCGGCGAGGTGCACAACGGCATCGCGCAGATGTTCGACGTCATCGAGAACGCCCGCATGATGGTCGGCACCAAGGCCATCGCGACGCTGTCGACCGGCTACCTGAACGCTCTCGAGTACGCCAAGTCCCGCGTCCAGGGCGCCGACCTCACCCAGTCGGCCGACAAGACCGCCCCGCGCGTCACCATCACGCACCACCCCGACGTGCGTCGCTCGCTGATGACCCAGAAGGCGTTCGCCGAGGCCATGCGTTCGCTGGTGCTCTACACCGCCAGCTGGCAGGACCAGGTCTACCTGGCCGAGCACGAGGGTCGCTCCGACTCCGACGAGGCCCGGATGGCCGTCGCCGTCAACGACCTGCTGCTCCCGATCGTCAAGGGCTACGGCTCCGAGCGTTCGTGGGTCCTGCTCGGCACCGAGTCGCTGCAGACCTTCGGCGGCTCCGGCTTCCTGCAGGAGTACCCGCTCGAGCAGTACGTCCGCGACGCCAAGATCGACACCCTGTACGAGGGCACCACCGCGATCCAGGGCCAGGACTTCTTCTTCCGCAAGATCGTGAAGAACCAGGGCGCCGCCCTGGGCCACCTGGCCAAGGAGATCGAGGCCTTCATCGGCGCCGCCGACGCCGACGAGCGCCTCAAGGTCGAGCGTGGCCTGCTGGCCAAGGCCCTCGAGGACGCCAACACGCTGGTCGGTCACATGATCAACGACCTGATGTCCGCCCAGGAGGACATCAAGAACATCTACAAGGTCGGCCTCAACACCACCCGCGTGCTGATGGTGCTCGGCGACGTCATCTGCGGCTGGCTCCTGCTCAAGGGTGCCGAGGTCGCGCTGGCCAAGCTGGGCGGCGACGTCTCCGCCAAGGACAAGGCGTTCTACGAGGGCAAGGTCGCCGCGGCGTCCTGGTTCGCCACGCAGAACCTCCCCAAGATCTCCTCCGAGCTCGCGATCGCCCAGGCGACCGACAACTCGATCATGGAGATCGACGAGGCTGCGTTCTGATCTGACGCAACGCAACGAAGGGCCGCACCCGGTGGGTGCGGCCCTTCTGCGTTCGTACGCGGTGGCTACAGGACATCGCCTTGGATCCTGTCTACGTGTGTTCGAACCCTTAACGCTGCCGGTCCAATAGCCTGAGCCCATGGGGACTCATCAGACGGTAGCCGCAGCCACCGGTCGTCACGTTCAGCATCTTTGCCCACAGGCGACGCACCTCTTAAGCCTGCTAGGCGAGCCTGTGGACTCTGCATATCTCGAGGCCTTCTCCACCCGTTACGGGACAGAATGGTTGGCCTATCTAACCGATGACCGGTTTGCAATCCGCGCCTTCCCTCGCCTGATGGATAGCGCAACACGGCGTACGTACTGGGAGATTCTAGAACTCCTCCTCCTTGAACACTGGATTAGTTCGCACCCCTCACAAATTGCTGAGACGCTAGACCGACGCAAGGGTTTAGACAAACGCCTTCTACGCCTTCGCGAAGCCATCGCACTTGCCCTCTACAGCCGGGCAAAAAGCGTGAACTGGCAAGAGCCCTTGACATTCCTCCGAGGGCTTCGAGTGTCCGAGCTATACATGCGCTCAGTAATTGAGAATCGACACCTGATTCGCCATCGCCAGTTGCGCCAGTTCCAAGGGCGTTTGGGCGTCGCACTGGTGCTGCAATCACGGCACGGCGCATTCTCTGCCGCTCAAGCCGTCGAGATGGTGGAACGAATTCGGGCCTCACTGGACGGCGGAAATCAAAACGCAGATGCCTACAACTATCTTGCTGAAGCCTTATTGAGAGTTCATGACGCATCTGGAGACCCGGATTCGTTGCGAGAACTAGTCGGTTTGCAGAGCCGATCGGACGCACACGACACTGCAGCGCTGTCCTCCCACATTGCGGAAGCATGGCTGCGGTTGTCACAGGCGGCACAAACTGAGGCAGGACGCCAACAGTTTCGTGCGCGATCTGCAGCTCAGTGCGAAAACCTAAAAGCCGTTTCTGACCCCGTGATTGCAGCCCGTGTCGCCACAATCCGAGCCTTCTTGTCCCTGCCGCCATCAAATGCCCTAAAGGTGCGTGGGTTTCGGACGCCGTTTGGGGTCGGCTCTCAAACCCAGGAATGGGCGCGTCAAGATCGCGTGGCAACCAAGGAGCTGTTGGAGGCCATTGACCACCAGTTGGACTCTCTATCGCCACGCTTGCGTTCCTCGGCCCTAATTCGTCGTATTTCCGCTTCCACGAAAAGCGAAATAGCAGCTCGGCTCGTTGGGCGTGCATGGAGTTCCGAAAAGGTAGGCCACTTGAAAGATGCCGTCCAGATTCGCGAAGGGACGAGTGACCAGGGCCCGCTAACCGATCCCGAGAGTCGCCTCCAAAACGCGGTCGACAGATTCCAACTGTTTCGCTCGACCTCGCTCCGGTCCCATCTTCTAGCCGCGATCGAAGATATTCTAAGACTTGCAAACTTCGACCAAGCGTGGCCAACGCCTTTGTTGGTGCTCGCGCGCGAACTTGAGGCGCTGGGTTCAGATCTACCAAAGCCCATTATTTATGAACTTCGCAAGAAGGGTTGGGACAGCGGCGCTGCGGAAGCCTTGCGGCACGCTTCAGTGGGGAACCTCGCCGGCCTCTATGAATTGGCGGCGCAGCGCGCCCTTGAAAGCAGAGAGGTAGATCGCAAACATCTGGGTGGGCGCAGCGGAGTTTATCTTGCCGAAGATCCGTCTGGAATTATTTCAGAGACGTTCATCTTCAAACCTACACTCAATGATCTGGCGGACCGCGAGACCGAACGAGTCTCAAGACTCGAACGGCATTTGAAACAGCTCGGTCTCGAATCAAGGTTCTCAGTCCCCACCACATTGGCGAAGAGTCAGCTTCCGGCGGACGACTCCTTGCGTGCGAAGGGTTGTGAGATTCTGGTAGCTAGGCGGTTCCACAAAGGCGAGATCCTTGTTGAAGCAATGCGGGATCAACCTCTCGGAACTCGCTCAAGCATCCTCAACGCCGTCGTGCAATATCTTGCTATTATCCACGCCTCAGAACTACTTTCGCAAAGATCTAATCCGGTTTCAGTGCGGCGAGACTTATGGAAGAAGGACTTTGGTCGATGGTTGAAGAATGGCTTGCAGGTTGGCAATGCAGGGGAAGTCTTTGAAGAATGGTGGAAAACCTTCGGACCCGACCCGCTATTGCTGCCGCGACGAGACGCTCATCCGCTCAACTGGATCGTCGGCGCCGACAACTCGGTGGTGGCCGTAGACTTTGAAGCCTGTGGCTGGCGACCCGTCGGCCTAGAGTTGGCGCAGTTGCTTGACGATAGACCGCTCTTACCAATTGATGAACATGGCTGGAAGACTCGCCTTCATCTCGTTCATCAATACAGGCACGAATTGGGCAGACGCGGAGTAGCAGTCGACCACGGAAGCCTTGTGCGCGCGTGGGAAGCTGCCACCCTCTCACGGGCAGTAGGCCTGCTCACTGCCCCAAGTAGCGACCAAGCATTACGCTCGCACGGCGAGGGACTGCTCGAGTGGCTTTCGCGGGATTCCAAAGAACGAGCCATACGAGACATGGCTTCCCACCTTTTACATACGTGGTCTGTGCGCCGCGGTACCGCCATAAACGAAGATGACGGCCTAAAGAATATTAGCGATGCCCGGCGGAGGCACCTTTCTCGGGCAATGGCTTACGAACTCAGACACGGTTCATCCGTGACTCTTGATCGTGGAGGCTGGGCCTACATAGCCGCCGTTTCAGACTCCCTATATGCCAGCGGACTACGCACCGACAGCAGCGAGATTTGGACCGTTGCTGCGGCAATTGACGAGCCCAGGTTCGAATTGCGGGGAAAGAAGATCCGCGCTCGTTACGGTCACACGCGCCCTGTTGAGATCTCGTACCAAGAGGCCAGTAGCAGACCAACGTTGTACCACGGAACCTCGTCCCGCAACCTCAGTAGCATTTTCACTAGCGGGGCGGGACTCAAGAGCATGGGACGTCAGTGGGTTCACCTTTCAAGCGACCCACACCTCGCGATTAGGACTGCGCAGCGCCATGGACCTGTCATTCTTCTAGCTCTCGAGCCAGAGGCGTTCTGCGAACCCGTGTTTCAGGCAGGTGGAAGCGTCTACCTGGCAAAGGCAGTTCCTGCAGGCTCCCTTCGCATCGTGTCGCCGACCGAGATCTTCTTCATGTCCGACCGGGGGCGATGAGCAACTTCAGTCGAGCGATTCCATGCAGTGCCCAGTCTCAGACAGGGAGCGGAGAGGATTTGCCGCAGTCTTCGTGCGATCGCTAGGGCCAGCACGTGACACCTCTCCACCCTGTCGAGCTCCCCATATCCCCTCCCAGCGGACTGTTGCCGACACCGTCCTGGGTGCCGTGGGCAGCAGAGCCTGGCAGCGCGTGCGAGATGGAGTTCTCGGTGACACCGGTACTCGCAGACGGGAAGCAGGCCAGCGGCGCGCCGCTGTCGCGTGCGAACTTGATGGCCGAGCAGGAGCCGGCGCCCGACGTGGCGATCCGCCTTCCTGAGCAACCTACGGCTACGCCGCGATCGGCACCCGACGAGCCATTGCCGACTCCCGGGGGACGGAGGACGGAGGGCCGGCCATGCCTCCAGTTGAGCAGTAGCGGCGACTGGCTGGTGACGAGCTCGAGACCAGCGCCCTCGGCAAGATCGTGGGGATCGACCTCAGCGCCCGCGTGGACGCGGCCAGCGTGCCCACCGGACGCCCAACGCCCTGAGTGATCGTCTCCGGGCCCACATCGCGCCGGCGGTCGAGGACCACACGGAGGCCACCGCCGTACGCGACGCCGTGCTGCGGCTGCACGCCGCCCACCGCGAGCTCGTGATGCTGATCCACTGGGACGGCTTCACCGTCACCGAGGCGGCCGAGCTGCTGGGGCTCAACGCCTCGACGGCGCGCAGTCGCTACTCCGCAGCGGCTGCGGGAGGCGTTGCTCAGCTCAGTAGCCGTGCCCTGACAGCCGCGGGCGGGCGTCGGCGGTGGCGAGCGCGGACAAGAACGCGGTGACTTGAGGTCACCAGGTGACCTGAAGTCACCGCGTTCTTGTGCCGGGCTGCGCGAGAGACCCAACGGCGCGGATCGACCCTGTCGCGCTACTTCTTCTTCGGCTTGTGCTTCGACTTCTCCGGGTAGACCGCGTCGACCTCGACCTCGACGAGCCACCCGTTGACGGGCAGGTTCTCGATCTCCAGGGCAAACCGGGAGGGACGCGCGGGGTTCACGACGCGGGGAGGGCCCGTCACGTTGCCCAGGGGCACCTGCATCGTGTCGCCCGTCTTGAGGTTCGTGTTGGCGAAGTACTGGCGGTAGGCACGGTTCCAGCCGGCGAAGTCCATCTTCTCCTCGCCCTCGGGGTTCTGCAGGAAGACCCGCATCGAGACCACGTCGTCGTACGAGAGTCCCGCCTTGGCCAGGTTCTCGCCGATGCGCATGAGGACGTTGATGCCCTGCGCCTCGGTGATCGTCACGCCGGGCGGCAGGACGCCGCCGGGGAAGACGTCGGTGGGGATGTAGCGCTGCTCAGCCGTGGCGCCCGCGGTGTTCATCGCCGAGGGCCCCAGCCCGGAGGACTTGTACCAGGCCACGTCCTTCCCGAAGGCCACTCCATCGGCGATGCTCGCGGTGTCACCCGTGATGAACGAGAAGGCTTCCTTCGGGTCTGGGCGGAACAGCCGGTCGTGCGCCCAGACGGTGCTGGGCACGGCCAGCGCCACCGTGGCGACGACGGCGGTGGCCATCTTGCTTGCAGTCTTCATCCATGCCTCCGAGAACAGTGCGGCCCTCGACTCGCGAGGGCATGGCCGAGGGGTCGGCCATGGGTGGACGCTAGGGAGGCCAGGTCACACCCGCGTAACGCGGCGATGTCATCTGGACGTCTGCAACGAACGTTTGTTTCAGCTCCTGACGCGCTCTGGGACGCGGCTGACCTCTGACGCATATAGAGGAGAAGAACGCGCCCTCCTGCGGTCGGCCCACCGCACTTTTGTGACCCGTCGGAAACCCGCGAGACCCACCGCCGTGACGTCGTCTCCCTACGTTCATGCCGGGCGCTGACGCTGGCCTCCGGTACGGGTTCCGGGAGCACGGCCGGCGTCGGGCCCGTGTGACGAGAGGACCTCCCATGGTCGAAGAAGAAGTCTTGTCGGGCGTCTCGCGGCGCAGCCTCCTCCAGGCGGTCGGTGCCGGCTCCAGCGCGGGAGTCATGTTCGCGGCGATGGGAGCGGTGGGCCTCGCCCCCACGGCCGCGGCCCAGCCCCCGAGCAAGTCATGGAATCCCCCCGGACGCAGCGACTTCGCCCTGTCGGGGCGGTCGTCCAAGAAGGTGGTCGTCGTCGGTGGCGGCCCCGCGGGCCTCGCCACGGCGTACGAGCTCAAGAAGGCCGGCTACCGCGTCACGGTCCTCGAGGCCCGCCACCGCGTGGGTGGCCGCACCCTGACCATCCGCGACGGGGACTCCGAGACCGACATCGACGGCATCAAGCAGACGGCGCGCTTCGACCGCGACGTCTACATGAACGCCGGCGCAGGACGCATCGCCCAGTGGATGGTGACGATGGACTACATGCGCGAGCTCGGGGTGCCGTACGAGGTCTTCACCAACGCCAACGCCGACGCCTACCTCTACAACGAGAAGAGCGGCGCCACCCCGGGCAACCCCATCCGCTACCGCACGGCGAAGGCGGACGTCTTCGGCTACACCTCCGAGCTGCTGAACTACGCGACCGACCAGGGCGCCCTCGACGCGAAGCTGACCGCGGAGGACAAGGAGAACCTGCGCGCCTTCCTGCGCTCGTTCGGCGCGCTGAAGTCCGACGGCACCTACGCGGGCGGCAACAACCGCGGCTTCTCGGAGTACCCGACGGCCTGGAACGAGCACGGCACGCCGCTGCCCGGCCCCGGCACCGCGTCGGAGGTGCTCGCCAGCAAGGTGGGGCAGTACTTCGCGTTCGAGAACAACTGGGAACAGGCCATGCTGATGTTCCAGCCCGTCGGGGGCATGGACACCACGTACAGCTACTTCGTCAGGGCCATCGGACAGCAGAACGTGCTGCTCAACTCGCCGGTCACGGCGGTGAAGAACACCTCGCGAGGCGTCAAGGTCACCTACAAGCCGAAGCGCGGCCCGGAGCGGCAGATCGAGGCAGACTTCGCGGTCGTCTCGGCCCCCGCCGGCCTGATGCGCACGTGGGACACCAACTGGGGCACCGAGATCGACGCGGCGCTGGGCGAGTTCGCGACGGGTTCGCCCGCCGGCAAGATCGGGCTCCAGTACAAGTCGCGCTGGTGGGAGGACGACCACCGCATCTACGGCGGCATCACCGAGACCGACATGGATCTTGCCCACGTGTGGCACCCGTCGTACGGCTACGGCGGGCGCAAGGGGCTCATGATCGGCTACTACAACACCGGGGCCAACGCGCGTACGTACGCCGATCTCTCCCCGCGGCAGCGCGAGGCGCGCGCCGTCGCGCAGGGAGAGAAGATCTTCGGACCCAAGTACCGCACCGAGCTGGACTCCTCCTTCTCCATCGCGTGGCACAAGGTGCCCTACGTCGAGGGCGCGTGGGCCTATCCCAAGACCACGTCCCCACTCTTCAAGAAGCTGCAGGAAGGTCAGGGCAACGTCTACTTCGCCGGCGACTGGATGTCGGAGATCTCGGCCTGGCAGCACGGTGCGTTCTGGTCCGCGCGGTACGCGGTCCAGGCGCTGCACGCCCGGGTGATGAGCGCCTGACCTGAGGCAACGCGACGAAGGGCCGCACCCACCGGGTGCGGCCCTTCGTTCACGACATGAACCAGTCGTCGAAGGCGTCGGTGTCGATGCCCCGGGCCTCGGCGAAGTCGTGGAGCCCCACCCGGTAGGCCAGAGGGTTCATCTGCTTCAGGACCTCCGACGGCGCGAACGTCACGGAGCCGATCGACACCTCGCCCTGCGCGTCCAGCGTCTCGTTGTAGACATCCTGCAGCTCGCCCCATGACGTGTACGTCATCGTCTTCTCCTGTCGACATGAGCTCAGCGTCGTGAACTCAGCCCGAGGAGCATAGAGCCCGGGCAGCGCCTGCTCACTGCCGTGAGGGACTCACCAGCCGGCGCCGGTGGCGGCGTACTCCTGCCGGCGCGCCTCCACGAGCGAGCGCAGCACGTCGACGGGGAGGCCACGGTCGTACGGCAGCTTCACGAAGCCCTCCCCGGCCTCGTAGCCCACACCCTCCACGCGGGAGCGGTGCTCGGCGAACAAGCGCGTCGGGAAGCGCAGCGAGCAGTGCTTGCCGAAGGCCTGGAGCGCGACCAGGCGGGTGCCGTCCTGCACGAACGCGGGCTGGTTCCAGTGCAGAACCTCCTCGGCGTCAGGCAGGGAAGCGCGACACAGCTCCCGGAGCTGGCCCAGGTGTGGACGGGCGATCTCCGGGAGCTGTGCGTAGAAGTCGTCGACGTCGATGCGCTTCGGTGAGGGCATGCCTTCGAGCGTACGACTTCTCAGACGACGTCGCGACGGCTGTCGACGTGGCGCTCCTCGACGTGGCGGGTCTCGCCGCGCTGCTTGTTCATGACGAGGCCGAGGACGATCGACAGCACACCGGCCGCGACGAGGATCCAGCCCAGCGTCTCCGTGGCGACGTACTGGTCGAGTCCGGGGATGTTCACGACCCCGAGGCCGAAGATCAGTCCGAGGACGATCAGCACGATTCCGAGTCCGAGTCCCATTGGTTTTCCTCCCGGGTGTGGCGCGGCCCGTGCCGCGCGCTCTGCCGGGAGTGGTGCCCCCTGCCGTGGAGCACGAAACACTGGCCCTCACGGCAGGTCTGGACCGCGACGTCTCAGGCCGTGCCACCCAACGGCAGCCGCAGTACGCCGTCGGCCCCCGCGACCACCTGCACCGGCACGCCCCAGTCCTGTTGGTGCATCCGGCAGGCCGCCCCCTCGCCACCGTCTGCGTCACACGAGGCGGCGCGCGCCGCGACGTGGAGCACGCCCTCCCCCACCTGCGGGTCGAGGACGAGTCGGCGGGTCAGGTCGGTGCCACGGCCACCGCCCTCGCGCAGCAGCGCCTCCGGCGTCGAGGAGACCAGGAGCTGCGACGGCGGGCCGAAGCGGTCGTCCACCTTCTGGCCGGGCGGCGGGGTGAAGTCGACGACGAGCTCGACCTCGGCGCCGACGTCGGTGACCGGGCGCTGGGTCCGGTGCGCGAACGCGTCGACCTCGACGACACCGCCGAGCGGGACGCGGGTGACCCGGTGGGCGGTCGACTCGACCACGTCGAGCGCCTGGCCGTCGTCGGTGAGCAGCAGCGAGCTCGGCTCCGACAGCCCGGTGGCCACGGTCGTGACCTCGCCCGTGGTGGGCGAGTAGCGGCGTACGGCGCCGTTGTAGGTGTCGGCCACCGCGACCGAGCCGTCGGGCAGCACGGCCACACCGAGGGGGTGCTGGAGCAGCGCCTGGTCGGCCGGGCCGTCGCGGAAGCCGAAGTCGAAGAGGCCGGTGCCGACCGCTGTCCGCACCACGAGGGCGCCCTGCTCCTCGCCGATCCAGCGCAGGGCAGAGGTCTCGGAGTCGGCCACCCAGAGCCGGTCGCGTTCGACGTCGACCGCCAACCGTGACGGCTGGGCGAACCACGCCTGCGCCACCGGACCGTCGAGCAGGCCCTCGTTGGTGGTGCCGGCGACCGCCTCTACCGCACTGGTCAGCGGGTCGAAGGTCCACACCGTGTGGATGCCGGCCATCGCGATCCACACCTTGTCGCGCCAGAAGACGACGTCCCACGGGCTCGAGAGCCGGGCAGTGCCGTCGCCGGCCATCCACTGCTCGCCGTCGCCGGCCAGCGTGAGCACCTCTCCGGAGGCGAGGTGGACCGAGGCGATCCGGTGGTTGGCGGTGTCGGCGACGACCAGGTCGTAGCCCAGGCGCTCGCGCAGCTCCTCGGGGACGACCGCCACGCCGTTGGGCTCGGAGAACCCCTCGACGCGCTGCAGCACCTCGTGGGTGGCGGCGTCGAGCACGACCACCTCGTCGTGACCGGCGTCGGCCACCACCAGCCGGTCGTCGAAGAGCTCCACCACCGAGGCGGGGAAGCGCAGGTCGCTCGGGGGCACCTCGGGGGCGACGTAGGGCGAGTCGCCCGGCTGGAGCGTGCCGCGCTCGCGGTGCTGCGGGACGAGGTCGGCCAGCAGCGCGTCGATGGCGTGCGCGTGCCCCTCACCGGCGTACTGCGCGACGACGTAGCCCTCCGGGTCGATCAGCACCAGCGTGGGCCAGGCCCGCGCGGTGTAGGCCGACCAGGTGGTGAGCTCGGGGTCGTCGAGCACGGGGTGGTGCACGCCGTAGCGCTCGACGGCGGCGGCGAGCGCGTCCGGGTCGGCCTCGTGGACGAACTTGGGTGAGTGGACGCCGATCACCACCAGCTCATCGGCCCACCTCGCCTCGACCGGGCGCAGCTCGTCGATGACGTGCAGGCAGTTGATGCAGCAGAAGGTCCAGAAGTCGAGCAGGACGAAACGACCTCGCAGTTCGCCGATCGTCAGGTCACGGTCGGTGTTGAGCCAGCCTCGGCCGGTGAGTTCGGGGGCGCGTACCTTCACCCGACGATTCTGCCGTGCGGGTGGTGGTCGTGCCTCCCCACGTGACTCAGGGGACTCAGCGACGCACCGGCGCCGACCACTTCGTCCGGTGCACGTGACGCTCGTGCCCGCGCGCAGTCGCGATGATGCGGAGCCGTACTCGCGCGCCGGCGTGCCGAGGCTTCAACGCGAGCCGCTTCGCGGTGGCGCCGGTGATGTTGCGGACCTTGCCGTGGCGGCGCAGCTGCCACTGGTGACGGACGGTGACCTCGGCGCCCTGGGCGTAGCTCGCGTGGTCGATCCGCAGGGCACGACCGACGCGAGCCTTTCCGTAGACGTATGGCGCGTAGGTCATGACCACCTTGGCGTCGCGGCGCCAGGTGACGGTGGTCCCGAGCGAGAGCGGGTCGTAACGCGGGCCGACGGGCACGGTGACGGTGCGAGCCTTCGCCAACGTCAGCGCGGACGGGTGGTAGACCTCACGAAGCCGCTTGTCACCTCGGGCGAAACCGACGACGTACTCACCAGCGGGGATGAAGTCGAAGCGGTAGCTGCCGGTCTTGTCGGTGCGGGTCTCGGCGAGATGCAGAGCCCCTTGGCTGTCCTTGCGGTAAAGGGTGACGAGGCGCCCCGAGGCAGGGCTCTTCGCACCGAGCTCGGAGACGTACAGGCTCCCCGCGAGATGACCGGCTGGAGCCAGCTTGAACGAGGGCACCACACGATCGGCGCCGTCGGAGACCTTGAGGCTGGCCGCCACGTCAACCGCCAGGGCGTCGGGATAGAACTGAGTCGCAGCCGTCACGCGCGGACCGAAGACAACGCACGAGTCCGCAAAGCCGAGGCGGTAGGAGCCGGTGTGGAGACCGCGCACGGCGTAGGACCCGTCCTCCGCGACCTTGGCCTCCTTGGCCCTGACCCAGCCCCCCTTCACGCCCGGGGCGTACACCGTCACGGTGACGCAGCGACGCGACTCCTCCTCAGGGATCGAGGAGAGGTCGACGCGACCGACCAGCGCACCGGAGCGCTTCACCGTCAGGTCCAGACCGGCCACCGCACCGCCGGCGGTCACGACCATGTTGCGGGCGTTGGCCAGCCCCGAGCCGCCGAGGAAGGCAGGCCAGGTGGCATCGTCACGGTGCGCGACGGAGATGCGGTACGTGCCGGGGAACTGCTGCGTCAGCGACCAGGTGCCGTCGGACGTCACGTCCGCGGTGGCTCTCGCGTCACCGACCGCACCACCGGGACCCACGACATGGATCGACACCGAGAGGTGACGGAGGTCGATCCCCGCGGGGGCCGCCACCGTGCCCGACAACGCCGCTCCCAGGGGGACGTCGAAGTCCACGCCCGTCCGTTCCTCGCCATCGACCAGCGTGACGACACGTGTGGCGCCGTTGGCGATGGTGCCGGCTGGCTGCCTCACGAAGAGCCTGTACTCACCTGCGGTGAGCCCGGGGAACGCGTAGGTCCCTTCGGCGGTCAGGGACGCCAGCGCGTGGCGCAGCAGCATGCCCGTCGCCTCGTCGCGCCGTGCGATGGAGATCGTGACCGTCGTGGCGTCCACGCCCTCCGGGAGCACGACCTTTCCGGCGACGCTCGCGGTCGCGGGCTCGGCAGCCACGACCGCACCGGCGCCCACCGGCGCCAGCAACGCGACCACGGACAGCACCACTGCGACGTACAGATGACGAACGGTCATCGACTCCCCCTCGATCCACGCCGTCCAGCGCGACGGGGCGAGGCTAACGGGTTTGACCGACGGCCGTCGCCGCTTCCGGGCCGCGGACCTGTCCCGCGTCGGCGCCCACCCCTAGGGTGTCCGCATGACCGACCTGACGCCGTACGTCGACCTGTGGTGGAGCTCGATCGACGACTTCACCCACCTGTTGGAGGAGCTGACCGAGGAGGAGTGGTCGGCCCCGACCGACCTTCCCGGCTGGAGCGTGCGCGACGTCGCCGCACACACCGCCCACCTGGAGCACGTCCTCTCCGGCGGTCGCCACGAGCACGTCGAGCTGGGCGAGGTCCCCCACGTCCGCAACCCGATGGGGCAGTTCACCGAGCAGGGCATCGTCTCCCGGCGGGGCCACTCGACCGACGACCTGGTCAACGAGATCCGCGAGTCGGCGACCGCGACCCACACCGCGATCCTCGCCGACACCACGCCGGTCGCGGACGCCCCGGCTCTCGGACCGTTCGGGGCGGTCGGCTGGACCAACCGCACGTTGTGGACCAACCGGCCCATCGACCTGTGGATGCACGAGCAGGACATCCGCCGCGCGACCGGCCGTCCGGGCACCTTCGACTCCCCGGGCGCCCAGCACACCGTCGACCACCTCTCCGACACCCTCGGCCTCGTCCTCGGCAAGCGCGCCCAGGCCACGCCCGGCACCACGCTGCGCGTCGAGATCGACGGCCACGCACCGCGCGCCTGGCAGGTCACCGACGCGGGGCGCGGCGAGGGGCTCACCGAGGTGCCCGACGACGCCGACGTGACCCTGACCTTCAGCCGTGAGTCGTTCGCGCTACTGGCCGGTGGACGTCGTCCCGTCGACCAGGTGACGGTCGGCGTGGGAGGCGACGAGGAGGTGGCGCAGCGCGTCCTCGCCACCATGGCCGTGACGCCGTGAGCGGTGCGACGACCTGGCACCCGGCGGCGATCCCCGACCTGACAGGTCGCACCTACCTGGTCACGGGCACCAGCCCCGGCGGCATCGGGCAGTACGTCGTGCGCGACCTCGCCGCGGCCGGCGCCCGGGTCGTCATGGCGGGCCGCAACGCCCGACGCCTCTCCGCCACGGTCGACCTCGTACGCGCCGAGGTGCCCGACGCCGACCTCGACGAGCTGCTGCTCGACCTGGCCTCGCTCGAGGCCGTACGCCGCGCCGCCCACGAGGCCGAACACTTCGGGCCACTGCACGGGCTGGTCAACAACGCCGGGGTCATGGCGTCGCAGCCCCACCGCACCGTTGAAGGTCTCGACCTGCAGATGGCGACCAACCACTTCGGGCCGTTCCTGCTGACCGGCCTCCTGCTTCCCCAGCTGGTCGCCTCGGGGGACGGCCGCGTCGTCACCGTGAGCTCCCAGGCCCACCGCGCCGCCCGCACCGCTCCGCTCGGGGAACCCCGCACGACCCCGCCGCCACGGAACCGACTCCAGGCCTACGGGCAGTCGAAGCTGGCCAACCTGCTCTTCACCTACGAGCTCGACCGGCGGCTCCGGAGTGCGGGGCTGCCGGTGAAGGCCCTGGCTGCCCACCCGGGCTACTCCGCGACCCCGCTCTTCGCCAACGGCCGATTCGGACGACCCTCCGGCGGGGCCGCCTCGATCGTCGACGCCGTGCACAAGGCGGTGGCCCAGCCGGCCGCCCACGGCGCCTGGCCCCTCCTGATGGCCTGCGTCGCCGACCTGCCCGGATCGACCTACTGCGGCCCCAGCGGCCGCGGCGAAACCCGGGGGCTGCCCACGGTCGTACGCCCCTCCGACCTCGCCCGCGACGAGGCCGCGCAGCACGAGCTCTGGGAGCTGAGCGAGCGCACCGTCGGGCTCCGGTATCCACACTGACCCGTCGGACGACGAGATGGCGCATGAACCGTCCTGATCGGCCCTTGCTCATGCCTCCGGTACGACACAATGCCTGCCATGCCGACCACACTCTCGGGCTCTGCCCACCCACGTCCCATCGCCCACCGGCGACCTCGGGCCGCCACCGGCGTGGCCGCCGTGGCGCTCGCGCTGCTGGTGCCGCTGGCTCCCGCCTCCGCCGACGACTCCTTCGACCGCAGCTCGCGTCCCGGCTGGAAGGACACCGTTCCTCCGGTGGCCCAGCTCCAGGAGCAGCGTGACGCGGTCCGGATCGAGGACCCCCGCGCCACCGCGTTGCCCAAGGTGAAGGGCTGGTCACGGCCCAAGGCCGTGGTGAGCGCCAAGAACGGCTTCCAGTCCTACGACATCGCCCGCAACGGCAAGGGCGCCGGCGTCGTGGCCTGGAGCGAGATCGGGAGCAAGGGCGTACGACCGTGGTTCCGCCGCGTCACCGCGCGCGGCAAGTGGAGCAAGCCCGTGCGCCTCCACGGCTGGAGCAAGCAGGTCGGCGGCGGAGGCGTCTCCGGCCAGGTCGCTGTCTCGATGGATCGCAGTGGTCAGGCGGTCATCGCGTGGACGGCGGCGAAGCGGGTCAAGAAGACGTGGCGCACCGGGGTGATGGTCGCCAAGGTCACGCCGCGCGGCAAGGTCTCGAAGCGGTGGATCACCGCCACCGCGCCCACGCCGTCGAACGTGGAGCTCCACACCTCCCCCAACGGCCACACTGTCGTGTGGTGGAACGGGTCAGACCCCAACGCGTGGGGACATCCGGTGCACTTCGTCAACTGGAAGGGCCGCAAGGGCTGGACCCGGCTGCCCTACACCCGTGACGCGGCGTGGACGCCCGACGAGGGTGGCGACGCCTCCGTGAGCACCGGCGGCCTGGTCACCGCCACGTGGGTGGAGCGGGGAGGCACCACTCTCGGCGGTCGCCTGCGCGCCGTGACGATGAACAGCAAGGGAGCGAGGACGCAGAAGGTCGTCGCCACCGCCAACAACTTGATCATGAACTCGTCGCACACCGCCACGGACAACGGCAACATCACCGTCTCGTTCATGGACTCGCGATACGACTCGGGGTGGTCCGAGACCTGGTACACGGTGCGTCGCCTCAACGGGGTGTGGGGTGCCCGCACCGTGACGCCGAAGCAGAGCCGCAGGGGCAACACCTGGGACATCGACGGCAACAACTCCGGCAAGGTCGCGATGATCGGGCTCGGCTACTCCCCCGAGGCCAAGCCCGAGTGGGTCACGGTGACCGCCGGCATCCAGGCGAAGCCCGGCGCTGCCTGGGACGTGCGCGGCGTGCACCCCAGGGCGGGCAACTACTTCTCGGTCTTCACCCCCAGCGTGCACATGACGGCCAACGGCAATCCTGTGGTCTCCTACCGGGCCGGTCGCAACGGCGTCGCCTGGCTGAAGAACGGCACCTGGGTGCGCGTCGGCCTCAACAACAACGGCACCTTCAAGTTCGCCAGCGACAGCAAGTCGCGCGTCAGTCTGCTCTCGGTCTCCCGGCACAAGGGCCGGACCCTGACGCTCCACACGAAGAAGTTCTGAGCACCACCGGCCACGCTGCGGCGGCGGAGCGCGTCACGTCTTGGCGCGCTCCGCGTCGCGCACCCGTACCAGGCCGCTCCGGTGTCCGACGTACGCCGCACCGTCAGGCCCCAGGGCCACGAAACTGAGCCGAGGGGTGTGCAGCACCCCGGTGCCCGTACGTACGGAGAAGGCGTGCTCGCCGTCGCGCACGTCGAGCGCAGTGAGGTACCACGCCGAGACGCCCCAGGCCGAGGGCCGCTTCGTCATCGCGTAGACGAGGCCGGTCGCCCACGAGACCACCGGCCGGGTGCTGACCGCGGCCACGGGGTGGCTCCACACCACGCGGCACTTGGCCTCCTGGTGGTCGACGCGGGCGACACCGCCGGTCGGGGTGAAGCCCATGAGGGTCGAGGCGACCGAGCGGCGGTCGTGGTCGTTGGTCACGATGACGCCCGAGCCCACGGAGACCAAGGAGGTCTCGGTCGCGCTCTCACCGCCGTCGAAGACCGCGGACTTGCACACCTCCGCGCCGGTGGAGCGGTCGTGGAAGGCGACGTGCATGCGGGGTTCGGCGTTGTCGGCGATCGCGACGAGGTTGTCGTCGACGAGCGCCGGCCCGGAGCCGGTGCCCTGGGTGATCTGGCCGGACTTCACCTCCACGCCACGGTCGTACGCCGTGCGCCACGACACCTTGGCCTCGCCGCGCTCGTCGACGACGACGCGGTAGAGGGCGTGGTCGGTGGTGACGAAGACGCCCGACTCGTCGACGCTGAAGGGCTGGGTGATCTGCTCCTCGAGGTCGAGCACCTTGGCGCCACCGGCGACCGTGTCGAGCATGCCGACTCGGCCCTGGTAGCTGACCCACCAGATGCGGCCCGACCAGTCGGCCATCGCTCGCACCAGGCAGTCGTCCTTGCCGATGAGCTTGACGAGGTTCCACGTCTGGTCGACGGTGAGGTCGGGCTGGCCGTCGGCATCGGCGGTGCCGATCGCCTGGATGCGGCCGTCGGTGGTCGCCAGCACGGCGCGGTCGCCGTTGTCGAGGTAGAAGCGGGCACCGGAGCAGGCGTCCGCGCGCACCGCGTCGTCGGTCGCCGCCGTGCCGGGCAGCCGCTTGGTGGCGAGGGGCCGCATCGAGTCGGCGTCGAGCACGTGGAGCTGCGGACCACGGCGGTCGTGGCAGATCGCGACGAGTCGGCCGTTGGAGGCGAACTGCATGCTGCGGCAGCTCTCGAGGCCGTACCAGGCCGTGTCGGTCTCGGGGTCGTCACCGAGCGGGCCGGGACGGTCGGTCTGCGAGTCGGCCAACCACGGGTGCTGCGACGGCTCGTCGACGTCGAGCGGCTTCGCGGAGACCTGTCGCCCGTCGTACCCCGGGGTCACCAGCAGGCCGCCGTTGCCCGGGACCGGCAGCAGGCCGTCGGGCAGCGCGACCAGCACGGCCGTGGCGACGCTGGCCACGAGGACACCGATGCCGGCGCCACGCCAGGAGAAGCGGGGTCGCGGGACGCGGTTCCTCACCCGGGGGATGAGCAGCAACGCGGCCACCACCACGATCGTGACCGGACCGATCGCGCCCCACAGCAGCGCCGCGAGGGCGACGAGCACCCAACCCACGTCAGTGCGCTCCGCCGTGCGACCCGATGGTCACGTGGAGGAGAAGGACGGAGCTGGGGGCTGTACGCATGCGTCGAGGATAGGTCGTCCTCGAGCGAGGTGTGGCAACCCCGTCAGACCTGGCCGCGACGCCGGCCGGCGATCTCCTGCACCACGAAGCCCGCGATGCCACCGGCGACGGCCGCGACGAGCAGCTCCACGACGACGTGCAGATCGGTCAGGTTGTGCAGGAAGAACCAGACGATGCCAGCGACCAGCAGCATCGCGATGCTGGCCACCGGGCTCGCACGTCGCGGCGTACGCCCCGTGCCCTCGGCGTCCCGCTGGTTGGTCTCGCTCATCGCGTTCCTCACTCCTCGTGCTGACTGTGCTGCAGACCATACTCACGGGGTCGCGGGAGTGACGCGTCGCCGGGTCGGCTACCGGCGTGCGACCTTCTTCGACCACACGCTGGTGTGCGAGTACGACGCGTGGCCGGCGCCCCACGGTGGCACAACGACCAGAACAGCACCCAGGAACGACGGAAGGTCCGAGCCACCCGGTGACTCGAACCTTCCGTGCTGCGTACGTACGCGCCTGCGTCAGGCCGCCTCGACGACCTCGGCCTTCTCGACCTTGACGGCCCTGCGGCGGGCCTGGTCGTCCAGCTGGCGCTGGAGGGCGCGGCGGGTCTTGCGGCCACCGGTCACCATCTTGGCCAGCACGCCGACCTGCTTGGGCAGGTTCTTGACGGTGGTGGTCTCGAGCCAGCCGTTGGGGAAGCTCAGGCGGACGACCTTGTGCCACGCCGAGTAGATCTGCGGGACCAGCGGGCGCTCGAGGTAGTTGAGCTCGTACTTGTCGAAGACCGCCTTCACCTTGACCGCAGCCTCGGCGTAGCGGTTGGAGGGCAGGTCCGGGAAGAGGTGGTGCTCGATCTGGTGCGACAGGTTGCCGGTCATGATGTGCATCAGCTTCGAGCCGGAGATGTTGGCCGAGCCGAGCATCTGGCGGATGTACCAGTCGCCCCGGGTCTCGTCCTCGTCGAGCATCTCGCGCTCGAAGGTCTCGACGCCCTCGGGGAAGTGGCCGCACATGATGACCGAGTGGCTCCACATGTTGCGGGCCCAGTTGGCGACCAGGTTGGCAGCGATCGTCGGCACGAAGGAACCCGTGGGGATCGACAGCACCGGGTGGATCACGTAGTCACGCGTCATGTGCTTGCGGATCTTGACCAGGACCTTCTTCACCTGGTCGTCGAAGTCGGCGGGACGCTTCTCCTTCGGGCGGGAGAGGTTCTTGCCGAGCTCGAGGTCGTAGGCAGCGATGCCGTACTGGAAGAAGCAGGCGTTGATGAAGTTCCACGCCGGCTGCGCGATGTACATCGGGTACCACTTCTGGTCCTCGTCGACGCGCATGATGCCGTAGCCGAGGTCGTTGTCCTTGCCCACGATGTTCGTGTAGGTGTGGTGCACCTCGTTGTGGCTGTGCTTCCACGCGTCCGACGGGGTGACGTTGTCCCACTCCCAGGTCGAGGAGTGGATCTTCGGGTCGCGCATCCAGTCCCACTGGCCGTGGAGGATGTTGTGGCCGATCTCCATGTTCTCGAGGATCTTGGAGACGCTCAGGCCCACGGTGCCGAGCACCCAGGCAGGCGGGAAGATGGAGAAGAGCAGCACGCCGCGCGACCCCATCTCGAGGTAGCGCTGCGTCTTGATGACCTTGCGGATGTACGCCGCGTCGTCGGCGCCGCGGGAGTCGACGATCTCCTGACGGATCGCGTCGAGCTCACGACCCAGCTCCGCGATCTGCTCCTTGCTCAGGTGCGCGATCGGGTTGTTGGCCTTCTTCTGGATGGTGGTCATCGTGTCTCTCCTTCGGCGATCAGTGATCGAAGTGGCAGGGCCCGGCGGCGGCCTTGATGCAGGTCTGGACCTTGACGGTCCCGGACTCGCCGGGGATGGCAGTGGTGAGCTCGCCGTTGCGCAGGTCGCGCACGGTGCCCTCGGTCATCGGGATGAGGCAGCCCATGCACAGCCCCATGCGGCAGCCGGAACGCATCAGCATCCCGGCCTCCTCGGCCGCGTCGAGGATGGGCGTGGCGCCGTCGACGACGAGCTCCTTCTCGCTCTTCGCGAAGTGGAGCGTGCCGCCCTCACCGGGCTCCACGCGGCTGGTGCGGAACTGCTCGATCACCAGGGGCACGCCGGCGCGCTCGTGGTGCTCGGTGAGCGCGTCGAGCAGACCGGCGGGGCCGCAGGCGAGCGTCGTACGCGCGTGCAGGTCAGGGACGAGCTCGCCGAGCGCGTTGACGTCGAGCACACCGTGCACGTCGTCGTAGCGGGCGACGAGCTGGATCAGGCCAGCCGCGTCGAGCGCCTTGAGGTCGCGCAGGAAGATCGAGTCGGGCTCGCTGGGCGCGACGTGCACGACCACGATGTCGAAGCCCTTGCTGCGCTCCAGGTGCACCGCACCCGAGTCGGCCACCGGGAAGAGGTTGCGCAGCATCCCGATCACCGGGGTGACGCCGGAACCGGCCGTCACCATCAAGAACTTGCCGCCGTTGGGGTCGGGCAGCACGAACTCGCCGGCCGCCTGCTCGAGGTGGACGATGCTGCCGACCGGGCAGTGGTGCACCAGGTGGTGGCTCACGACGCCGTCGGGCACCGCCTTGACGGTGATCGAGATCAGGCCGTCGTTGCGCGGACCGTGGGTCAGCGAGTAGGCGCGCCACTGGCGTACGCCGTCGACGTCGATGCCGATGCGCGTGTACTGGCCCGGCTGGTGACCGGCCCAGTCGGCACCGGGCTTGATCAGGATGGTCGCGGCGTCGGCGGTCTCCGGCTCCACGCCGACGATGCGGCCGCGGAGCTCGGCGCCGGAGCGCAGGGGGGCGAAGAGGTCCAGGTAGTCAGCAGGCAGCAACGGCGTGGTCGCGGCCTCCACCAGGCGGATGGCACGGTCGCGCAAGCGGCCGGGGCGATCCATCGTCGAGGTCATGCCCCTATGCTGCACCGCCCAAGGGACTAGATTCCTGACCACAACTAGTGAACCTACTGGCGATAATTGTCCCTATCGAACAAAATGGCCCAGATTCAGCCCCAGCAGCACGGTGGAACGAGCCACCGACGACCAAGGAGAGCCGCGACGATGCTCATCGCCTTCCACGGAGCCCCGTCCCGCACGAGGGTGCGCCCGTGAACGAGACGTCCGCCGCGGGCACCCCCGACCCGATGGCTCGCTACCCCGAGGAGCCCCGGCTGTCGCTGCCGCCCGGGTTGGTCGAGCAGCTGACCTCGCAGCTCCCCCAGGTCGCCGACGCGGCGGTCGCGGCGATCATCGCCGAGGTGCCCACCTACGCCAACGCCCTCAGCGGGCCGATGGGCCAGGTGATCCGCGACGCGGTCGTGCTCGCCCTCGGCGGCTTCGTCCAGCTGGGTGCCCGCGGCGACCGCCGCAGCGACCGGCCAGCAGCGGCCTCGATGGAGGGCGCCTACCAGCTGGGGCGCGGCGAGGCGCGCTCCGGACGCTCGATGGAGGCGCTGCTGGCTGCCTACCGTGTGGGCTCGCGGGTGTCGTGGCGCCAGATGGCCGTGGGCCTGGTCAGGGCGGGCGTCGACTCGGCGACGGTGGCCGCCTACGCCGAGCTCGTCTTCGCCTACATGGACCAGCTCTCCGACCAGTCGGCGACCGGCCACCGCGACGAGACCAACGAGTCGGGCCGCGCGCGCCAGCGGTTGCTCGACCAGCTCGGCCGCGCCCTGCTCGAGGGCCGGTCGCCCGAGGCGGTGGAGGCGCTCGCCGCCCGCGCGCAGTGGGAGCCCCCCGAGACGCTGACCGCCGTGCTCGTCCCCGAGGCGCAGGGCTCGGTGCTGCTCGGCCTGATCGCCCCCAGCTCACTGCTGGTCGACGACCCGGCGGGCCGGTCCGTGCACTCGGTGCTCCTGGTGCCCGACGCCCACCGGAGCGTGCTGCTGCGCGCCGTGCAGGGTCATGCCGCCGTGGTGGGGTCGACCCGACCGTGGCTGGAGGTGCGCTCCTCCTACGAAAGAACCCGGCGGGCGCTCGAGCTGGAGCGGGAGTCGCGCTCGGCGACGCTGGACACCGAGGCGCACCTCGCCGACCTCGTGGTCACGGCCGACCCCGAGGCGTTGGGCGACCTGCGCGAGCAGGTGCTCGCCCCGCTCGCCGAGATGAGCGAGTCGACCCGCGACAAGCTGGTCGAGACCCTGCGCGCCTGGCTGCTGCACCAAGGCCGGCGCGACGCGGTGGCGGCGACCCTCTTCGTGCACCCCCAGACCGTCCGCTACCGGATGGGCCAGCTGCGCGAGGCCTACGGCGACCTGCTCGACGAGCCCGACTTCGTACGCCGCGCGACGATCGCGCTGGGCTGAGCCGCGCCCCGGAAGGAAACTCCCCGCCCGATCGAGTGGGGTGAGCGTGGGCCGCCCTCGCCTCGGAAGGAATTTCCTGCCGAGGGCGCTAGGCCACGTACACGCCCCGACCATCCACGTACGTCGCGAGCACCTGGCCGCGCATCGACCGCAGGTGGGCCGCTGCCTCGGGGCCGGTGTCGAAGCGCAGCGGGTCGTCGCCCAGCAGGACCACGTCGCGGGCGGTCGCCAGGTCGCCTACGCCGTCGACGCTCGCCGCCAGCGCCTCGGTCGCCGTGAGCGACTGCTCGGGGTGCCACCCCTCGCGCTCGTCGGCGCTGCGGTGCACCGCAGCCGCCATCGCCAGCCAGGGGTCGAGGGGGGAGACCGGGGCGTCGGAGCCGAAGGCCAGCTGCACCCCGGCGTCGCGCATCCACCGCAGCGCGAAGCAGCGCCCGCCGCGACCCGGCCACTGCTGCTCGGTCGGGTCCCGGTCGTCGAGCAGGTGCGCGGGCTGGACGCTGGCGCGCACGCCGAGGGCACGCATGCGTCGTACGTCGTCGCGGCGCACCAGCTGGGCGTGCTCGACGGAGCCCCGCGCGCCGGTGGCGGCGAAGGCGTCCAGCGCGGCCTCGACCGCCCGGTCGCCGATCGCGTGCACCGCGGCCTCCAACCCTCCGGCATGGGCCCTCGCCAGGAGGTCCTGCAGCTCGTCGGCCTCCAGGTTGGGCTCGCCGTAGGGGAGCGCGGGGGCGCCGGCGTAGGGCTCGCAGCACCAGGCGGTGCCGGTGTTGAGGGAGCCGTCGCTGATGATCTTCAGCGGCCCGACCATGAGCCGGCCGCCGCGGTCGAGCACGTCGCCCGTCCTCCACCCCTCGGCCAGCACGTCGGCGAGGCCACTGGCGTAGGTCGCGGTGCGCACCCGCAGCAGGTCGGCGCCCGCCGACCAGCGATCGATCCAGGCACCCGGGCCCTCGCCGAACTCGAAGTCGACGACGCCGGTGACACCGAGCGCGGCGGCCCGGCCCAGCGTGGCGGCGTAGTCACCCGGCGCGACTCGCTCGGAACCGAAGACGTCACCGAGGCGGGCGTAGACGGCGAACCACTCGTCCTCGGAGACCACCTCGTCGCGCAGCGGCAGGCCCAGGATGCGCTGGGCCGAGGAGTTGAGCCACCCGTGGTGGGCGTCGCCCGCGACCAGGACCACGGGGGTGTCGGTGACCGCGTCGAGGGCGGCGGTGGTGGGCCCCGTCGGCCAGGCAGTCGGGCGGTGGCCGAAGCCGATCACGGGGTGCCCGAGCCGCTGGGTGAGCCGACTGCGCACGGCGGCCAGGACGTCCTCCACGGAGTCGGCGGCGGAGGTGTCGAGCCGCGACTGCACGAGAGTCCACTGACCGAGGTGGACGTGGGCGTCCCACAGGCCCGGCACCGCCCAGGCGCCGTCGGCGTCGAGGACCTGAGCGGGCTCCCCGACGCCGGGAAGATCGAGGTCGACGGGGTCGGCGACCGGCTGCCTGCCCGGCAGGAGCGGGACGGGGCGGACGTTGCGGAGCAGCACCTGCTCAGGCTAGTCCGCACCGACGGCACGGCACGCCTTCGCGGCCCCGATGCCGGGCGTGATTCCGGCCCCACCGGCCCCCGGGCTGTCACCAACCGTGGTGCCGCCTCAGGTGGGGCGGCACCACGGCCACGGAGACTGCCCGGTCGCGCTGGAACGGACCGGGCCGCGGTCGGGCCGACCGACGGGAGTGGGACGGCCCGCCCGGACCACGTCAGGCGGGCTCAGCCCGCGCGGGAGACGCCGGCCAGGGCGCCCTCCCCCGGCACCGGGAGTCCGTAGTGCTCGCGCAGCGTGGAGCCCTCGTACGCGGTGCGGAAGAGCCCGCGCTGCTGGAGGATCGGCACGACGTGGTCGACGAAGTCCTCCAGCGTGTCGGGCAGCGTGGCCGGCATGACGTTGAAGCCGTCGGAGGCACCGGTGGTGAACCACAGCTCGATGGTGTCGGCGACCTGCTCCGGCGTGCCCGCGAAGACCCGGTGGCCGCGGCCGCCGCCGAGGCGGCGCAGCAGCTGGCGCACGGTGAGGTCCTCCCGGCGCGCCAGCTCCAGGGTGAGCGCGTAGCGGCTGCCGGTGTTGTCGTCGGGCGCCCGCACCGCTGCCGGCAGCGGCTCGTCGAGCGGCAGCTGGTCGACCGCCAGCCCGGTCTGGTGGGCCAGCTGCTCGTGCGGGTGGCGCAGCACGATCAGGTCGTCGAGCGCGTCGGCCCTGGCCGTCGCCTCCGCCTCGGTGCCGCCCAGGACGGTCACGATGCCCGGGAGGATCTTGATGTGGTCGGGGTTGCGCCCGGCCCTGCGGGTGGCGGCCTTGAGCTCGGCGTAGAAGGACCGGCCGTCCTCGATCGTGCGCTGCGCGGTGAAGATGGCCTCGGCGTACTTCGCAGCGAGCGCAATGCCGGGGCCGGAGGACCCGGCCTGCACGACCACCGGGTGGCCCTGCGGGCTCCGACCGACCGTGAGCGGGCCGGCGACGTCGAAGAACTCTCCGCGGTGGTGGATCGGCTGCACCCGCGACGGGTCTGCCCAGACTCCCTCGGCGCGGTCGCCGACGACCGCGTCGGGACGCCAGGAGTTCCACAGCTTCAGGGTGACGTCGACGAACTCGTCGGCGCGGCGGTAGCGCTCCTCGTGGCCCGGCCACTCGGTGATGCCGTAGTTGGCGCCGACCGCGTCGGTGGCGGTGGTGACCACGTTCCACCCCGCCCGGCCCTTGCTCAGCCGGTCGAGCGAGGCGAAGCGACGAGCCAGGTTGTAGGGCTCCTCGACGGTGGTGGAGGCGGTGCCGATCAGGCCGATGCGCGACGTCGCGGCCGCGATGGCGGCCAGCTTCACCGTCGGGTCGAGCGACTCCGAGGGGCGACGGTCGGGGTGGCCGAGCACCGGGACGTCGGCGAAGAAGATGGAGTCGAGCAGGCCCCGCTCGGCGGTCCGGGCGAGCTCGACGACGTGCTCGAGGGAGAGGTAGTCGTCGGGCTCGGTGGCGTTGGAGCGCCACGCGGCCTCGTGGTGGCCGGCGCTCATCAGGAACGCGTTGAGGGCGAGGTGGCGGGTGGGCTTCGGCATGTCAGGCGGTCCTCTCGGTGGTGGCGGCAGCGCCGCCGGACGACGCGCCCACCCCGGCCCCGGACGCAGCCCCCAGCGGGGCGGGCACGGGCAGGCCGTAGTGGTCGCGCAGCGTGGTGCCGGCGTAGTCCCGGCGGAAGAGGCCGCGGTCCTGCAGGACCGGGACCACGTGGTCGACGAAGGTCTCCAACCCCGAGGGGTAGATCGCCGGCATGATGTTGAAGCCGTCGGCCGCGCCGGAGGTGAACCACTCCTGGATCGTGTCGGCGACCTGCTCGGGGGTGCCGACGTACGTCCGGTGGCCGCGACCGCCGCCGAGGCGCAGCAGGAGCTGGCGCACGGTCAGGTCCTCGCGACGGGCCAGCGCCACGATGAGCTCGTAGCGGGTGCGGTTGCCCTCGATCTCCGACGCCGGTCGGATGTCGGTCGGGAGCGGCGCGTCGAGGTCGATCTGGTCCGCGGGGACCCCGATCTGCTCGGCGAGGGCGGCCAGGGGGCGCTCCAGCACGACCAGGTCGTCGAGGCTCTTCTCGATCGCACGCGCCTCCTCGACCGTGGAGCCGACGATCGGTACCAGGCCGGGCAGGATCTTGACGTGGTCCGGGTTGCGGCCCGCCTTGCGGGTGGCCGCCTTGAGCTCGGCGTAGAAGGCCTGCCCCTCCTCCAGCGTCGGCTGCGCGGTGAAGACGGCCTCGGCGTACTTCGCCGCGAGGGCGATGCCGGGCACCGACGAGCCCGCCTGCACGACCACCGGGTGCCCCTGCTCGCTGCGTCCGACGTTGAGCGGCCCCTTGACCCGGAAGTGCTCGCCCACGTGGTCCAGCGCGTGGACCTTGGCGGGGTCGTGGAAGACGCCGTTGGCCTTGTCGGCGATGCGGTGGCCGTCCTCCCAGCCGCCCCACAGCCCCAGGACCACCTCGAGGAACTCCTCGGCGCGGGCGTAGCGCTCGGCGTGACCCAGCGGCTCGGTGTAGCCGAAGTTGGCGCCGGCGGTGAGGTCGGCGGAGGTGACCACGTTCCACCCCGCGCGGCCCTTGCTGATCGCGTCGAGCGAGGCGAAGGTGCGCGCCAGGTTGTAGGGCTCCTCGTAGGTCGTCGACGAGGTCGCGATGAGTCCGATGCGCTCGGTGACCACGGCCATCGCGCTGAGCAGGAGGGCCGGCTCGAGGATCTCCGACGGACGGCGGGCGACCGTGCTGCCGAAGGTCGAGGGGCTGTCGGCGAAGAAGACCGAGTCGAGCTTGCCGCGCTCCGCGGTCCGCGCGATGTCCTGGAAGTAGGTGACGTCGCGCTGCACGTCGGTGCGGGTCTCGGGCAGGCGCCAGGCCACCTCGTGGTGGCCGACGTCGTGGATGAAGGCGTTGAGGACGAGCTGTCGTGGCATGCGGGAACTCCTGTGCGGTGGCAGGGCGGGGTGGCGGGGGTGGCGTGACGACGCTCAGACGCGCCAGCGGGAGAGGCGCTTCTCCAGCGCCACCAGCGAGCCGTTGACGATCAGGCCCAGCGCCGTCGTGGTGAGGATCGCCGCGTACATCTGCGGGTAGAGGAAGTTGTTCTGGCTGTAGGTGATGAGGAAGCCGACCCCGGCGGTGGCGCCGATCATCTCGGCGGCGATGAGCACGAGGATCGCTGCGGCGCCGGCCATCCGGATGCCGGTGAAGATCTGGGGCACCGCTGCCGGGAAGACCACCTTGCGGAAGGTCGTGACCGGGGAGAGGCCGAGCACCCTGGCCGAGCGCAGCAGCTGCGGGTCGACGGTGGCGACACCGCTGATCGTGGAGAGCAGGATCGGGAAGAAGCAGGCGAAGAGCACGATGGCGACCTTCGACGTCTCACCGATGCCGAAGACCAGGACGAAGACCGGCAGGATCGCCAGCGCCGCGGTGTTGCGGAAGATCTCGAGCACGGGTGAGAGCAGCTCGCGGACCGGCGGGTACCAGGCGATGGCCGTGCCCAGCGGGATCGCGGTGGCGACCGCCAGGCCGAAGCCGATGACCGAGCGTACGAGGCTCGCCTCGAGGTGCCCCCAGATGCGGCCGCTCGTGAAGAGCTCCCACCACGCCACGAGGACGTCGGAGAGCGGGAAGACGACGTACGACGGCACGATCTCCAGACGCGGCGCCACCTCCCACACGACGGCGAGCAGCAGCACCCCGACGACACCGCGTCCCCCACGGGCGGCGTTGCGGCGATATCGCGAGACGTGCGTGACCCCCGCGGAGGCCTCCTGACGCGGATTGAGCTTCGGCTCGGCGCGTTCCTTGAGCAGGCTAGGCAACTTGGGTCACTCCCTCGGGGGTGCTGCTGCGACGGTTGGCCTGACGCAGCAACGTCCAGATCTCGTGGCGGTAGTGGGCGAACTGCGGCGTCGAGCGGATGTCGACGTCGGCGCCGCCGGAGCGGTCGAGCTGGATGTCGACCAGCGCCTTGATGCGGCCGGGTCGCGCACTCATCACGGCGACGCGCTGGCCGAGGAAGACGGCCTCGTCGATGTCGTGGGTGATGAAGACGATGGTGGTGCCGAGGCGCTTCCAGATGCCGATCAGCTCCTCCTGGAGGCGCTCGCGGGTCTGGGCGTCGAGCGCACCGAAGGGCTCGTCCATGAGCAGGACCTGGGGGTCGTACGAGAGTGAGCGCGCGATGGCGACACGCTGCTTCATGCCGCCCGAGAGCTCGTGCGGGTGCCGGTCGGCGAAGTCGGTGAGCCCGACCAGGTCGAGGACCTCCAGGGCCCGCTCCCGACGCTCGGAGCGCGAGAGCCCGCCCTTGGCCTCCAGCGCGAACTCGACGTTGCCGACGGCGGTGCGCCACGGCAGCAACGTGTACTGCTGGAAGACCACGCTGCGGTCGAGGCCGGGCTTGGTGATCTCCACGCCGTCCGCGGTCAGCCGTCCGGCAGTCGGGCGGGTGAGGCCCGCGACCAGGTCGAGCACGGTCGACTTGCCGCACCCCGAGGGCCCGACGAGGGTGATGAACTCCCCCGCCTCGATGGTCAGGTCGACGTCCTCGAGGGCGACGAACTCGTGCAGCTGCTTGTCGGTGTCGCTGCGGACCTGGAAGGTCTGCCGGACGCCGGACAGCTCGATCCTGCTGCTCATCTCACTTCTCCTTGGCGTAGGGGTTGAACTCGTTGGTGTAGATGTCGTCGACCTCGACGGAGCCCTTCTTGATCTCGCCCGCCGCGACGAGCCAGTCGAGCCAGAGCGAGAAGTCCTCGTCGCGCAGCACGCCGCCCTCGGTGGAGACTCCGGTGCCGCGCCACAGGCCCAGGGCCTCCTTCTGGTCGCCGCGACCGTCCTCCTCGAGGTAGTCGCCGATCAGGTCGCGGACCTCCTCGACCGAGTGGTCCTGGCTCCAGACCACGGCCTTGGCGAGAGCGCCCACCAGGTCGCCGACGGCCCCCGGGTTCTCCTGGATGAAGCGGTCGTGCAGGGCGAGGCCACCGCCGTTGTAGGGGCCGACCACCTCGACGTCGCTGAAGAGGACGTCCAGGCCCGGGCGCTGGAGGGCGTAGTCCCTCGCGCTGCCGGACATGAACGCCGCGTCGACCTGCTTCTTGCGCAGCGAGGCCTCCGAGACGGTGCCGGGCAGCGGGACGAGGGTCACCTGGGCGATCTCCTTCTCGGTGAGCCCTCCTTCGGCCAGGTAGGTGTCGAGCACGGCCTCGGCGTTCGCACCGAGGGTGTTGACGGCGACCTTCTTGCCGATGAGGTCACGCGGGCCCTCGATGTCGTCGCCCTGGCGGACGACGAAGGAGAAGTTCACGTCATCGTGGGAGCCGTAGTAGGCGAGCACCGCGGTGATCGGGGCGCCGGTGGAGACCACCTTGGCGATGGCTCCCTGGAACGCGCCGGCCACGTCCACCTGGTCGGTGGTCAGCGCCCGCAGGCCCTCTGGCCCGCCCTGCACGTCGCCGACCCGATCGAGCTCGATGTCGGCCTCGTCGAGGTAGCCGAGCGCGTCGGCCAGCTCCATCACGTTGAGCATGCCGACGTAGGACTGGTAGCGGATGACGGTGTCACCGTCAGCGTTGGTCGCGGCGCCGCCGGCTCCACCGCAGGCGCTCAGGGCGGCGCCGAGGAGCAGGGAGGTGGCGACGGCAACCACGCGGCTGTGCAGGGAGAGGGAAGGCATGGAGATCCTTTCGACAGGGCAGACCGCGACGGGCGGCCAGGACGGGGGCACGGGTCCTGTAGTGCATGACGTTACTTAACTTAATTGGATTACTGGACTTAAGTTCAGCATCCAGACAGCGTGTCGTCCCCCCGTCCCAGACCTCACTCGTCGGCGGCGCCCTCTGCCTCGGCCGGGTCCGACCGGTAGCCGTCGATGAACGCCGCATCGTCGGCGTACGGGTTGAGGTCGTTGGTGTAGACGTCCTCGACCTTCACGGACCCCTTGTCCACCTCGCCTGACGCCTCGAGCCAGTCGAGCCAGATCGAGAAGTCCTCGTCGCGCAGCCACCCGCCGGCCGTCGGGATGCCGGTGCCGTGCCAGAACTGGATCGTCTGCACCGCGTCGTCGCGGCCCTGCTCGGTCAGGAAGTCGATGACGAACTCACGCACCTCCTCGACCGTGTGCGTCTGCGTCCACTCGATCGCCCTGGTGATCCCGGCGACGAGCTCCTTGGCCGCCTCCGGGTTCTCGGCGATGAACTTCTCGTGCAGCGCGAAGGAACCACCCGTGTAGGGGCCCACGACATCGAGGTCGGTCGTCAGCACCTTCAACCCCGGGCGCTCCCGGGCGATCTCCAGCGCAGGGCCGCTCACGAAGGCAGCGTCGATCTGCTTCTCGCGCAGGGACGCCTCGAGCACGTTGGCGGGCAGCGGCACCAGGGTCACCCGGTCGATCTCCGCCGGAGTGAGCCCGGAGTCGGCCAGGTAAGTGTCGAGCACGGCCTCCCAGTTGGCCCCGAGGGTGTTGAGCGCGACCTTCTTGCCAATGAGGTCCTTGGCCTTCTTGACACTGCCGTCGTCGCGGACGACCACGGACTGCCGCACCTCGCCGACGGAGCCGTACGAGGCGGCCACGGCCTTGACCGGCGCCCCGGTGGAGACAACCTTGGCGATGGCCCCCTGGAAGGCGCTGGCAATGTCGATCTGGTCGGTGGCCAGGGCCCGCAGGCTCTCCGGCCCGCCCGTGGTCTCCCCGACGAGCTTCAGCTCGATGTCGTCGAGGTAGCCGAGCGCGGCCGCGATCTCGGGAACCGTCACCGCCCCGGCCGAGGACTGGTAGCGAATCACGGTCTTCCCGTCCTCCGTGGTCTCCGCGCCGCTGGAGCCGCAGGCCGCGAGGGTGGCACCCAGCGCGAGCGCGCCGATGGCCGCAGCGAGGCGGACGGCGAGGCGGGGCCGCGTACGCACGGACGGGTGGCGAGGAGGCAGCGAGTGCAGGAGCATGGGACTTCCTTCCGGACGACGAGACCTGGGCGGACTCGCTTTCTGTTCAATGTCGCTTGACTTACTCGACAATGACAGTGAGGGGCGACCTCCGCCAGCCCGGGTCGCATGGTGAGACACCGGTCCGCGACCCGAGAGGGTGATCACCATCTCGCCTCGACCCGCCCCGCGTGACCGGCCTGCCCCGGCGCCCGCGCCTACGCTGAACCGCATGACTCGCCTCTCGGCCCGCGACCTGATCGACCTGGTCCTCGACGACGACTCCTGGCAGTCGTGGGACGAGGCCCCCGACCACTCCGCGGCGACCGGGGCGTACGCCGAGCAGCTCGCCGCCGCAGCCGAGAAGTCCGGCGTCGACGAGTCCGTGATCACCGGCGAAGGCACGCTGCGCGGGCGTCGCGTCGCCGTGCTGGCCAGCGAGTTCGCCTTCCTCGCCGGCTCGCTCGGCACCGCGTCGTCGGAGCGGCTCGTACGTTCGATCCGCCGCGCCACCGCCGCTGGACTGCCGCTCCTGGGCGCCCCGGTCTCCGGCGGCACCCGCATGCAGGAGGGCACCGTCGCCTTCGTGCAGATGGTGCGCATCGCGGAGGCGATCGCCGCCCACAAGGCGGCCGGACTCCCCTACTTCGTCTACCTGCGCCACCCCACCACCGGCGGCGTGATGGCCTCGTGGGGCTCGTTGGGCCACATCACCGTGGCCGAGCCCGGCGCCCTGCTGGGCTTCCTCGGCCCCCGCGTCTACGAGGCGCTCTACGGCGAGCCCTTCCCCGAGGGCGTGCAGACCGCGGAGAACCTCTTCGCCCGCGGCATCGTCGACGCCGTGGTCCCGCCCGAGCAGATCAGCGACATCGTCCACCGTGCCCTCGAGATCATCGACCGGCGCGGCCCGGACGGCACCGACGGCGCGGGCGGAGACGCGCCCGCGACCCGGCCGACGACGAGCCCCGAGCTCGACGCCGACCCGGCCGCCGACATCGACGCCTGGGAGTCGGTGACCCGTTCCCGACGGCCCGACCGCCCCGGCGTACGTCGGTTGCTGAAGTACGCCGCCACCGACGTCGTGCCGCTCAACGGCACCGGCCAGGGGGAGTCCGACCCCGGCCTGCTCATCGCCCTGGTGCGCTTCGGCGACTCCCCGTGCGTCTTCCTCGGCCAGGACCGTCGCGGCCAGACCCCCGACCACCCGATGGGTCCGGGTGCGCTGCGCGAGGCCCGACGCGGCATGCGGCTCGCCTCCGAGCTGGGGCTGCCACTGGTCACCGCGATCGACACCCAGGGAGCCGCGCTCAGCGCCGACGCGGAGAACGGCGGCCTCGCCGGCGAGATCGCCCGCTGCCTGGCCGAGCTGGTCACCCTCGACGCGCCCACGCTCTGCCTGATGCTGGGCGAGGGCACGGGCGGCGGGGCGCTGGCACTGCTGCCGGCCGACCGCGTGGTCGCTGCCGAGCACGCCTGGCTCTCGCCGTTGCCACCCGAGGGCGCGAGCGCCATCGTGCACCGCACCACCGAGCACGCGCCCGAGATGGCCAGGGCACAGCACGTACGCGCCCAGGACCTGCACGCCCGCGGCACGGTCGACCGGATCGTGGCCGAGCGACCCGACGCGGCCGACGAGGCGGAGGCGTTCTGCCGCCGCGTCGGGGCGGTGCTCGAGCAGGAGCTGGCGACCCTCATCGCCCGCGGCCCGGGCGCCTCGGACGTACGCGCCGCGCGCTACGGCGGACTCGGCTGAGCGCTGCGCGGCCCGGGAGACCTGCGCGGCCCGGGAGCTCTGCGCGGCCCGGGAGCTCTGTCGATCCCGCCCAGGCCGAGCCGGACCACCCTGCGGACCTATACATAAGTATTTAGGTAAACTAACTAGACTCCGCGCATGGAAGCCTCCGTGCCCGCCGTCGCTCCCGCCGGACCGCCCGCCACCTCCGGTTGGAGACGTCTGGTGGTGGTCAGCGCGATCTGCCAGACCCTCGCCATGGGCGTCACCTTCCCCGCCTTCTCGGTCCTGGTGCTACCGGTCACCGCGGAGCTCGGGATCGGCCGACCCCGGTTGATCGGCGCGCTGACCCTGGCCACCCTCATCGCCGCGGTGGCAGCCGTGCCCGTCGGCCGCTTCATGGATCGTCACGGCGGAAGGCTCCTGATGGTCGTGGGCGCGGCCTGCGGCGTCATCGGCATCGCGACGTGGGCGAGCGCCCAGTCGGTGGCCCAGCTCTACGCCGCCTTCGTGCTGCTGGGCCTCTGCATGGCCTTCTCCGCCGCCGAGGCTGGCACCGCGGTGCTCGTGATGGCGACCACCCCGCGCCAGCGTGACACCGCGATCCTCGTCTCCAGCACCATCACCGGCCTCGGCACGGCCGTCTACTACCCGCTCACCGGCTGGCTCGAGGTCGAGCTCGGCTGGCGGGCCACGCTGCTGGTGTATGCAGGCGTCCTCGCCGTCGTGGCCGTGCCCGGCCACCTGTGGGTCGTGCCGGGGCGCGTCGAGCACCGGCAACGCCAGACCACCCGGCGCGGCCTCACGCTCGGGCCCGCCCTGCGCTCGGGCACCTTCTGGATCCTGGCCGCCGCCTTCCTGGCCCAGGCGAGCTCCAACTCCGCCTTCGCGCTGCTGATGGTCGCCTACTTCCACGACGTCGGGCACAGCCTGCGAGTGGCCGCCACCCTGCCGGTGGCGCTGGGCCTGCTGCAGGTCGTCTCACGCCTGGTGCTGATGCCACTCGCACCCCGGGTCGGGATGCCGGTCCTGGCGATGGTCGCCTGCGCCCTGCAGGGGGTGGGGATGCTGGCCATGCCGCTGGCCGGGGTGTCCGTACCGTTGACGTTGCTCTGCCTGACCGGGGTCGGCCTGGGCTTCGGGCTGACGATGGTCTCGCGGCCGTCGCTGGTGGCGAGCAGCTTCGGGGCGCTCCAGTTCGCCTCGATCATGGCCGTCCTGACCGTCCTCGTCAGCCTGGCGCGCTCCGGCTCTCCGCTCGTGGGCTCACTGCTCAGCGACTGGCGAATGGTCGTGGTCTCGGGCGCGCTCTCGCTGGTGGCTGCGGCCCTGCTGCTGCCGATCGCCCTGAGGTCACGGACGACGGGCGAGTACGAGTTCGACCCCGCCCCGGCACCCGCCCCGGTCGGCGCGTCCAGCGCGGCCTGACGGACTCAGGCCCCGTCGCCTCCGCCGGATCCGTGGCGACGGGCGGCCCGCCGGGAGCGTACGGCCGTGACCATCGAGCCGACCTTGTGCGCGACGCCCGCCAGCGGGACGTGCTTCTCCTCGTCCTCCTCGTCCGGCCGCGGTGGTGGTGCGATGCCTCCGAGCGCGACCGTGCGGTCGACCTGTTCGAGCAGGTAGCGGAAGAAGACGGCGGCCACCGCGGTCGTCGGCACCGCCAGAAACGCACCGGCGATGCCGAAGAGCGAGCTGCCGAGCGTGACCGAGAGGAGCACGACGACGGGGTGCAGGTTCATCGACTTGGACTGGAGCATCGGCGAGAGCACGTTGCCCTCGATCTGCTGCACGACCACGATCAGCAGCAGCACCCACAGCGCTCCGGTGAGCCCGTTGGAGACGAGGGCCACCAGGACGGCGATGGCGCCGGCGGTGATGGCTCCGATGATCGGGACGAAGCCGCCGAAGAAGGTGAGCACCGCCAGCGGGATGGCGAGCGGCACTCCGATGATGAGCAGGCCGCTGCCGATCAGCACGGCGTCGATGCCACTGACCATCGCCTGGGTCCGGATGAAGCCGCCCAAGGTGTCCCAGGCCCGGCTCGAGACCTCCATGAGGTGCGCGCCGACGCCGGGGCCAGCGACCTTGCGCAGCCACGGGCGGAAGTGGCGGCCGTCCTTGAGGAAGAAGAAGACCAGGAAGGCGACGACGACCATGTTGATCACGGCGGAGGTGAGCGCGCTGACGCCGGTCAGGACGCCTCCGGCGATCACCGAGGCCGACTTCTCCAGCCTGTCCTGGGCAGCCGCCAGGAAGTCGTCGATCTGCTCCTTGTTGAAGAGGTTGGAGTCGCGGACCCACTTCTGCAGCTCGTCGATGCCCTTGATCGCGTCGTCGGCGATCGTGGTGCTGCCGTTGGCCACCGAGGGGGCCATGAGGTAGATCCCGTAGGTCACCAGACCCACGCCACCGAGCAGGGTGGCGGCCGCCGCCAGCGCCGGCGGGAACTTGGCGCGGTGCTCGAAGAAGCCGGCGATCGGGGAGAGCACGGCCGTGACCAGCAGTGCCAGCGCGACCGGCATCAAGATGCTCCAGGCCTTGCCGACGATCTCGCCGAGGATCACCAGGGCGATCGCGATCAGGATCCAGCGGGCGCTCCACGTGGCCGACCAGGCAATGCCCCGGCCGATCACGGCCTCCTTGCGGGGGCCTGCGCCAAGCTCGCTCACCGTCTCGGCAGCAGCGGCTTCGGCCGAGCGGGTCCCGGGCTCGACACCGGCGTCATCACGGGGGGTGCTCTCCGACATGGTGGCAGTGTGTCAGAACTCGACGTCAGATCAGTGCGGCACGACCATGGGAGTTCCGGCGACCGGGTCGGCCACCACGTCGCACTCCATCCCGAAGACCTCGCGCACCAGGCCCGGCGTCATCACCTCGGCCGGTGGCCCGGCGGCGACCACGGCACCGGCCTTCATCGCCACGAGGTGGTCGGCGAAGCGGCACGCCTGGTTGACGTCGTGCAGCACCGCCACGACCGTGCGTCCCTCGTCGCGCAGGTGGGCCAGCAGCCGGAGCAGCTCGTACTGGTGGGCGATGTCGAGGAACGTCGTCGGCTCGTCGAGCAGCAGGTAGGGCGTCTCCTGCGCCAGCACCATGGCGATCCAGGCCCGCTGCGCCTGACCGCCGGAGAGCTCCTCCACGCGACGGTCCGCGAGGTCGGTGACGCCCGCGGCAGCCATCGCCAGGTCGACCGCCGCCTGGTCGGCGGGAGTCCACGTCGACAGCAAGGTGCGGTGCGGGTGACGCCCACGGCGTACGAGTGGCTCCACCGCGATGCCTTCGGGCGGGGTGAGGCGTTGCGGGAGGAAGCCGATCTGGCGCGCGACCTCGCGGGGACGCAGGCGGCGTACGTCGACCCCGTCGAGCTCGACCGCCCCGGTGCGGGGCTCCAGCAGTCGCACCATCGAGCGCAGCAGCGTCGACTTGCCGCAGGCGTTGGCCCCGACGACGGCGGTGAAGGCGCCGTCGGGCACCTCGACGGTGAGGTCGGTGGAGATCACCCGCTCGCCGTAGGCCAGCGTCACGCCGCGGGCCGCGAGCCGGGCCGCGGTCGGGGTCGGGGTCAGGGCGGCAGTCATCGCTTCACTTCCTTCACGAGCAGCCAGATGAGGTAGAGCCCACCCAGGGCGGTGGTGATCACGCCGACCGGCAGCACGATGGGCTTGGCCAGGGTCTGGGCGAGCAGGTCGGACGCGACCAGCACCAGCGCCCCGGTCACGGCGGCGGCGGCCAGCGGGACCCCCGCGCTGCGGGTCAGTCGGCGCCCGATCTGCGGCGCCGCCAGGGCCACGAAGACGATCGGTCCGGCCACCGCGGTCACGGTGGCTGTGCAGCCGACGCCGAGCAGCACCATCACGAGGCGGTGGCGGCCCAGGCGTACGCCCGTGGTCACCGCGACCTCGTCGCCCAGCGCCGCCTGGTGCATGGTGCGCGAGCAGAGCGCCAGCCCCACCGCGAGCACCGCGACGACGCCGAAGGGCAGCAGGACCTCGCTCCAGTCGAGCCCGTTGAGGGAACCGGCGCTCCACGCGGTCGCGGCGATCGCCACGTCGAGGTCGGAGCGCAGGATGATCCACTGGTTGAGCGCCACGATCATCGCGTTGACGGCGATGCCGATGACGACGAGCCGCAGCCCGCTGAAGCCCTGCTGGCGCGACAGCGCGTAGACGACCAGCGCGGTCGCCACGCCTGTGGTCACCGACCCGACCGCCAGCAGCGCGGGGGTGGCCGACGCCAGCGTGATGACCAGCAGCGCGCCGGTCCAGGCACCCGCGTCGAGGCCGATGATGTCCGGGCTGCCGAGCGGGTTGCGGGTGAGGTTCTGGAAGACCGCACCGGCCAGGCCGAGCGCGGCGCCGAAGACGAGGGCGGCCAGCACCCGGGGCGCGCGCCACTCGGAGATGACGAACGCCTTGTCGCCCCGTCCGAGGATCCCGGCGAAGGTCTCCCCCGGCGAGCTCCAGGTGGTGCCGTGGCAGAGCGCGGCGAAGGCGACGGCCAGGGCGACCACGGAGATGGCGCCGCAGGCGAGCACGTAGCGACGTCGATGGGCCGCGACGCCGCGGGTGGGCGCGACCGGTGAGGCGGGCAGGCGCCCGGCGGTCTGGTCGATCGTGCTCACAGGCCCACTGTCCCGTAGCGGCGCACGACCCAGATCAGCACCGGCCCTCCGAGGAAGGCGGTGACCACCGCGACCGGCACCTCGCCAGTCGGCAGGAGCACGCGAGCCAGCACGTCGGCGGTGAGCACCAGCACCGGGCCCCCGAGCACGCAGAGCACCATCAGCCAGCCGATCGAGCCCGAGGCCAGGCGGCGTACGAGGTGGGGCACGATCAGGCCGACGAAGCCGATCGGCCCGGCCACGGCGGTGGCGGCCGCCGCCAGCACGGTGAGGACGACGACGGTCAGCACGCGCGTGGTGCGCACCCGCGCTCCGAGCGTGGTGGCGACGTGCTCGCCGAGCGCCATCGCGCTGAGCGAGGGCACCAGCAGGACCACCGCCACCAGGGCCACGACGATCACGGAGAGCGGCAGCCCGAGCGCCACCTGCTCACGCCCGGCCAGCGAGCCCACCGACCAGAAGCGGTAGTTGTCGAAGACGTCCGGCATCATCAACCGGACCCCGAGCCCGAGGCCGGCGAGCACGGCACTCAGCGCCACTCCGGCGAGCAGCAGCCGCAGGGGGTTGTCGCGGCCCACGGCATAGACCGCGACCGTGGCCACGACCGCGCCGATGCCCGCGGCCAGAAGCTGGCTGACCTGGGAGTCCACGCCCCAGGCAGCGGTGGCGACGACGATCGCGAAGGAGGCTCCGGCGGTGACGCCGAGGATGCCGGGCTCGGCGAGCGGGTTGCGCGTCAGCGTCTGCACCAGGGCGCCGGAGACGGCCAGCGCGGCGCCGACCGCGCAGGCCAGCCAGAGCCGCGGCAGCCGGAGCTCGCGCACCACGACGTGGTCGTCGCTGGTCGGGACGAAGTCGGTGAAGGCACGCACGACCTCGGCCAGCGGCACCTGGCGGGCGCCGACGGCGAGGCTGAGGGCGGCGACGACGACCAGCGCCGTCGTCGCGCCCACCAGCCCCAGCACTCGTCGTCGCGACGCCGGGGAGGAGGGACGAGCAGCTTCAGTCATCGAGCTCAGTCATCGAGGTCGGCGACCCCGCGCTTCCAGTAACCGGTCACCAGGGCCTCAATGCCGTGCTCGCGGCTCCACGCGCGCAGCGGCTTGACGTCGCCGGCCTCGCCCGCGGCGAAGAGGAACGTGTCGTCGGGCAGGTCGAGCCCGGCGACCACCTCTGCGGCCCGGGAGCCCTGGGAGCGGTCCAGCCACTGCACGCGTACGCCGTCGAGCTCCCGCAGCGGGTAGTCGCACTCGTGCGCGTGGTCGACGTCGATCACGACGTCCGCGCTGACGTCGCCCGGCGACTCCTCCAGCCACCGCGCCACGGCCGGCAGGCCGGTGGGGTCGGCGACCAGCACGTAGTGGGCGTAGGTGCGCGGGAAGGCCTTGGCTCCGGGCGGGCCGGCCAGCACGACCTCCTCGCCGACGGCGACGGAGCTGGCCCATTCCGAGGCCACGCCACCCTCGTGGAAGACGACGTCGAGGTCGAGCTCGCAGGCGTCGCGGTCGAAGCGGCGGACGGTGTACTTGCGGGCCGGCGAGGAAGGACGCGGCCAGTCGAGCGTCTGGTGGTCGTTGGGCACCGGGTCGTTGCGGGTGCCGTCCGGGAAGGGCAGCACGACCTTGACGTGGTCATCGGCCTGGTAGCTGTGGAAGCCGGCCAGCTCCGGCCCACCCACGGTGAGCCGGAGCATGGACGGAGTGACCTCGGTGCGCGCCACCAGCACGCCGCGGGTGAGCAGGATCGGGTAGCCGATCCGCCTCACCCCGCGGCCGCTGGCGTGGAACTGCGCCACCCGGGGGCCCGGGTCGGCGCGGGTGAACTCGTCGGTCACTGGAGGCTGCCGAGCGCCTCGTCGAGGGCCTTGAGGGTCTGGAGCGCCGAGGTGTAGGTGGTGGCCTCGGTGTAGCGCAGCCCCACGGTCTTCCCGGCCTTGACGGCGGGGAGGTTCTTCCAGAGGCCGGAGTCGAGGACGTACTGGACGGCCTCCTCCGGCTTGCCGTCGGGGCCGACGGTGTAGGTGATGACGTCGACGTCGGCGAAGCTGGCCGGCAGCTCCTCGATGGCGGGGTACTCGGCGACGTCCGCAGCGCCGCCGCCCTTCTTCTTGACCTCGCCGGCGTAGGTGACGCCCACGTCGGTGGCGATGTTGGTGCCCCAGCTGCCGGCGAACTCACGCTGGAAGGTCCCGGCGGAGATGTCGCCGTAGGCGCCGACGTGGCCGAAGTCGACTCCGTCGAGCACCTCGGCGTGCTTCTCCTTCAGCTCCTCGGCCTCAGCGAGGTAGGCATCGCGGGTCTTCTCGAAGCCCTCGGAGGCACCGGCCGCGTCGGCCTGCTTCTCGCTGATCGTCTTCCAGGAGTCGGGCAGGCTCGGGCCGAGGACGACGACGGGCGCGATGCCCTCGAGCTTCTCGATGTCGAGGTCGACCAGGGCGGGCTTGGGCACGCCGATGACGATCAGGTCGGGCTCGGCCTCGGCGATGGCCTCGTAGTTGGTGGAGGCGGCGGTCTCACCGGCGACCTTGGGCAGCTCCTCGTAGGTCTCACGGTCCTCGTCGGTCATCAGCGGCACCCCGCGCGACCACTCCGAGACGCCGACCAGGTCGGCGTCGGACTCGATGAGCACGGGCACGGCGTAGCCGGTGGCGATGACGCGCTCGGGGTCCTCGGGGATCGTGATGTCGCCGTTGTCGGCGGCGAAGGTGCGTGTCTTCTCGTCGCCGGAGTCCGAACCCGAGTCGTCGGCGCCGCAGGCGGTGAGGGCCAGGCTCGCCACGCAGGCGACGGCAGCGAGGGCGCGGAACGGACGGCGGCGCGGGGACGGACGGGAAGACGGACGAGGAGACATGTGAGTAAGGTAAGCCTTACCTTTTCGCGCACGTATCGCAGGGAGGACACCTCGTGTCGCTCACAGGACAGTTCACGCACCAGGACGTGCTGGTGGAGGAGCACGCCTACCGGCTCGGGCCTCCGACCGGGATCCTGGTGCTGCGCTACCCGGCGGGCGAGGGACCGACCCACTTTCCCGAGACCCGCGACGACCACCGCCACCAGGTCTTCTGGTCGCCGACCGGCGCCCTCGCGGTGCGCCACGGTGGCGCCACCACCCACCTGGGTCCCGCACAGGCGTTCTGGGCTCGGCGTGGAACCACGCTGGAGGTCACGACCTGCGGCTCCCAGGCCGTGCACGTCGCCTGCGTACGCGAGGCCCCCGGCCACCTGAGGGACCTACCGGCGGCCACGGTCGACCTGACCCCCACGGGCCGCGCCGCGCTCGAGCGCCTGTGCCTGCCGGGCGTCGACGAGGACGAGGCCATGGAGCTCAAGGAGACCCTGTTCGCCGGGATCACCGCTCCCTCGCTCCTCGAGTCAGCCGGACGCGGGACCGGCCCGGCCCGGCGGGTGGCCGCCGCGATGATGAGCGATCCCGCCGACCCCACCGAGCTCGCCGAGTGGGCCGTGCGGCTGCACACCAGCCTGAAGACTCTTCAGCGCGACTTCCTGCGCGAGTACGACATGTCGTGGACCCAGTGGCGTACGACGATGCGCCTGCAGGCCTCCACCGCCCTGCTGGGGCAGTACGGCGTCACCGACGTCGCCCACCGCGTCGGATGGGCGAGCCCGTCGGCGTACGTCCAGGCCTTCCGCAGGCACTACGGCCTGACGCCGGGCGCGTGGGTGCGGAGGAACGCGCTGCGCGCCGAGGCTGCGTGAGGAGTCAGTGACGCCGCGGACCGCGTGGCGTCACCAGCGGTTGTGCGCCTCCTCGGCCCACCCGACCAGCCCGTCGAGTGACACCTTCTCGCCCTCGTCAGTCGTCGCCCAGCCGGCGAAGTGGCCGAAGCACTGGTGGGTCTCACCGGCCAGCACCCACAGGTTGGTCGTCGCCACCCGCTCGTGGAACGGCACGAAGGTGGCGTCGATCCGCGGTCCGAGCACGTGCCACGGCTTCAACCAGTCGCTGCGGTCGTAGCTCCACTGCAGGTCGTCCGAGATCTTGTGCAGCCGGCCGTCGACGAAGAGCGCGTTCTCGGTGGAGCCGGTGCCGTCGGTCCACTTGCCGCCGAGCTGGATGCCGACGCGGCGGGCGGGGTCGTAGGCCGCCGCCCAGTTCCAGGTCATCGAGTAGGGCCACTTGCCGCGCCCGTGGTCGAGCACGGCGAAGGAGCCCTCGCCCACCTCGTACGTCTCCCCGTCCAGCGTGAGCGTGCCCGAGACCCGGCGCGCGACGTCCTTGACGGTGTACTGAAAGCGTTTCGCGCTCCACGGGACCACGACGCCCAGCGACTCGTGGCCGGGATCGAGCGGCACGTCGAGGTGCACCGTGATCGCGCCCGCGGAGGCGCTGATCGCGGTGCCGGTCGCACCTTGGTCGATGGTGATCTCGACGCCGCCACCCGAGGTCAGCACGGCGCCGGTGCCACTGACCTCAGGCATCACGACACCGCGCGCGAGCGGGACGATGCCGTCCTCGGCCCACTCGCGGCCGGTGGCGCGTTCGAGGACGTACAGGCTCGGGACACCCGCGTAGTCGAGGGTGGAGGCGACGATCCCGATGACGTGGGTCGGCGTGACGACGCCCCAGTACTCCCAGCGCTTCGCCCGGCCCCAGCCGCGCAGGTTGGCGCGGTGCAACGGCGTACGCGTCCACCCCACTGCGGCGGGGTTGAGCCTGCCGTCGGGCAGGCAGAGGTCGACGGGGCTGGTGATCTCGCGTTCGGTCACGGGCGCAGCCTGTCAGACCGGCGCGCGCCCGAAGGCCATTAGCCGTCGACGGGCAGCTCGTCGACGGGCCCGCGACGAGACCCATCCATTGACCTTGCCCCATCGGACACCCTGGCCGATGGGGCGGTACCCCACCTCGTACCGAACTCGCCTGAGAGGACGCTGGGTTCACGATCCCACTACTCACCTTCGCTGACGACGCGCGTGCGATTCTTTCGCCGCAGATCTCAGGCGGCCTCATCATCTGGCCAACTCGCACGGAGGGGAACTGCCTGAGGCCGTCACAGCGGTTCCGTTTCCCAAGCAGGATGGACTTCGGTCACCCAGACTTTCGTGTTCGGAAGCACCCGCATGATGGCTAGCGCAACCCTGTCGGGATCGAGACGCTCAAAATCGGGACTCGCCAGAAGGAACACCTCTTCGGATGGGTCGACATCGATCGCGCGAAACGCTGAGGAAACGCCGAAACTGGCAAGGACTGCCCGTATGTCCTCGCGGACCAAGGGGCCCATTTCGTTGCCCGTCACAACGGCGGGTCCATGCGTAGAGTCCAAATCTCGTTCAGTTGCTGCTGCGGGTTGGGGAACAACCACTCGGGTCCGCCACCCGGATTTCCGTCGAGCGGCAGCGCGTCACGCTTCTTGACACCACCCATGTCGCACACTCTCGCGCACGTGACGTGCTCTCCCGAGTTGACCTTTGGCAATCCGAGCCTCGAACGCGGGTTGGCCATCTTGAGCGGATTCTCGGTCGTCCACGAGTGTCCCCACTTTCTAGCATCGTTACCGTGGATCCGGTACACCAACTGACCAGCGTCGTCGATTGTTCCTGCGCCAACACCGAGATTGTCCGTGACAGCTTCCACCCTCTTCCCGGCTTTGCGCCACTCGCCCACGCCGGAGATCAGCTCTCCGACCAGGTTCGTGACTCGGCCCGCTAGGTCAGCCGCCTTCTTCCACTTCCAGGGCGCCCCGTACTTGGCGATGATCTTGACTGCGAAGCCGGCCCCCACGGTGGTCAGCACATTGAGGGCAGTGCTGGCGCACGAGCCCGCCGATCCGTTCTGGATGCAGTCGAGGCCGGCCGTCACACCCAGTTCGTCGAGGACGATCTTGCCAAGCTCTTTGGCTGTCGCGATCAGCTTGGCCCTGACCGCCTTCTCGGCAGTCTGGGCGGCAACGACTTCCTGAGCAGCCTGCTGGACCGGCGCAGGCACGGGCGGCTTCGGTTCGCTCGGCGACTGCCTGGTCCCACCACCGGGGGAGTCCGGGATCGGCAGGTTGGTGGGATGGTTGCCGGGCCCGTCGTGCTTCGTGGGGAACAGGCCACTCGCGTCACTGAATGCCAGCGGGTTGCTGCGGGCGTAGGCGAACCCCTGCATCTGCCGACTGTCGCCATGATCGACCAGCGGGTCGTCGGAGATGAACATTCCCAGGCGCGAGTCGTACTCCCGCGCACCGAGGTGCGTGGTGCTGGAGTCGATTGTCCCGCCGACGAAACCACGGTTCCCCGTCCAGTTGCCGCCGGTCGCGTTGACCGGCCGAGTCTGACCGAACGGCAAGGTGCGGCGTGTGCTCACAGTCTGGTTGGAGTGCTCGATCTGCAGCTGGGACGTTCCCTGCGGGTCCGCCACCACGAAACGGATCGTGCTGGCCGTGCGCAGCGCCACGTTCTCACCGCCGGCGCTGTAGAAGCGCGTGGCGGAGGCAGCTCCCGCAGCAGGCACAAGAACCTCGGTGTGCCCGAGTTCCAAGGTGCTGTTGCCGGACTCCCGCTTGATGAGACGGTTACCTGCAGCGTCATAGACGAACGACCCGTCCATCTCGCCCCACCCGTCGTAGCTCTCCAGGAGCCCGTCGGCCGTCCACACGTTGCCCTGGATCCGGCCGCCGAACCAGTCGAAGTCGACGACACGCGACCCTGCGGAGTACTCCAGGTAGCGCTCGGTGTGCTCCCCTGAGGCGCTGTCGGTCGAGATGGTGGTCGGAGTGTGCGGCTGTACGGTGTTCTCCACCGGCGCCGGGTAGGTGTAGGCGTCCGTGGCTGAGATGACATTCCCGTCGTAGCGTGTCTCCGTCAGCCGGTTGCCAGTTGGGTTGTCGTACGTCCACGCCACACGGTAAGGCGAGGGCCCCGTACCGGCCGTAGCGTTCCAAGCGCACGCGTCAGACGTCGAGGCCTGCGTCCACGCTCGCGTCATCTGACCCATCTGGTCGTAGTCAAAGCACTGCGACTCCCCTAGGGCGTCGTCGCTGATCTTCGTGACGTTGCCGGCCGGGTCGTACGTGTACCCGGTGAGCCGATCGGCGTTGTTCGCTCCCTCGCGCTGCACCCAGTTCATGGAGAGTCGACCCGTGTCCGCGGCGTACACGCGCCAGTCGAAAACCGCTTTGCTGAGAGTTGTACCCAGGGTTCGGACGGACACCTCGCCGAACTCCGAGTACTCGGTGTCCACCACGTACGGGCTACGACCGACGAGCGTGTCGAGCTGCCCGAAGCCGTCGTACTTGTAGATGAGAGTCTCGGCTGCCATCGCGGGCGACGTCGCAGGACCGATGCGAGGGAGCGAGGTCGTGGCGACCGTGCCGTCACGGTTGTAGGTCATCGACGTCGTGTAAGTGCCGGCCAGACCCGTCTCGCCAGCAGGGATAATCACGCTCGAGCCAAGCGGCCGGTAGGCGGCGTCGTAGCCGGTGACCGCTGTCGTGTACGGCGCCATGGTTCCACTGGGATCCTTGGCGTACCGCGTCGCACTTGCGAGCTGACCTTTGGCGCCGGCGAGGGTGTCGTAGGTCCAGGTGGCCATAGTGGTGCTGCCCTCGGACATCTTCGTCCGGCGACCGGCGCGGTCGTACTCAGAGCTCACGGTGCGTCCGGCGCGGGTGCTGCTCACCAAACGGTCCTGGTCGTCGTACGTGTTCCGGGTCTCCCCCGAGTCAGGGTCACTCGAGGCGATCAGACGACCCCGGAGGTCGTAGGTGTAGACCCACTCGTTCGACTCGTCGATGTTCGGCGTGGAGGTCAGATCCGCGCCGTCGCGGACTCGCTTCACCTTGCCGTCGGGGTGGTAGTCGTAGAGCGTCCGGGCGCCGATCTCGCTTGCCGCGCCGGTGGGAGAGTCGACGAGATACTCGATCTTCTCCTTGACCCGGTCACGCCCGTCCAGCACTGAGACCGTCAGAGGCTCCTTGCCGGGCGGGTTCACCGTGATCCGGTCGCCACCGTAGGTGGTGCTCGTGTACCACTGCACGGTGCTGTAGGACTTGAAGTCGTTGCGCACGACGCGGCCAGCTCCGTCGTACTGCGTGGCCTCGACCCGCGGGATCGTGTTGTCGCCGGGGGCCGAAACCAGCGTCGCCGAGGCAGCCGCCGAGTTGAAGTACGGTCCCTTGATGGCGGTCTCGAGCCCAGCGCTGTTGTACTCCGTGTCGGTGATGAGGCGTCCGCCCTGGGTGCCGGTTGCCGGTGCCTGGTACTGGCGCGGTCGCAGTAGACCGTCGTAGAACATGTAGCTGGTCAGGTACGTGTTGTCGTTGCGCAACTGCTGCGTCGTGACCACGTTGCGGCCGTCCGCCTTGACCCGGTAGTCGAACTTCACCGAGGCCGGAGCGTCCGACGCCTTCGAGCCGGCCGTCGACCAGACGCTCGTGACCTGACCCAGCGCGTTGTAGGCATAGTCGATGCGCTTGCCGTTGAGATCAACCTCGGCGTCCGGCAGCCCTCGCTCACGGTTGAGGTACTGGATGCTCTTCCAGCGATCAGCTGGGGCGGTGCTGCCGTTGGGTGCCGGCTCGTACGTCGTGACGACGTCGGGATGACCCGTGGCAGGGGAATACTCGACGCTCTCCACGTTGCCGCCGGCGTCCGTCGTCGTCAGCACGCGCCCCAGGGCGTCGTACGTCATGACCGACTTGGTGACGACCCCGTTCTCCGCCCGGACCGCCGTGCGAGTCACATCGCCCTTCGTGGGGGCCACGCCCATGGCCTGACCGTCGTAGGCGTGGGTGGTCTCACTCACCAGATCGGAAGCCGTCACGGCCGCCGAGCAGGTCTTGCTCGTCACCGTCACCTTTGACAGCTTGTCGAGGATGCCATTGCCCTTGACGTACTCAGTCTTCGTACAGAGGTCGTCGGTCGCCGTGGCCACGTCGCCCAGGTCGTCGAGCCGCGTGGGCAAACCGTCGGCGTCGTAGGTCGTGACGCTCTTGGTCTGACGCACCCCCCCGGCCGCGATGGGGGTGAAGACCTGCGTGCTCTGGTTCTTGACCAGTCGTGCGACGTCACCGCCACCGGTCGCGATGACTGGCCCGAGCCACGGCGTGTTGACCGTCGTGGTCACCTCGGCTCCCGAAGCGCTGGCCAAACGCACCGTCTCCTCCCGCACCACGCCGTTGAAACGGTTGTGGTCCGTCAGTGCCGGGGCCCTCAGTCCGGTCAGACTGACCGACTTCGTCGTGCCCGGAGTCGAAGTCCGGTCGCCGTGCATGCCCCGCATGTAGCGGAACTCCTTGAACAGAGTGGACACCCCTGCTCCGGTCGTCTCCCTCACGTGGGCATAGCCACGCCAGTCAGACCAAGTGCGGTATTTCTCGCGCGTCAACTCGGCGTCGTCGTAGTGCCAGGCGGGGTTGCCAACGTACTCGTACCGCGTGGCGACGTCTGGCTGGCCACCGCCGAGGTCCGACTGCGTGACGGTCTTGGCCAGGTACTTGTGGAAGAAGTGGAGGTTCTGTGCGAACGAGCCGGGCTCCATCCACCAGACCGGAAAGCAACGCTTCGCGTTCGAGTCGAGGTTGGCTTGGGTCGGCACGTTGCTCGCCGAGCACTCCGCCGCCGTGTACTCCACGGAGATGCGACTGCCTGACTCAGAGTCGACGGAGGAGAGCCGCGACTTCATCAGCGGCGGAGCGTCCTGGTTGTCGGGGAAACCCGAGACGCGGTTGGGCATCAAGGCATACGTCAGCACCACAGGATCCAGCACGATGTTCTTTTCACCCAACCCGGTGTGAACGATCTTCTGCAGGGTGAGGCTGGCACCGGTCCCATCGGTCGCCGGCGGGAAGGTGTGGGTCAGGTCGTAGCGGTCGACGTCCGTGTGCGTCGTGCCTTTCAAGACCTGACTCGTGATCCGCGACAGGCGCAGACGGCTGAAGAACGACGGCGCGTGGTTGCCGTCACCGCAGGTGCCCGACGTGCAGACCTGGTCGAACGGCACGTCCGGCCAGTGCTGGGCGTTGGCGCTGTTGAGCGGCTCGGACTCGCAGTTGAAGGACGAGGTCGACAGGCACCGCTGCGCGTAGCTGAGCAAGACCCGCGACGGTGACTTATCGGCTCGTGTGCTGAGGCGTCCTCCGTACTCGATGCTCACGAGACGACCGGCGCGGTCGTAGTCGAGCGCCTCGGCACCCTTGCGCGATCCGTACCGGTTGCCTTCGCGAGCGTAGAAGTACGTCAAGAGGTTGTCGTGCGCGTCGACGACGAAGTCGACGTTCCACCGGTACGCCTGGGTGCAGTCCGAATCGGTGAAGGCGGAGGCATGGCACGGCTCGCCGGCCTGGTTACCGAAGACAGGCGCCACCAACGTGGAGTCAGTGTCCTTCTCGTCGCCGGCAGCCCACTTCTCCCGCCCGAAGTGATAGCGGGTTCCGTCCGGGGTGGTGAGCACCCAGTACTCGTTGTTGTTGTCCGCGTTGTGGCCAGTGGTGCGCCGCTCGATCGTCGAACCGTCGGCGTCCTTGAGGTGCCAGTTGCCGGAGGAGTCCTTGACCAGCTCGGTGGAACGGCCCCCCAGGACGAGGCTCGCATTGTCGTCGCGCCAGCACTGGTCGGACGTCTTCTGCGACGCATTGCTGCCGCCCATGTCATCAGCACAAGAGACGAACTTGCGCTCGACGTAGCCGACCTCGCCACTGAAGCCTTCGCCGATGTACGACGTCTGGTTGTTCGACGCCGCCGTACGTCCGTCCACGGATCCTGACGAGTAGTTGAGGCCGAATTGCGGCATCGGCCCGTTGACGGCTGAAGGCAGGTCGAACGGGTAGGACCATGTGAAGTCACCGGTCTGGCGACCAACCATCCAAGAGGCCGACGCCGACAACGATGTGGCTGAGTAGTCGCCGGTGGAACCAGAGGCTCCAGCGACCAGAGCGAGCTGGACGGTGCCCGTCTGCAGGCTCTTGGCCGGAACCGTCACCTCCGCCGTCCGATCCGCCAGCGACACGTCCGTCTCGAGCACTGTGTTGCGCTCGTCGGTCACGTCCACGAACCGGAGGCGACTCGCCCAATCACCACCGGAGGCCGCCGCGAAGTCCGAGTAGTCGACGCTGACCTTCATCTGGCCCCCCACTGGGACCGGTGCCTGCGTGGTCCGAGCGGACTCCAGCCCGCTGGGCTCGGGCTGCGTCGTGATCGCGATGTCGAGTCCCGGCGAGACGCCCTTGCGCGGAGTCACGCTGACGTCCAGGGGGCGCGTGGTCTGGCCCGTCCGGGTGGGCGCCACCCACACCGGCGTGCTCCCCACACGGGTGGCGCTCGACGCGGATCCCACCCGGGCGCGTGCCACCTCGGGCCACCTCGGGTGCTCCAGCACGCCCGCGTTCACGGACGGTGCGCGCGTCCGCTGACGCGGCGTCACCGGGGTCACCTTGACGGACTTGGCTGGTCGGGCCTCGGGGACTTTCCCGCCGCTGCCCGGAGCCGCCACCGACTCCGGTACTGCGACCAGGAAGGACGTCGTGACGAGAGCTACCAGGCTCACGAACGACAGTCCGGTGCGGGCTGCCTCGCGGCGGAAGGTGACGAACCGTGCATTCTCAGGCACCGAACTGCTCCTCAGTGGATGATGGGGACGTAGGCATGGCGGTGCTCACGGCGTGGCGACTTCCGGACGCGAGTAGCTGCGGAAGTCCCGAAGACGGCCAGCGATCAAGAAGGCCTGCGCCTCGCCTGCCGCACCCGTCCAGGCCTCAACCTCGTCGAGGTAGCCCGCGAAGTACTGATAGATCCCGGCCCCAGTCTCGACGGTCCCAACGAGCGTCAAGTCATCGCTCGTGCTTGTGGGCTGTACCAGCGTCCCGGAGAGCTCAACCTCCGCGGCCAGCTCACCGTCCACGAACAGAGCGATGTCATTGTCAGCCGCGCGATAGACGCCGGCCAGGTGCACCATGCCGGGCTCGTCCGTTGCGGTGAGCACGGACCTCGCCGTGAACGTCTGACCCGCGGTGTTGCGGACGGCGAACACGTAGCACGGATGGGTCGTGGCGTCGGGCCGGACACAGCCTGTGTCGACACCGAGCCTGTAGGAATAACCGGCTCCAGCAACTTGGCTGATCATCGTCGACGAAGACACGAGCTCGGCGTCCGGAGCGCCCACGGGGTTGACCGGATCCACCTCGGCGGCCACAGTGAAGCTATCAGCCGTCCCGACCATCGGATTGTCCGTCCAGCCCACTCCGCCTTGGGCGAATTCAAGGGCGTACTCGAGCCTGGGTTCTTGCGCCTGCTCATCCTGGGGCTCCGGCTGGAACACACCACGGAAGCGGGGGACCGGACCCCAGAGGTACAGGTCCTGACCATCGACGACCGAGTTGTTACCCGCTGCCGCTGGTTCGGAGACGTCGTTGAAGGTGTACGCAGCTGTGGCCACCAGACCCGCGCTCTCAAGCGGAATCGTGGCTGGGGCCGTCGTCGGGTTCCCCGCCGCGTCCACCGACCACACCCGCAACACGGAGAACCCGGCCTTGGGCAGGGCCAAAGGCAGCGTGCACTTCTTCGTTGTCGTGGAGCACTTGAGGTCGTTGGCGATGACGAGCTGCTGCCCAGAGCTGGTCGGCATGGCGGGTGCGTTCCACGAGTAGGCGTACTTCACCACGTCGTTGGAGGATCCCGGGCCAAACGTCACGGGAACAGCCGCTCCTTGATAGATCCACGTGGCTTCGCTGGACCAGCTGACCTCAGGTGTGCCGGGATGGGTGGAGTCGACCGTGAACTCACACCACGGCCCCAAGGTCGCCAACCCAGTGTCGTCGATCGCCTTGGGACGCCAGCTGTAGGTACCCGAGACAATCTTGCCGCCGCTGTAGGGCAGCCTCGCCGCGACGTCTGCCTGCGGGTACATGTACGTCTTGCCATTCCTCGGGTCAACCAAGGTCGTGGTGAAGCTTCCGAGCAAAGTCCCGCCCGCGCCACCAAGGCCCTTGCGCAGCTCGAAGGACATCTTCACCTTCTGGCCCTGGCCCGCGTCGCGGTCGGATGTGGTGGCCACCAGGTCGGGCGCGTCGTTCCCGATCACAGGGCGCTGGGCGCCGGTGCTGCAGGTCTTGGTGGGGTTCTGGAGCTTGAGGTTGGCGGGGGGACCGGGCGGGAACGAATACGAGACGCTCAGCACCTCGCCGTCGTCGTTGGGCCTCGGGGCGAATCGCTTCCACGCAACCGGGTCGTTCTCGTCGGCACGTAGCTGGAAGGTCACGGTCGTCGTGCCCTTGTCGGCCACAGTCTGCATGGCAGTCTTGACATTGAAGTTGAGAACGCGGTCTCCTGCTTGGTCCGCAGGGCAGTCCTCACGGCCAAACGACACGGTCTTGGAGTCCTGCAGGGAGATCGCCGAGGGCTGGTTGTTCCAGTTCGTTTTCGAGCTGATCGCGTGGGTGCGGTAGAGGTTGATCTCCTTCTTGGCGCACGAAGCCGCCCAGACCTCCTTGGCCATGAAGGTCGCAGATGACACCGTCGCGCCGGCAAGCTTGGTGCCGAGGTTGAACTGCCAGAAGAGGCGCTTGGTGCTTACGCCGTCGAAGTTCTGGTACCCGACTCCCTGGCCACCCTGACTGGTCTCGCTGCTCCAGTTCCAAGAGGTCAACGAGGGGTGCTGCCTGAACGTCATGGCCCTGCCGGCTTGGTTGAACGCCATCGACACTGGAGGGTCGATGTAGACGGGAAACTCGGTGTCCGGCGAGCGCAGCATCTCCTGGTCAGGGACCAGTGTGATCTCGTCGGGACCCGTGGCCTTCACCTCGACAGGAGCCTGTTTGGCTGCCTCAGCGGGCTGCTGCTCCACTGCCTGCGTCTGGAGCGCGGGCGTGGCCCTGGACTCATCAGTGCCGCTGGAATCCCACATCAGCGAGTCCGGAGAGCTGAGAACTTCGCGACCGAACTTGTCGCTGAGGGTGAAGCCACCTTGGCGGACCTTGAGGCTCCCGGAGCCCTCGGAAGTAACCCCCATCGGGATCTCCTTCAGCTCACGCTGGCGAGCCGCCTCGGGCGTCTTCACCTCAAGCACGTGGCTGTAGCCCGACGGCGTGGCCGTCATGAGAAGGTCGACACCCGCGAAAACGTCGATGTAGCGCGCGGTAGCCCCGTCCACAACCGGTGAGGGCAAAGCGTCCGGCCAGTCCACCACCAAAGCGTCATTGCTTCCGGCGACAAGTTCCACGAGGGCGCCGCGGCCGCCTGACGAGAATGACACCGGCGCCGCGCTGACCTTGGACTCCAGACGACCGTCGCGAACCACGAGGTCGAGGTCGATGTCCTTCCAACCTTCCACCGTGCGGGCCCGAACAGGCTCCGCCGCCATCGACCGGGTCAACGTCCCGTCGGGATTGACGCGGACTGTGTCCGTCTCGGTGTGCTCCGACGTCAATTCGACGGGTCGTCCGGAAAGGCGCGCCTCGGCCGCTGCCTTGTCCACTGCGGAGCGTTCTGCTCGATGGAGGCCCGGCGCCACCTCCAGCGCCTCGGCGCCGGTGACAAGAACCCACGAGGAGGCGGTCCCGACCATGGATGCTGCGATCGCGAGCGTGAGCGCACGTTTGATGGAAGACAATGCCCGTCCCTTGCGGTAGTCACCGTTAGTGGACCGAGCCTCGCGACTGATGAGGGCCAGGCGCCATCGCCAGCAAATGTGATCAATCTCACATTGACAACCCGGGGAGGCCCGAGTTTTGGAAAATGCGGCTCCCGCTTCCCCGCATATACCCCCAACGAGCACCCGCTTGTCCCGGAAAAGCCGCCCGTTGGAGCGGCGCTGGTCTGGTCAGGTCCGACGTGAGCAGAGACGCGAGAGACTCCAGGGCACCCCATGTTCGGGAGTCACGGCGCCCTCGTCAGAACTGCAGCGCGTTGGCCGGGTCCCGCATGATCGAGGCCACGTCGGCCAGGAATTGCGATCCCGCTGCCCCGTCGACGTGACGGTGGTCGAAGGACAAGGCCAACGTGGTCACGTCGCGCACCACCAGCTCCTCGGTCTCCTCGTCGACCCACGGCCGCTTGTTGATCGCGCCGAAGCAGAGGATCGCCGACTCACCGGGGTTGATGATCGGCGTGCCCGCGTCGACGCCGAAGACGCCGACGTTGGTGATGGTGAACGTGCCCCCGGCCATCTCGGCAGGCTGCGTACGCCCGTCCCTCGCCGTCGCGGTCAGCTGGTTGAGTGCGCGGGCCAGGTCGAGCATCCGCATCTGGTGGGCGTCCTTGACGTTGGGCACGACCAGTCCGCGCGGGGTGGCGGCGGCGACGCCGAGGTGGACGTAGTCCTTGAAGACCACCTCACCGGCCGCGTCGTCGAAGGTCGAGTTGATCTCCGGCGTCCGCTTCATCGCGAGCATGCAGGCCCGAGCCAGGAGCAGCAGCGGCGTCACCTTGACGTCCGCGTACTCCGGGCGCTGCCGCAGCCGATCGACGTAGCGCAGGCTCCGCGTGACGTCGACAGTGATCCACTCCGTCACGTGGGGCGCCGTGAAGGCGGAGGCGCTCATGGCCTGCGCCATCATCTTGCGCACGCCCTTGACCGGCTCACGGCGCTCGCGCGGGTCGGTACTGACGCGGCTCGGCGTCGACGGCGCACCCACCGCACCGAGGACGTCGTCGCGGGTCACCACGCCGTCACGACCGGTCGCCGTCACCGAGGCCAGGTCGACGCCGTGCTCACGGGCGAGGTGGCGGGTGGCGGGGGCTGCCAACGGCCGGGAAGGAAACTCCTTCCGGGGCGCGCCCGACGGCCGGGCAGGAAACTCCTTCCGAGGCGAGGTCGAAGGCTCCGCAGTCGGCGGCTCCGAGGTCGGAGGCGCCGGTACGACGGGCTCGTCGGCGCTGACCACCTCCTGGCTCTGCGCGCCACCCGGCGCGAAGGCACCTTGCACCTGCATCTGCGTCGCAGCCCCGGCCAGCGTCGACGGGGAGGCAGAGCCGGTGCGCGGGCGGCGTACGGGGCCACGCTCGGCCTTGTTGCGACCGACCAGCGACTCGCCCTCCGACCCACCGCTCGCGGCGGGGTTGGAGAGGTCGATCTCCATCTCCGAAGGAGTTTCCTTCGCCAGCGGGGACTCCACCGGCGCACCCGCAGGCGCCTCCGCCAGCGCAGCCGGGTCTCCGATCGAGATGATCGGCTCCCCCACCGGCACGGTGTCGCCCACCTGGACGAGCAGCGCCAGCACCGTGCCCTCGAAGGGCGACGGCAGCTCCACGATCGACTTCGCGGTCTCGATGTCGACGATGAGCTGGTTGATCTCGACGACGTCGCCGACGGCGACCTTCCACTCCACGATCTCGGCCTCGGTGAGGCCCTCGCCCACGTCGGGCAGCAAGAACTCAGGCATCAGAAAGCACAACTCCTGTCGACGGCGTCCAGCACCCGGTCGAGGTCGGGCAGGAACTCCTCCTCGATCCGCGAGGCCGGGTAGGGGGTGTCGTAGCCGCCGACGCGCAGCACCGGCGCCTCCAGCGAGTAGAAGCACTCCTCGGAGATCCGGGCGGCGACCTCCGCGCCCATACCAAGGTTGACGTGCGCCTCGTGGGTGACGACGGCGCGGCCGGTGCGGCGTACGGAGTCGAAGACCGGCCCCAGGTCGAGCGGCGAGAGCGTACGCAGGTCGATGACCTCCAGCGAGCGGCCCTCGTTGGCCGCGGCCTCGGCGGCCGCCATCGCCACCTTCACCTGCGGCCCGTAGGCCACCAGCGTGGCATCGGTGCCGGCGCGCACCACGCGGGAGGCGAAGAGCTGGTCGGGCGTCGCAGTGACGTCGAGGTCGACCTTGTCGGCGTGGTACTGCCGCTTCGGCTCGAGGAAGATCACCGGGTCGTCGCTGGCGATCGCCTGCTGGAGCATCCAGTAGCCGTCGACCGGGTTGGAGCAGGTGACGACCTTGAGACCGGGGGTGTGGGCGAACTGCGCCTCCGGCGACTCCGAGTGGTGCTCGACCGCGCCGATGCCCCCGCCGTAGGGGATACGGATGACCATCGGCATCCGCAGGTTGCCGCCCGAGCGGTAGCGCATCTTGGCGACCTGGCAGACGATCTGGTCGTAGGCGGGGTAGACGAACCCGTCGAACTGGATCTCCACCACCGGGCGGTAGCCGCGCAGCGCCAGGCCGACGGCGGTGCCGACGATGCCAGACTCGGCGAGCGGCGAGTCGATCACCCGGTCCTCACCGAAGTCCTTCTGCAGGCCGTCGGTGATCCGGAAGACGCCACCGAGCTTGCCGACGTCCTCCCCCATCACCAGGACCGTGTCGTCGTCCTCCATCGCGCGGCGCAGGCCGGCGTTGAGCGCCTTCGCCAGCGTGACCCGTTCGGTCGTACGCTCCGCCGCCGGCGCCACGGGCTCGATCGCGGGCGCGCTCATGACACACCTGCCTCGAAGGACGCGTGGTAGGCCGCGAAGCCCTCGCGCTCGGCGCGCAGCTCGTCGGTCTCCTCGGCGTAGACGTGGTCGAACATCGACGCGGGAGCCGGGTCGGGCATCGACTTGCAGCCCTCGCGCAGGGTGCGGCCGAACTCGTCGGCCTCCGCGGTGAGGTCGGCCAGCCAGGCGTCGTCGACGAGGCCGTTGCGGCGCAGGTAGACCTCGAGACGCTTGATCGGGTCGCGCAGCTTCCACCGCTCCACGTCGTCGTTGAGCCGGTAGCGGGTCGGGTCGTCGGTGGTGGTGTGGGCCCCCATCCGATACGTGTACGCCTCCACGAACGTCGGGCCCTGCCCCTCGCGCGCCCGCTGCAGGGCGGCGCGGGTGACGGCGTACGTCGCGAGCACGTCGTTGCCGTCGACTCGGACGCCGGGGAAGCCGAAGCCGTTGGCGCGCTGGTAGAGCGGGATCCGCGACTGGCGCTCGATGGGCTCGGAGATCGCCCACTGGTTGTTCTGGCAGAAGAAGACCACGGGGGCGTTGTAGGAGGCGGCGAAGATGAAGGCCTCGTTGACGTCGCCCTGGCTGGAGGCGCCGTCGCCGAAGTGGGCGATCACCGCCGCGTCGCGGTCGGGGTCGCCGGTGCCGACGACGCCGTCGCGCTGCATGCCCATGCCGTAGCCCACCGCGTGCAGCGTCTGAGCGCCGATGACGATCGTGTAGAGGCCGAAGTGGTGGGCCTCGGGGTCCCACGCGCCCTGGTCGACGCCACGGAAGATCGCGAGCAGCCGCAGCGGGTCGACGCCCTTGCACCAGGCGACGCCGTGCTCGCGGTAGGTCGGGAAGACGTGGTCCTGGGCGCGCAGCGCGCGTCCCGCGCCGATCTGCGCCGCCTCCTGGCCGAGCAGCTGGGCCCACAGGCCGAGCTCACCGTGGCGCTGCAGGGCCGTGGCCTCGGTGTCGAGGCGTCGTACGAGCACCATGTCGCGGTAGAAGCCGCGCAGGGTGTCGGCGTCGAAGTCCTGGTCGAAGAGCGGGTGGTGCTGGCGCTCGCCCTCGGGCGTGAGGAGCTGGACCAGCTCGGGCTCGCTGTCGCGGGCCGGCCCGAAGACCTCCTCGAACGCCTGCGTCGTGGCGACGCGCTCCGGACCCTCCCCTGCGGGGTCCGGATCCGTCGTACGGTCTGCGCCGACTACGGGGTCGTGCTGGGACATGTGGCTCCCTTCGCCGTGGCGTGGAGTCGGGGTTGCCGCACTCCACTGTCGTGGTCGTTCGTGCGTCCGGATCGAGGGTGTGAGCCGCGACACACGATGAATGGAACCTACCCTGTTCGCATGGCAGGTGCACATGACCACGGGGGCGGAGGGCACGGCCACGGGATCGGCGCGCACGCCGGTGCGCGGCACCGGTGGCGGCTGGCGGTCGCGCTCGGGGTGATCGGCACCTTCTTCGTCGTCGAGCTGGTCGCGGGCCTGGTCGCCGACTCTCTGGCCCTGCTCTCCGACGCGGGCCACATGGCGGCCGACGTGCTCGCGCTCGGCGCCGCCCTGGCGGCCACCCGGATCGCGACGCGGCCCGACTCCACCGGCCGCCGGACGTTCGGCTCCTACCGCGCCGAGGTCTTCGCCGCCGGCCTGACGGTGCTGCTGATGGTGAGCGTGGCGGTCTTCATCCTCAACGAGGCGCGGCTGCGCATCGGCGAGGACGTCGAGGTGGCGAGCGGGCCCATGCTGGCGGTCGGCGCCCTCGGCCTGGTCGCCAACCTGGTGGCGCTGTTCCTGCTGCGCGGCGGCGCCGGCGAGTCGATCAACGTCAAGGGCGCCTACCTCGAGGTGCTGGCCGACACCCTCGGCTCGGTCGGCGTCATCGCCGCCGGACTCCTCGTCATGTGGACCGGCAACCCCGTCTGGGACACCGTCGTCGCGCTGGCCATCGCCGCCTTCGTCGTCGTCCGCGCGGTGCTGCTGGGCCGCGAGGTCGTCCAGGTGCTCGGCCAGCACGCGCCGGCCGGGATCGTGCCCGCCGAGGTCGAGGCCGCGCTGGCGGAGGTCCCCGGCGTCAGCGAGGTGCACGACCTGCACGTGTGGTGCCTGACCTCGGGCATGAACGTCGCCACCGCCCACCTGGTCGCCGCGCCCGGCGAGACGGACGCCGTGCTGTCCGCCGCCGCGCAGGTGCTGCGCGAGCGCTTCCAGATGGAGCACGCCACCCTGCAGGTGGAGAGCACCAGTCACGAGTGCCACACCACCGACTGGTGACCAGGCGGGCCCCACGGGCCAGCCGTCAGGCCAGTCGTCGGATCAGCGCAGCGCGCGCCGCGCCACCAGCGCCATCGCGGCGGTGAGCAGCACTCCCAGGCCCGACGTCAGCAGGACGCCGTGGTCGAAGGCGGTCGACGCGGAGTGCAGCAGCGCCTCGCCGACGGCGCCCGGCCACGACTCCGCGACCTCGACCGCCCCGGCCAGGGTCTCCCCCGCCAGGCTTGCCTGGTCGGCCGGCAGCTGCGCCGGTACCTCGACGCCCGTGCGGAACGCCATGTTGAGCAGCGAGCCGAGCACGGCCACGCCCAGCACCGCCCCCACCTCGTACGCGGTCTCGGAGACCGCCGACGCCGCCCCGGCCTTCTCCACCGGCACGGCGGAGAGCGCGAGGTCGTTGGAGATGGTCTCGGCCAGCCCCACGCCCGCGGAGAGGATCACGAAGCCGACGAGCAGCGCCACCAAGGAGCCCTCGGAGCCGAGCAGGGCGACCACGGCGTAGCCGGCGCTGTTGAGCAGCAGGCCGATCACCACCACCTGGGCAGCGGTCAGTCGCCGGACCAGACGCACGGCGAGCAACCCGCAGACGATCGTGACCACCAGGCCGGGCACCATCAGCCAGCCGGCGGTCATCGGCGAGTAGCCGGCGACGAGCTGGAGGTGCTGGCTGAGGAAGTAGATGAAGCCGACGAACGCGAAGACCGCGACCAGGTTGGTCGCCAGCGCGCCGGAGAAGACCCGGTTGGAGAAGAGCCGGACGTCGAGCATGGGCTGCGGGCGGGCCAGCATGCGCTTCACGAACGCCACGCCGGAGCCGAGGCCGACCAGGGCTGCGACCGCGACGACACCGACGGAGTCGCCCGCGCCGGCCGCCTTCACCGCGAAGACCAAGCCTCCCAGGGCCAGCACGGCCAGGGCGATCCCGACGGGGTCGACGGGCCCCGGGTCGGGGTCCTTCGACTCGGGCAGCAGCAGCGGGCCGAGCACCAGCAACGGCACCAGCACGGGCACCGCCATCAGGAAGATGGAGCCCCACTCGTAGTGCTCCAGCAGCCAGCCGCCGACGATCGGGCCGAGCGCGGCGCCACCGGAGAAGCCGGAGGCCCAGATGGCGATCGCCTTCCGACGCTCGTCGGCGTCGACGAAGATGTTGCGCAGCAGCGAGAGGGTGGCCGGCATGAGCATGGCGCCGAAGAACCCGAGGGCCGCGCGGGCCGCGATGAGCCACTCGGCCGACGGCGCGAAGGCGGCAGCGCCCGAGACCGCCGCGAAGCCGACGGCACCGATCAGCAGGAGTCGACGACGGCCGATCCGGTCACCGACGGAGCCCATGGCGACGAGGAGCCCGGCCAGCACCAACGGGTAGGCGTCGACGATCCAGAGCAGCTGGGTGCCACTCGGCCGCAGGTCGCGGGCGAGCGAGGGCACCGCGAAGGAGAGCGCGGTGTTGTCGACCGAGACCAGCAGGACGGGGAGCATCAGCACCGCCAGGGCGGCCCAACGACGACGGGCCGACGGCACGGGCTGGGCGACGACTGGGATCGGGCTCGGGGCAGCGGGGGTGGAGACACTCACTGGCCAAACTGTACCGTCTGGACGGTTCAGTAATTGAATCCCCGGTGCTCCGTCCGGCTACCCTCCACGCATGCCTCGTCCCCCGCACGCACGCGACAAGGTGCTCGCTGCGTACGTCGGTCTCCTCGTCGAGGGCGAGCGCGGCGCCACCATGGACGCGGTCGCCGCCCGGGCAGGCGTCTCCAAGGGCGGCCTGCTCTACCACTTCCCGAGCAAGGACGCGCTCGCCGAAGCCGTCCTCGAGCTCTTCGCCCAGGTCTCCGGTGACGACCTCGTCGCGATGCGTTCCGCGCCGGAGGGCGCCGCCAAGCACTTCGTGCGCACCTCGTGGCAGGTCGACCACGAGCTCGACCCGATCTACCGCGCGGCCCTGCGCCTGGCGCAGGCCGGCCACGCCGGCGCGCTGGCGGCGATCGACGACCTGCACCAGCAGTGGCTCGCCGCGATCGAGGCCGAGGTGGGCGACCCCGGCGTGGCCCGCACGATCATGCTCATCGGCGACGGGCTCTACCACCAGACGTCGATGCCCGGCACCTGGTCGCACGACACCTTCGCGGCCGCGCTCCCCGACCTGCTCGCGCAGGTCGACCGGCTGTGCGGGCGCTGACCCCCTCCACCTGACCGCGCGGACTCAGCCGGACGCGACGCCCAGCCGCTCCATCAACGCCATCGCGTCGTGCGGCGCAAAACCCTTGGCGTCGTTGTCGAAGTAGACGAAGACGTCCTGCCCGGTTGCCGCCCAGCCACCGCACTTCTCGGCCCACGCGTCGAGCGCCTGCGCCGAGTAGCCGCTCGCGTAGAGCTCGGCGTCGCCGTGCAGGCGTACGTAGCGGAAGTCGGCGGTGTCCTGCTCGACCTTCGGCCAGCGGCCCGCGGTGTCGGCGAGCACGCAGGCGACACCGTGGCGACGCAGGACCTCGTAGGCCGCCGGGTCGACGAAGGTCTCGGAGCGGAACTCCAGCGCGTGGCGCAGGGGCCGATCGACCTCGGTGGTGGTGAGCGCCCGGTCGTCCGCGAGCTTGTCGTCGTGGCGCCGGGCAAGATCGGCGGCCGCCCCCGTGCTGCGCGGCAGCCAGCCCAGGAAGTCGTCGAGCACCTCGGCCTCGAAGCGCAGCGTCGCCGGCAGCTGCCACAGCACCGGGCCCAGCGTCGGGCCGAGCGCGAGCACGCCCGAGGCGAAGAAGTTCGCCAGGGCGGTGTCGACGTCGCGCAGCCGCTTCAGGTGGGTGATGAAACGGCCACCCTTGACCGAGAAGACGAAGTCGTCGGGCACGGCGGCGCGCCACGCTGCGTACGACGTGGGACGCTGCAGCGAGTAGAAGGAGCCGTTGATCTCGATCGAGGTGAGCTGCGACGCCGCATGCTCCAGCTCACGACGCTGGGGCAGGCCCTTCGGGTAGAAGTCGCCGCGCCACCCGGCGTAGCGCCAGCCGCTGATGCCGATGCGCAGCTCCCCGGCCCCCAACTCCCCGGGCACGGGTCACCCCTGGAGCGACTCGCGCCCGTGCGGCGTCTCCCAGACGGCCGGGTCGGGCCCGGCCGGGATGATCCCGGTCGGATTGATGTCGGTGTGCACCACGTAGTAGTGCGCCTTGATCTGCTCGAAGTCGACCGTCTCGCCGAAGCCTGGCGTCTGGAAGAGGTCGCGCGCGTAGCCCCAGAGGTTCGGCATCTCGGTCAGCTTGTTGCGGTTGCACTTGAAGTGGCCGTGGTAGACGGGGTCGAAGCGCACCAGCGTGGTGAAGAGCCGCACGTCGGCCTCGGTGATCGCGTCGCCCATCAGGTAGCGACGGGTCGCCAGGCGCTCCTCGAGCCAGTCCATCGCGGTCCACAGGCGCTCGTACGCGGCCTCGTACGCCTCCTGCGAGCCGGCGAAGCCGCAGCGGTAGACGCCGTTGTTGACCTCGGTGAAGACCCGCTTCATCACCTCTTCCATCTCCTCGCGCTGGGCGGCGGGCCACAGGTCCGGGGCACCCTCGCGGTGGTGGTCCTTCCACTCGAAGAAGAAGTCGTGGGTGATCCACGGGAAGTCGTTGGTGACCACGGCGACCGACTCGGCGTCGACCATCGCCGGCACGGTGATCCCCTTCGGATAGTCGGGGAAGCGGTTGAAGTAGGCCTGCTGCAGCCGCTCGATGCCGAGCACCGGGTCGACGCCGCCGGGGTCGCGGTCGAAGGTCCACGAGCGCTTGTCGTGGGTGGGGCCGGGCAGGCCGACGCTGATGACGTCCTCCAGGCCGAGCAGCTTGCGCACGATCAGCGAGCGGTTGGCCCACGGGCAGGCCGGCGCAGCGACGAGCCGGTAGCGCCCGGGCTCCACGGGCCAGACCTGGATGCCGTCGCGCTCGGGGTCCCGGCCGCCGTACGTCGCGTCGTCGGGGTCCGCCGAGTGCTCCCCGGCCAGGATTCGGTCCGGGATGTAGTCCATGTCCCGCTCGAACGCCTTGCCCTTCTCGGTGTACGTCGGCTTCAGGTCGTCGCTCATGCTGGCCACCTTAGTTCAATGATCAACAACTTGGCGGACCGTGCGGGCCAGACCGATGATCCGGTCGTTCGCCTCCGGGACGCCGATGCTGACCCGTACCCCGTCGGGCGGGTAGGCACGCACGACGATCCCGAGATCCTCCGCAGCCGCGGCCAGCGCCTCGACGGTGCCCGCTCCGGGGAACCAGACGAAGTTGCCCTGGCTCACGGGCAGCTCCCACCCCTCCGCCCGGACGCCGGCCAGCACCCGTTCGCGCTCGCTGACCAAGGCGTCGATCCGCACGCGGGCCACGTCCTCCGCAGCGAGCGCGGCGACCGCTGCGGCCTGGGCGACCTCGGTGACGCCGAAGGGCAGGGCCACGGCGCGGACCGGGTCGAGCACCTCGGTGGCCCCGACGGCGTAACCGACCCGGAAACCGGCCAGTCCGTAGGCCTTCGAGAAGGTCCGCAGCACCACGACCTGCTCGAACTCCTCGAGCACCGCCGCGGCGTCGACCGCGTCGTCGTCACGCACGAACTCGACGTACGCCTCGTCGAGGAGCACCAGGACGTCGTCGCGCAGCTCCCGCAGGAAGGCGGTGAGCTCGCTGTGCGACACCGTCGTGCCGGTGGGGTTGTTGGGGGTGCAGATCATGACGACGCGCGTCCGGTCGGTCACGGCGGCCAGCATCGCGTCGAGGTCGTGGCGCCCGTCGGCGGTGAGCGGCACCCGCACAGCGGTGGCCCCTGCGGCGGCGACCGCGATCGGGTAGGCCTCGAAGCTGCGCCAGGCGAAGACGACCTCGTCGCCGGGGCGGCAGTAGGCCAGGAGCGCGTGGAAGATCAGCGCCACGCTGCCGGTCGCGGCGAGCAGGTCGCGGCCCGGGTGACGGTGCTCGAGGGCCTCGTAGAGGTCGGGGCAGGTCGGGTCCGGGTAGGACGCGGAGCGGACGGTCGCCTCGGCGACCGCCTCGACCACGCCGGGCAGCGGCGGGAACGGGTTCTCGTTGGAGGAGAGCTTGTACGTCGTCACCCCTGGCCGAGGTGTCGGGCGGCGTCCGGGGACGTAGCGCGGGATCGCCGCGACGTCGGGACGAGGGCTGGGACGGGTGGCCATCGGCTCACCCTAAGCCCGGCGGGCGGAGGTCAGGAGCGGCTGGGGCGGGTGTGTCGCCAGGGCCGGACCACGCCGACCGCCAGCAGCCCCAGCCCGACGCCGACGAGGGCTCCGAGCGAGTTGTCGACCATGTCGGTGACGTCGCAGGCGCGGTCGATGCGGGCGACCTCCAGCTGGAGCCACTCGATCGCGACGGAGTAGGCGACCAGGCCCAGCAGCCCCAGCGGGACGAACACCCGGGCGGCCCGCCACCGGGCGAGGCCCATCACCAGCAACGCCCCGGCCGGCACGAAGACGACCAGGTTGAGCAGGCGCTGGTCACCGCCAACGATCCAGAACCCCTCGGGCGAGGGTCCGGCGTAGTCGAACGAGCAGCTCGTCGGACGGTCCTCCGCAGCGATCACCGACGGGACCTCGTACGCCGGGGTCAGCGTCAGCACGCCGATGCAGGCCACGGCCGCCACGAAGGCAGCCAACGACCAGGCCGTGAAGGGCGGGAGGAAGCGCCGCAGGACCAGGGCGAGCAGGAGGCTCGCCACTGCGACCCCCCCGATCTCGACGAGCATCGTGGAGATGCCGCCGGTCCACAGTCCGTCCACGGCGGGAAACCTACCCGGCTGGCCCCACCGCAGCCGGGATCCGACCGCGGCGTGGGTCACAATGCTGCCGTGTCGACCCATCGCGGTGTCGGCGTCGGCCTCGTGGTGACCGGCGCCCTCCTCTTCATCCTGAACTCGGGCGTCTCCCGGGTGGCCCTGCGATCAGGGATCAGCTCGCTCGAGCTCACCTCGCTGAGGATCACCGGTTCCTGTGCGGTGCTGCTCGTCGTGGCGCTGCTCTTCCGACGCAGCGACCTGCGCCTGCCGCGGGGCCGGGAGATCGCGCTCGTCGTCGCGCTCGGCCTCTTCGGTGTCGCCGCGCTGCAGTTCCTCTACTTCGTTGCGATCGACCGGCTCACCATCGGCCTGGCTCTCCTGCTGGAGTTCCAGGCCCCCTTCCTGGTGGCGCTCTGGGCCAAGTTCGTCCAGCGCAACCTGGTGACCGCGCGCCTGTGGTGGGGCCTGGGGATGGCGATCATCGGCCTGGCGGCGGCCACCGAGGTGTGGAAGGGCGCCGACTTCGACACGATCGGCATCCTCGCCGCCCTGCTCGCGGCGGCCGCGTTCGCTGCGTACTTCCTGCTCGGGGAGGCAGCGCAGCAGACGATGTCGTCGGTCGGCACCATGTTCTGGTCGTTCCTGGTCGCGGCGGTCGCGGTCAACGTCGCCCAACCCTTCTGGCTCGTCGACGCCCCCTTCACCGAGCGGGTCTCCCTGCTCGGCAACCTCTCGCACCTGCACGTGCCGCTGTGGTGCGTGGTCGCCTCGGTGATCGTGCTCGGCACACTGCTGCCCTTCGGCCTCGAGCTCGCGGCGCTGCGCTACATCCCGCCGACCACGGTGACCGCGATCGCCATGCTGGAGCCGGTCGGCGCCGCCGCCCTGGGATGGGCCTGGCACCAGGAGGCCCTCGGCGTGGTCGCGATCATCGGGTGCGTGACCGTCGTCGCCGGCATCCTGCTCGCCGAGAGCTCGCGCGCGGAGCATCCGGCGGACCCGGTGGCGCTGACCTGAGGCGGGGTCACTCCTTGCCGCCGCACTCCTCCTCGGGCTCTTCGGGCTCGTCGGGAGCGCTCGAGGAGTCATCGGAGAGATCTTCGAGCGCCCAGGCGCTGAGGCCGCCCTCCTCCTTGCGCTCAGTGAGCATCTCCAAGGCGTCGGAGACCTCGCTCAAGTCGCCGGGTCGCGCCGCGCCCTCCTCCTTGAGGGCGCAGTGGTCGATCCCGAGCAGCCTGAAGTAGGCCTGGACCCCGGGCCGGGAGGTCGCGATGTCGGACGTCAGACCCGTGCTGAGCGCCATCCACCGTCGCACCACGGCCACACCGTCCTCGAAGGGGATCGCCGCCTCGACGACCAGCCTGACCATGACCCGCCCTTCCCGCACCCTGGACTCCCACTTCTGACCCAGCACGTGCACCGGCCCGGTCGGGAGGGCGTCCTGGGCGAAGCGGTTGCCCACGGTGAAGGAGTAGCCGGTGCCGACGTCCTTCTTGAAGGCGGAGGCGATGTCGAAGTCGCCCATCCCCTCGATCGGCGCCGTCGCCCACGTGACCGCGTCACGCTCGCTGCCCCGCGACAGCCGTTCGACGTCGAGGGAGCGACGGGTGAGCTCAAGGAGCTGCTCGATCAACCAGTCCATGCGCTGGATGTCCGCGCCCTCAGGGATCTTGATGGTCGGATAGACGATCTCCACCGACGGTTCGTCGGTGAGGTCGGCGAGCGTGACGGACGTTGGCTCGGCGTCCTTCTTCTCGGCCTTCGGCTCCGCCTCCGACCCGCCGCACCCTGCGAGCACCAGCATCGCCGCAACCGCGCACCAGACGCTGACAGCTCTCTTGACCCCACCCATGACGACGTTCCCCCGTGTCAGACCTGCGATGAAGTGTCCGAGGGTAATGGACGGGTGCGCGGAGCTGGCCCGCGTCCGCTCCTCCCCCGCGCTCACCCCGGGAGGCCTAGGGTGAGGTCATGCGCTTCCTCGGTTCCCTCATCGCCACGATGGCCGCCGTCGCCGTCGCCGCGTGGATCTTCGACGGCATCTCGTTCGACGGCGCCAGCTCGCCGTTGAGCACGGAGTTCCGCGAGAAGATCGTCCCGGTGGCCCTGGTCGCCCTGATCATCTGGGTCGTCGACCAGGTGGTCGCCCCGGTCGTGAAGCTCCTCTCCCTGCCCCTGATCGTGCTGACGCTCGGCCTCTTCCTCCTCGTCGTCAACGCCCTCATGCTGATGCTGGCCGGATGGATCGCCGACCAGTTCGGGCTGGGCTTCCACGTCAGCGGCTTCTGGGTCGCGGTGGGCGGCTCGCTGGTGATCACCATCGTCGAGCGCATCGTCTCGGGGATCCTGGTCGAGGACCGCGACTGATGCGACTGACGAGCGCGGCGACCGAGCTCCCGGCACCGCTGCACCCGGGTCGCTACCGCATCGCCATGGTCTGCCTCGGCAACATCTGCCGCTCCCCGGTGGCCGAGGTGGTGCTGTCGGCGCGGATGGCCGAGGCCGGGCTCGACGACGTGGTGGAGGTCTTCTCCGCGGGCACCGCCGACTACCACATCGGCAAGGGGATGGATCCGCGCTCCGCGAGGACCCTGACCGACGCCGGCTACGACGCCACCCGCCATCGCGCGCAGCAGTTCCAGGACTCCTGGCACGACGAGGTCGACCTGATCCTCGTCATGGACCGCGCCAACCTGGCCGACGTGACCGGTGGGGTCGAGCGGAGCCGCGTACGCCTCTTCCGCGACTTCGATCCTGACTTTCCCGGTGAGGAGGTCCCGGACCCGTACTACGGTGGAGACGACGGATTCACGGAGGTGCTGGACATGGTGGAGCGGACGAGTGCACACCTGGTCGAGCTCGTGGCGGACGTCGTCGGACGATGACCCGCGCCCCGCTCGTCGCCAAGCGTGCCGAAGGCCTGCTGGGCCGTGCGGTGGTGAGCACCGCCCCGGTCGCCGGAGGCGACATCGCCACCGCCCACCGGCTGCGCCTCAACGACGGCACCACGGCGCTCATGAAGACCCTGCCGCGACCTCCGGAGGGGTTCTTCGAGGCGGAGGCGCGCGGTCTGGCGTGGCTGCGTGAGGTCGTCGACGGCGCACCGGTGGCCGAGCTCCTCGCGGTCGACACCGACTGCCTGATCGTCCGCTGGATCGAGCCGGGACGCGCCACCCAGGAAGCGGCGGCCGACTTCGGCGCCCGGCTCGCGCGTACGCACGCAGCCGGGGCGACCGCGTACGGCGCGGTGGGCGACACGAACGTCGACGGCTTCATCGGCCGCCTGCCGATGCCCAACCGCACGGCAGCCACGTGGGCGGAGTTCTACGCGACCCGACGGGTGCTCCCCTACCTCAAGCTGGCCCGCGACCGCGGGGCGATCCTCGAGAACGACGCCACCGCGATCGAGTCGCTCGTGGGACGCCTGCCCGACCTCGTCCCCGAGGAGGGCCCGGCCCGCCTGCACGGCGACCTGTGGAACGGCAACTGCCTGTGGGGCATGGACGGACAGGTCCACCTCATCGACCCCGCCGCCCACGGCGGTCACCGCGAGACCGACCTGGCGATGCTCGCCCTCTTCGGCCTCCCCCACCTGGCGCGAGCGGTGGCGGGCTACACGGAGGTCGCGCCGCTGGCCGACGGCTGGGAGGAGCGCCAGGGCATCCACCAGCTCTTCCCCCTGCTCGTGCACGCGTGCATGTTCGGCGGCAGCTACGGCGCGCGCGCCGGTGCCATCGCAGCCCGCTTCTGACCGCCACCCAGTCGCGGGGGTCACGGCGTCCGCCTTTCTGTTGGGGCGTTCACTCCTGGTTTTCAGCGATGTCTCAGGGGTCGATGGCACAGTGGAGCCGTGAATTCCGCCGCCCCCACCCCGCGCCCCAAGGTCCTCGTCGTCGACGATGACAAGGCGGTGCGCGAGTCCCTGCGTCGCTCCTTGGACTTCAACGGCTACGAGGTGGCGCTCGCGGGCGACGGGGCGGAGGCCCTGGCCACGATCGGCGGCGTGCAGCCCGACGTCGTGGTGATGGACGTGATGATGCCGCGGCTCGACGGCCTCGAGGCCACGCGAGCGCTGCGGCAGGCCGGCAACGACGTGCCGATCCTCGTGCTCACCGCCCGCGACGCGGTCGGTGACCGGGTCGAGGGGCTGGACGCCGGCGCGGACGACTACCTGACCAAGCCGTTCGCCCTCGAGGAGCTGCTCGCCCGGCTGCGAGCGCTGCTGCGCCGCATCACCCCCAGCGACGAGGACGAGGCCGGGGAGGTGCTGGTCTTCGAGGACCTCTCCATGGACCTCGCCAGCCGCGAGGTGCACCGCGGCGAGCGCCTGATCGAGCTGACCCGCACCGAGTTCGCCCTGCTGGAGATGTTCCTGCGCCGCCCGCGCCGCGTGCTCGAGCGCTCGTTCATCCTCGACGAGGTCTGGGGCTACGACTTCGGCACCACCGCCAACTCGCTCGAGGTCTACGTGGGCTACCTGCGCCGCAAGACCGAGGCCGAGGGTGAGCCGCGGCTGATCCACACGGTGCGCGGGGTCGGCTACGTGCTGAAGGACGCATGAGCCCCCTCCAGCGCTGGTGGGAGCGGAAGGGCTTCCACTACCGCCGCTCCCTGGCCAGTCGCGTGGCGCTGCTGACCACCCTGACGCTGGGGGTCTCGGTGGCGTTCATCGCCGCCACCGCCTTCGTGGTCATGCGGATGCAGATCCAGTCGTCGCTCGACCAGTCGCTGCTCAACCGGGCCACCAAGGCCGCCTCCTACCCGGCTTTGGCGGAGATCACCGCGCAGAAGGTGCCCGGGTGGATGCTCGGCGCGGCCGACGTCCGCGTCGCCTTCATCGACACCTCCGGCAACGTGCTCAGCGCCGACTCCGGCCCCGACGTACACCTCGGGGCTCCCGAGCGGCGCGTCGTCGACGGGCGCTCCGAGCAGTCCATCCGGACCGTCACCGCCGATGGCGGGGTGCGCTACCGGGTGGCGGCCGTGCCGTGGGGCAACCACGGTGCCCTGGTCCTGATGCAGCCGATGGCCGACACCGACCGCACGCTGCGCAAGCTCGGCGTCGTCCTGCTGCTCTTCAGCGGCGCGGGTGTCGTGATCGCCGCGATCGGTGGCTGGGCGGTGGCCCGCAACGGCCTGCGCCCCGTCCGACGCCTGACCCAGTCGGTCGAGCAGGTGGCCCGCACCCAGGACCTGCGGCCCATGCCGGTCGAGGGAGCCGACGAGATCGCCCGCCTCACCACGGCCTTCAACCAGATGCTCACCGCGCTGTCGGTCTCGCGCGACCGCGAGCGACGCCTCATCGCCGACGCGGGGCACGAGCTGCGTACGCCCCTGACCAGCCTGCGCACCAACATCGACCTGCTCACCCAGGCCGGCGACGGACTCCCGTCGGAGGCGCGCGCGGAGCTGCTCGACGACGTACGCGGCCAGCTCGAGGAGCTCTCGACGCTCGTCGGCGACCTCGTCGAGCTCGCCCGCGACGAGCAGCTGACCCACGTGATCACCGAGGTCGACCTGGCCGAGGTCGTCGAGCGGGCGCTGGCCCGGGTGCGACGCCGGGCGCTGACGGCGACCTTCGACGTCTCGCTCGAGCCCTGGACCGTGCGCGGGGAGGCCAGCACGTTGGAGCGGGCCGTCACCAACCTGCTCGACAACGCGGTGAAGTGGAGCCCCGAGGACGGCACCGTCACGGTGACGCTGCGCGACGGCGTGCTGACCGTCGACGACGAGGGGCCGGGGATCGACGAGGCCGACCGCCCCCACGTCTTCGACCGGTTCTACCGCTCCGACGACTCCCGCTCGATGCCCGGCTCCGGACTCGGGCTGGCGATCGTGCAGCAGGCCGCCCAGCGGCACGCCGGTGCGGTGCGCGCCGACCGGGCGCCCGGCGGCGGGGCCCGGCTGGTCATGTGGGTGCCGGGCGTGGCGGGCGCCATGGCCTCCCAGGACTGAGCCGACCCGAAGACCGAGCGTCCTGGCCTTCTGCGAGAACGACAGCAGCGCGGGGCCTTCTCCCTTGGCCCCGCGCTGCTCACCACGCGACGTGTCCGGCCCCAGCACGAGATCCGCCCCCCAGCGGTGCATGCTCCGGACGACCACCCGTGGGTGGTGTCGCTCTGTGTGGTTGTCCCCCGGTTCCCTCCCTGGGAACCAGTTCACCCCAAAGTTACGCACCGGTAGGCGGATACGTCGACGCCTCACCAGAAGTGGGGACCAGCGGTCCAGACCACCTCAGGCGTCGAAGACCCGCAGGAGCCGCTCGGCCTTCCACGCCGCCTCGGCCCACTCGTCCGTCACGTCGGAGTGCACGGTGATGCCGCCACCGGTGCCGAGCGTCCACTCACCGTCACCGGCGGTCATCAGCGACCGGATCACCACCCCGAGGTCGGCCCGGCCGTCGGCCGACAACCACCCGAAGGCACCGGCGTACGCCCCCCGCGGGGTCGCCTCGACGGCGTCGATGACCTGCATCGTGCGCAGCTTGGGCGCCCCGGTCATCGACCCGGCGGGGAAGAGCGCCCGCAGCGCCTGGAGGGTGGAGACGTCGTCGCGCAGCCGGCCCCGGACCGTCGAGACGAGCTGGTGGACCGAGGCGTACGACTCGACCTGCATGAGGGCGGGCACCTCGACGCTGCCCGGCGCGCAGACCGTCGCCAGGTCGTTGCGCAGGAGGTCGACGATCATCAGGTTCTCGGCGCGGAACTTCGGGTCGCTCGCCAACCGCCTGCGCGACTCCTCGTCTGCCTCCGGCGTCGCACCGCGTGGGGTCGTGCCCTTGATCGGCTTGGTCTCGCAGGTCCGGTCGGCCGTGACCAGGGCGTAGCGCTCCGGCGAGGAGCTGAGGAGCCACGCCCGCGCCTCGTCGACGTCGTGCTGGAGGAAACCGGCGTACGGGGCGGGGTTGAGCGCCCGGAGCCGGCGGTAGGCCAGGGCGGGCCGGATCGGTGAGCGCGTGGTGACGCGGTGGGTCAGGTTGACCTCGTAGGTGTTGCCGGCGTGCAGCTCTGCCTGGACGCGGGCGAAGGCAGCGGCGTAGTCGTCAGGCACGGGCGGAGGCGTGGCGGTGGCCTCGGCAGGGCGCGGCGAAGAGTCGGGTCCGGGCGCGACGTCGTGGGTGAAGGAGCGCACGACGCTCGGGCGCATCCAGACAGCGTCGGGCAGGCGTGGATCCGGGCGGGCCGGCAGGTCGCGGCGGCTGGCGTAGCCGAGGTGCCCGAACCACTGGGCATCGCTCGGCCCGTCGGCCAGCTCCCGGGCGAGGACCTCGAAGACGTCGTCGCCCACCACCGTCGACCGCCCGCCGACGTGGCGGCGAACCTCGCCGGCGGCGGCGTGGAAGGTGATCGAGACGTCGTCGTCGGCGAGGTGGCCGATGACGGAGCGCCGCCCCGACCACTCCCGGGCCCCTCCGCCGTCGAGCCAGAAGCAGCGCGGGTGCTCGGAAGCGACCGACTCGAACCACTCCTCGGGCCCGGTCACCGCGCCGCCCTGGCGGTCGAGGGGACGGCGACCGAGGGGAGGGAGGCGAGGAAGTTGGCGACCATCGCTGCGCCGTGCTCCGAGAGCACCGACTCGGGGTGGAACTGCACGCCCTCGATCGGCAGCGACCGGTGGCGTACGCCCATGACGACGCCGTCCTCGCTGTGCGCGCTCGCGACGAGCACGTCGGGCAGGGTGACGACGGCCAGCGAGTGGTAGCGGACGGCGTCGAAGCCCTGCGGCAGCCCGGCGAAGAGCCCCGCCCCGTCATGGCTGATCCGGGCCACCTCGCCGTGGGCCGGGGCGCTGCGCTCGACCCGGCCGCCGAAGGCGGTGACGATGCCCTGCATGCCCAGGCAGACGCCGAGCACCGGACGGGTCGCCGCGCGCAGCACCTCGCGTCCGACGGCGAAGTCCCTCAGCTCGTCGGGGTGGCCGGGGCCGGGCGAGAGCACCACGACGTCGTGGGAGAGCACCTCGCCCACCGACACCTCGTCGTGCTGCACGACCCGCGGCAGCTCACCGGTCACGCCGCCGACGAGGTGGACCAGGTTCCAGGTGTAGGAGTCGTGGTGGTCGACCACGACGACGCTGGGGGGCACTCGAGGGCTCACCTGGGGCTCATCACTGGGGGCTCAACACTGAGGGCTCACGGGTGGGTCACCGGGTCGACCGCAGCGTGCGGCACTCCTGCGGCCAACGCTCGCCTCGGGTGATCCGGCGACAGTCGTCGAACGCCTCCAGCGCCGCCGTCAGGTCGGCGACCTCCGCTGCGTGCTCGGGGTCGGCATAGGCGTTGCGGCGCTCCCACGGCACGTCGGCGTAGGAGTAGAACTCCCAGCCGATCTCCTGGCCCGGCGCGCGGGGGTCGAGGTCGTCGCGGATGAGCAGGCCGGTGCGGCTGCGCACCGCCAAGTAGGTGGGGATGCGCTGGAGCTCGCCGCCGGTGAAGGCCAGGTCGGGGTCGTCGCCGACGGTGTCGGTGGTGTGGTCGAAGAAGACGAGGTCAAGGCGGTCCCGCTGGGGGTCACGCAGCGTCGGGAGCAGCGACGTCCCGGCGCGGTAGGGAGCGGGCCGCAGACCCGCCCACTCCTCGAGGGTCGGAGCGAGGTCGATGTTGGAGGTCAGGTCGGCGCGCTGACCGGGCGCGATGCCCGGGCCGGCGACGATGAGCGGCACGCGCACGTCGGTGTCGTACGCCGTGCCCTTGCCCATCCGCAGGCCGTTCTGGCCGAGGTGGAAGCCGTTGTCGGAGGTCAGGATCACGACGGTGTCGTCGTCGACGGTCTCCATGATCCGCTTCAGCGTGCGGTCGACCGACTGCACCATGCGGGCCCGCTCGCGCAGGCGCTCGGTGGCGACCTTGCGGCGCAGCGGGGGTCGGTCGTTCCAGCCCCGGGCGGGGCTGCCGTCGGCCTTGAGCGGCACGTTGTCGGCCGCGTCGTCGTCGATGCCGGGGAGGTCCTTGGCGCTCAGCTGGCCACAGCTCACGGCTCCGCAGTTGCCACCGCGACCAGCGACGCCGGGACGGTCGCGGAAGGCGGCCGGGAAGAGCGGCTCGTCGGCCCACGCCCCCTGGGGATTGGTGCGGTTGTGCGGGGCGTAGGGGTTCACCTGGAGGAAGTAGGGGTCGTCAGCGTCGGCGTGGTCCTCGATGAAGTCGATCGCGTAGTCCTCGATCACCTGTCCCGCGTAGACGGCGTCCTTCTCCCGGACGCTGGCGCTGGCGGCCGGGGTGGGGTGGTGGCGCACGACCACCTGGCCGTCGACGATGTCGACGCTGTCGAAGCCCCAGCCGTCGTAGGCCGAGCCGAAGAGCACGTTGAACTGGTCCCAGCCCGGCGGCACCGGCGGCAGCTCGTCGCCGGGGTCGTACTCGTACTCGTTGAGGTACTTGCCGACGAATCCGGTGGTGTAGCCCGACTCCTGCAGCCGCAGGCTGACCGTGCGGGCGTCGTTGCCGTAGTCGCGGTAGGCGGCCCAGCCGCCGGCCGGGCCTTCGCCCGAGGCCGACTTGGCGCTGTTGGTGAGGACGCCGGTCTGGTGCGGGAACTGACCCGTCATCAGGCTCGCGCGCGAGACGCAGCAGAGCGAGTCGACCGCGAAGTGGTCCAGGGTGGCGCCGCGCTCCGCCAGCTCGGCCGCCGTCGCCATCGTGGGCACCAGGTCCATCGAGGCGTCGTCCATCAGCACCATGACGACGTTGGGTCGGGTGCCCTTCAGGACCGGTCCGCCTTTGGCTCCCTCCTGGGGCGGCTCGGGCGTCAAGGTGCCCGTCGGGGTCGGCGCGGGTCCGACCGTACGCTCGGCCTCCGGCTCCCCGCCGGTGCAGCCCGCGAGCGCCACGACCGAGACGCACAGCGCCGCCACGAGGGCGGCGAGCGGGCGGCGTGCGGCGGCCATCAGTCGACGAGCAGGTCGGTGACGAGGTCGTTGATCAGGTCGAATCCACGCTCGGTGAGGATCGACTCGGCGTGGAACTGGATGCCCCGGTAGTGCGGCCCGGCCACGAGGTGGATGTCACCGCTCTCGGCGTCAGCCTCCACCGTCACCCCGTCGGGCAGGACAGCGGCGCCGACGCGACCCACGAACGTGTTGTAGAAGCCGACGCGCTCCACCCGGTCACCGATCTCGACGCTGGCCTGCGTGCCCTGGAAGACGATGTCCTTGAAGCCGAGCTCGAGGCCGAGGGCGTGGCAGAGCGTCTGGTGACCCAGGCAGACGGAGAGGAACTTCTGCTCCCGCTCCAGCAGGCGCTGGGTGGCGGCGCGGAAGGTCGCGATCTTGGCGTCGGTGCCGTCGCGCGGGTCGCCCGGGCCGGGGCCGACGATGACCAGGTCGTAGTCGTCGAGGGCCGTCTCGGTCCACGCCTCGTGGCGCACGACCTCGCTGGTCAGGCCCAGGACGCGGAGCACGTGGCGGATCATGTTGACGAAGTCGTCCTCGCCGTCGAGGATCCCGACCCGCTTGCCGGCCAGCGCCGGGTCGGGCGTGGCGCCGGCCTGGTCGGTCAGCCAGAAGGTCGACAGGCGGCGGTTGCGCGACTGGAGCGCGATCAGCACGTCCTCGTCGCGCGCCAGCTCGGCGAGCCCGGCCGAGGGAGCGCCCGCGGAGGGCACGAGCCCGAAGGCCGACAGGATGCCGCCCGCCTTCGCGTGGGTCTCCGCGACCTCGTAGTGCGGGTCTGAGTCGCGCACCAGCGTCGCACCGGCGGTCACCGTCAGCGCGCCGTCGGGGCGTACGTCCGCGGTGCGGATCACGATCGGCGAGTCGGCGGTCGGCTGGCCCGAGGCGTCACGGCCGAGCAGCGCGAGCGCGGCGGCGTAGTAGCCGCGGCCGCCGTCCTCGTACTTCTTGATCAGCTTGCAGGCGTTCTCCACGGGGCTGCCGGTGACGGTGGCGGCATACATCGTGTCGCGCAGGATCTCGCGGACGTCGCGGCTGGAGCGGCCGGCGAGGAGGTACTCGGTGTGGATGAGGTGGGTCATCGGCTTGAGGAACGGGCCGAGCACCATGCCGCCCTGGTCGCAGATGTCGCACATCATCTTGAGCTCTTCGTCGACGACCATGAAGAGCTCGTAGATCTCCTTCTCGTCGGCGAGGAAGTCGAGCAGCGCCGGCTTGAGCTCGGCCACCGAGCGGCCACCGACACGGAAGGTGCCGGAGATCGGGTTCATCCGCACGTCGCCGCCGTGCACCGAGACGTGGCGCTCGGGCGAGGCGCCGATCAGGAAGCGGTCGCCTGTGAAGAAGCAGTACGTCCAGTAGGCGCCGCGCTCGCGCTCCAGCAGGCGACGGAAGACGGTCAGCGCCTTGTCGGCGCTCCAGTCGGCGACGACGGCGGTGTACTGACGCCCGACCACGAGGTTGGCGCCCTCACCCTGGCCGATCTCGTCGCGGATGATCGCCTCGACGACCTTCGCGTAGTCGTCGTCGGAGGTCTGGAAGCCGCCGCGGTCGACGAAGTCGATGCCGTCGTCGGCGATGGCCTCGAGCACGGTCTCGACCGCGAAGCGCTGCTCGGTCTCGATGTCGACCACGACCAGCGGGGTGCCGTCGTCGTGGGCCTCGAATCCCCGCTCGCTGACCTGGTGGAAGGGGACCGCGACGAGGCGGTCGAAGCGACGGCCCTCCGGCGGGACGCCCTCGGTGAGCGGGACGTCCAGGAGGGAGTCGACCGTGCTGCGCGGGCCACCGATGTAGGTGACCACGTCGGGGTCGCCCGGCTCCTTGCGCGCCAGTCGGACCACGGCCCACGCCTCGTGTCCCTGGAGCTCGGCGAGCGCGGCTCGCACCTCCTCGGGCGTCGTCTGCGTGGGGGTAGTCATGGCGCAAGGCTAATTCGCGGGGGCGGGCGCGCGGGGCGCGGTCCACCCCCCGCACACCATTTGCGCGGCCACTTTGGGTCACCTGGTGACTCAAAGTGGCCGCGTAGATGGCGCGGAGGGCTCCCAACCCCCTCATCCACACCGATCACACGGCCTCACCCAGCCATCCCAACCTCGTGCGTTCAGCAGTGCCCCGACCTGCTGAGCCGTGTGGCACGGCTGCTCCATCACCTGGGCCCACCCCAGACGTACGGTCGCCAATCCGCGCACCGCGGCAGCGAGGTCCCGACCGAGGTCCTGCTCCCGGCGAGCAGCTCCGTCGTGGAAGGCCCGCCCGTCGAGCTCCACGACCTGGCCGAACTCCTCGTACAGGACGTCGTGGCAGGCACTCCCCACCCGCACCTGTCGCCTGCTCACCGGCAAACCGTGGGGTCGCTCCACACGGTCCAGGTAGGAATGCTCGAGCACCGACTCCGTGCCCTGGTCGATATCGAGGAGTACGGCGGCCAGGAACTCCCGCCGCGCGGCCCGTTGCCGCCCCTCCACGGTGGCGATGAGGCGGCGGGCGGTCGTACGACGCGCCCGCACCGCGTCCGCGAGCACCCCGACCGCGTCCAAATCGCTCCGGGCTGACGTCGCGACGTCCACCAGCGCTTCCTCAAGGCGTACGCGGGGTGGCTGTCCCTGCCAGTTGACGCGCCCGTCCAGACTGACCACGCGCCGCAACCTGATGCCACGGGTGGGCGTCAAGGACCGGTTGCGGTCGACGGCCACGTCGACGACGTCTGGCGCATGTCCCGAGGGATCCTCGGCGTGGAGCGCGGATGCGTGGCTGAGAGCCGCGGGCCAGTAACGCAGCACGCCGGCCCATGCCCGTTGCTCCCAGGTCGGCCGCCCGGTGTGGGTGACGTAGACACCACGGGCCAGCGGGACGAGCTCGCGGCGCCGCACGAGACGGCGTACGTCGTGGTGCACCCAACCAAGGTGGATCAGCTGACGGCGGGCGACCACGCCCGACTGCCTGGCGAGGAGTTCCTGCATGGCGCGAGCGTGCCGCCTGCCGGGCGGTCGCCGAAGGGCCGGCGGCCGGACCTGTGGGCTCCGCCCCATGTACGCGGCCTGTTGAGGTCACCTGGTGACTCAAAGTGGCCGCGCAAACGGGGCAGGGGCCGCAAAGTGTGACCCGCACCACAGAATCAGTTAACGATCATTCACCACTTTCGCCTGCGGACACGGCAGACTCGTCGCCATGTCTGAGACGCCCACCACACTCGTGCAGTACGCGGTCGACGACGCGGTCGCGACCATCACCCTCGACTCGCCGCACAACCGCAACGCGTTGTCGCGCCAGCTGGTCACCGAGCTCTTCGGCCACCTGGAGACCGCCCAGGCCGACCCGGCGGTGCGGGTCGTGCTGATCCAGAGCAGCGGCAAGGTCTTCTGCTCCGGCGCCGACCTGTCGGAGGCCAGCACCGAAGGCATGGAGGACGGCACCCGCAAGATCATTGCCCTGCAGCGCCTGGTGGCGACCATGGACAAGGTCGTGATCACCAAGAACCTCGGCGCCGTGCGCGCCGGCGGCATCGGCATCGTCGCCGCCGCCGACATCGCCATCAGCGCCGCGGAGGCCACGTTCGCCCTCACCGAGGTCAAGCTCGGCCTGGCGCCGGCCATCATCAGCCTTTCGGTCTTCCACCGCATGGACCCCCGCTCGGCCTCCCTGGCCGCGCTCGGCGGCGAGGTCTTCAGCGGGGCGGACGCCGCGGCGTACGGCCTGATCACCAAGGCCGTGCCGGCCGACGAGCTCGACGCGTACGTCGACGGCCTGGTCGCCAAGGTCGCCACCGGCGCCGCGCAGGGCATCCGCGAGACCAAGAAGGTGCTCAACCGCGAGCTCGTGGCCCGCATCGACGCCGACGGCGACGACATGGCCGGGCTCAGCGCCCGCCTCTTCGCCTCCGACGAGGCACGCGAGGCGATGATGGCGTTCCTCTCGCGCCCGAAGGGCTGACGCACCCACGACACGGGTCCGCGGCGCCGAAGGGCGCCGCGGACCTTTCGTCGTCCTACGGCTGGGTCGACGCCTCGACCGTCTCCTTGAGCTCCCCCACGGTGTCGACCCCGTCGACGAACTCCTTCTCCTGCTCGCCGAGCCCGTCGAAGTGCAGGCGGCCCTGTGAGTCCACGCGCCCGAGCAGGGCGCCGTTGAGCAGCGGGTAGTACTCCCCGGCCGAGCGGCCACCCGTCCGCTGCCCGAGCACCGCCACCACGTGGTTGAGTCCCCGCAGACTGGCCAGGAACTGCTCCGGGTCGGCGTCGCCGGACGCACCGAGCGTGAGGGTGACGTCCTGGCCGCCGCCGGTCGACCACTCCGGATCGATCGTCACGTCGAGCACCCGCTCGTGGGCACGCGGATCGTCGAAGTCGACGACCTGCGCCCCGGCCTCCTCGTCGCCCGGGTGGCCCGGGTCCGCGTCCGGGTAGTGCACGGCGTGCTTCGGCTCCACGCTGACGACCGTCCCCTCCAGCACGAGGTCGGCCCAGACGTCGTCCGCCACCGCCTCCGCCAAGTCGTCAGGCTCGCCCTGGATCGCGACATGGGACGCGCGCAGCTGCGCCACCCTGTCGAAGAAGAAGGCGGGATCGCCTTCGGCTTCGGGGTTCGATGCCGAGCATCCCGTCAACGTGAGGAACGCAAGGAGGGCGACACCGCCGGCAAAACAACGTGAGATCTTCATGTCATTCTCCTCAGCCTGCGCCGATGTGGCGAGCTTCTTGGTCCCAGTTGGCACCCAGGTGGGCGCGATCGTGCGGCGTGTAGTCGACCGAGCTCCTGATGCCGCTCCCGTTCCACATGCATCCCTCCGCGGCAGTGCGGTGGACGAGACCGAGGGCATGCCCCACCTCGTGGCAGACGATCCACCGGTCAGCCACGTCGCCGTGGGCATCGAAGTAGAAGTTGCTCACCCTGACGACCTGCTGTGGCAGCGGCCCCCAGAATTCGTCGAGTAACACGCAGCCACCCCTTGCAGGCCGGAGTCACCGCCTTCTCTTCACTCTCATCGTTTTCCACTCCACCGTCCCCGGTCTGACTCCTACCGTGGCGGAACGGTTCCCAGTAACGGCCGACCTTCCGTCGCCCTGCGGACAAAATTGCGGCGGATGGGCATTCTGTCCGCGCGACCTCCTATCCGGCGTCGACTGGTTCAGTCCACAGAAAGCGGGGGGCGTCACGTTAGGGAAGCGACCGAAACTCAGTGCCGGGGGAGAGCACGTGCGCAAGAACTGTCGAACCACGAGGCAACCGATCGTCGACCCCAGGCGGTCTCGACAGACATGACAGCCACACTGGCCGCGAAGGCGGCACGCTCCTCGGGAGGGAGCAGGGAGCCGAGCGTCGACTTCGACGACTTCGTGGCCGCCCGCTCGACGGCGCTCCTGCGCACTGCCTACCTGCTCACCCGCGACCACGCGCTCGCCGAGGACCTGCTCCAGACCTCGCTGACCAAGGCGTGGTTCTCGTGGAAGAAGATCGACGGTCACCACGAGGCCTACGTGCGCCGCATCCTCGCGACGACGTACGCGTCGTGGTGGCGACGCAAGTGGAACGGCGAGCACCCGACCGGGGAGATGCCGGAACCGGAGCCGCACCGTGACGGCGACAGCGACGCCGCCCACGACGTGTGGATCGCCCTGGGCCGCCTGCCCCGCAAGCAGCGCGCCGTCGTGGTGCTCCGCTTCTTCGAGGACCTGTCGGTCCAGGAGACCGCCGACGCCCTCCACGTCACCCCCGGCACGGTGAAGAGCCAGCTCAGCAAGGCCCTCGCCCACCTCCGCATCGACCCGGCCCTGGCCGACGAGACCCTCTCCGCCGAAGGAGACCTGCGATGAACGACATCAACGTCATCCGCCGCGCCCTCGAGGGCCACAGCGCCGCGCTCGGCGGCACTCTCGACGACGTCAACCGCCACCGCCAGCTGCACGACCGCATCGACCGCTCGACGAGGCGTCGCAACGGCCTGCGGGGCCTCGCAGCCCTCACCGTGGCAGCCGTGGCCGCGGCGATCGTCATCCCGCAGCTCGGGGGCAAGGAGCCCGGCCCCGCCGAGGGAATGATCCTCGGCCTCCAGGCGCCCAGCGCACTGGACGCCCCCGACCACTCCTACCGCTTCGTCGAGGGCTTCGAGGGCCCCTCGTCGCGGGTGCTGAGGGTGAAGGTGAAGGGGCTGGGCACGCGTCGGATCCTCACCTGGGCCACCGCCACCGACGACCAGGACGTCCAGGTCCGCGTGCCCAACGGCACCGTGTGGGAGGACACCAGCGGCGACCAGGTGGTGTGGGACTCGACCCGCGCTGACTTCACCGACTGGGTGGAGATCCCCCCGTTCGCCGAGGGCACGATCGAGATCTCGAGCAACACGGGGGCCGTCGGCCTCGGCGCCGCGTTGTACGAGGTCGACCCCTCCGCCCTGCCGGACCGGGTCGACGGATTTGGCGGTGACTACTTCCGCGCCTCCGGCCCGACCAGCGAGCGCCTCAACACCGCCGTCGGGGAGGCGGGTCAGGTCGATCTGCGCATCCCCTTCGACGGCACGCACCGCACCATCGCGATGGCGTACTCCTGTCAGGGCCTGCCTGACGGCGCCGTGATCCGCGCGGAGGTGGCCGGCAGTCAGACCATGGCGGAGGCGGCCGACGCCTGCAGCGACAGCAGCGACAGCAGCGACAGGAAGTTCATGGAACTGGACCCCAACGCCGACCTCGGTCTCTACCTGGGGTGGAGCACCCCGGACGAAGCCCCCGCCAGCGGCGAGGCCCGGGTCTGGGTCTCTCGCTCGATGTCGGACGAGACCCCCGTTGATCCCGCCGACCACCCCGAGGCCCGCCTCGCAGGAGCGGTCTACGTCCCCACCGGGGACACCGAGCAGGTGCCCGGAACCAGCCTCACCTTCGACCGGACCCTGTGGGACTCCGGCCACCTGTGGCGCCTCGACGACGTCGTCCCCAGCGACGGCACCGCCCAGCAGCTGGGCGCCTTGACCGCGAAGACCCCGGCCTTGGCAGTCGTCTCCGTCACTTCGTCGCGCGACACCGACCCGATCAGCACGACCCTGCTGGTCGACGGGACACCGCAGGGCCCCGTCACCAACGTGCAGCTCCGCGCCGACACCGGCGGGAGAAACGCCGCCGTCCTCCCCCGTGGCGCCTCCACGGTCCAAGTCAGGATGGCCACCTCCGGAAGGGGCCCGGTCGGGAGCCAGTACCTGGGCCTCTACCGGTTGGCCGACTGAGCGACGTGACCGGTTCCACCCGTCCCCCGTCCGCTCGTCCGTCCTCACGGCCGAGCGGGCGGGGGTAGTCTTGTCCACTTGCCTGAACGTGTCGGGGGAAGTGGAGAGAGTCGAGTTGCCCGAGGAAATCGTGGAGCGTGAGGTCGCCGCCGAGCAGGCGTTCGTCGACCGGGTCTACGTCCAGCTGGAGAAGTCCGCCACCGCCGCCCAGCAGCTCGCCGCGGAAGGCCACGGCCGAGGCAAGCTCGGGCACGAGGGCGGCCTCGTCGAACGCGATGCCATGGTCTTCCAGGCCGCCAAGCGCATCGCCCAGCTCGACGCTGCCCACGAGGGGCTCGTCTTCGGGCGCCTCGACCTGCGTCCCGAGCTCGACGCCGCTCCCCGCTACGTCGGTCGCATCGGCCTGCGCGACGACGACCGCGACTCGCTGCTGATCGACTGGCGCGCCCCTGCGGCCGCCGTCTTCTACCAGGCCACGGCCGCGGAGCCGTCCGGCGTCGTACGCCGTCGCGTGCTGCGCTCGGACCACCGTACGGTCGTCGGCGTCGAGGACGAGCTGCTCGACGACTCCGTCGAGACGGACCTGCCGATCATCGGTGAGGGCGCCCTGATGGCGCAGCTCTCCCGGGCCCGCGACCGGTCGATGCACTCCATCGTCGCCACCATCCAGGCCGAGCAGGACAAGGCGATCCGCGCGCCCGGCAAGGGTGTCGTCTCCATCTCCGGTGGCCCCGGCACCGGCAAGACGGTCGTGGCGCTGCACCGCGCCGCCTACCTCCTCTACTCCGACCGTCGCCGCTACGAGTCGGGCGGCGTGCTGGTCGTCGGACCTTCCGGCGTCTTCATGCGCTACATCGAGCGCGTGCTGCCCTCCTTGGGCGAGACGGCCGTGGCGCTGCGCTCCCTCGGTGAGGTCGTCGACGGGGTGCGGGCGACGCGCCACGACACTCCGGCCGTGGCCGACGTCAAGGGCAGCGCGCGGATGACCGAGCTGCTGCGTCGCACCGCCCGCCAGCAGGCGCCCGGCAGCCCCCGCGAGTTCGAGATCTTCTGGCGTGACACCAAGATCCGCCTTGACCCCCCGGTGCTCAGCAAGCTGCGCCGCCAGCTGATGTCCAACGGTGAGCGCAACCGCCAGATCTCCCGCGTCGCCTCGACGCTGCTCGACGCGATGTGGCGCCAGGTGCGCAGCGACCGTGGCCGCGAGCGGGGGCGCGAGCTCTTCAACGAGGACATGCTCGACGACCGCCGCTTCCTCGACTTCGCCGTCGAGTGGTGGCCGCCGCTCGACGCCGCCGACGTCCTCACCTGGCTGCGCGACCCCGAGCTCCTCGCTCGCGTCTCCGACGGCGTCCTCGACGCCACGGAGCAGAAGCTGCTGCTCGAGTCGTGGGCCGGCGACCCGTCGTTGAGCGTGGAGGACGTGCCGCTGCTCGACGAGCTGCGCTACCTCATCGGTGACGTCCCGCAGCGCACCGACGACGACCACAGCCTCGACGACCACGTGGGCGGCGACCTGCAGGAGCTCACCACGGTCTCCGACCGCGACTTCGCCGGCGGCCGCTCGTGGCGCCCGCCGACCTACCGGATCGACGACGATCCCTTCGCCCACGTCCTCATCGACGAGGCGCAGGACCTCACCCCCATGCAGTGGCGCATGGTCGGACGCCGCGGGCGCGCCGCGTCGTGGACCATCGTCGGCGACCCCGCCCAATCGTCCTGGCCGGTGCGTGCGGAGGCCGAGGCGGCCCGCGACGAGGCGCTGCGCGGCAAGGAGATCCACTCCTTCCACCTGTCGAAGAACTACCGGAACTCCTCCGAGATCTACGCCCACGCGGAGGCGTACGCCAAGCGCGTCGGCCTCGACGCCGACCTGCCCGAGGCGGTGCGCTCGACCGGCGAGCACCCGGTCGTCGTGCAGGCCGGTGGCGACCCGGAGGCGGCCGTGCGAAAGGCCGTCACCGACATCGCCGGCCGCGTGGCCGGCACCGTCGGCATCGTGGTGCCGATGGCACGCCGCTCCCAGGTCAACAGTTGGCTCGCCTCGTGGGAGGAGTTCTCCGCCGACGCCAAGGGCGCCCGGGCCGCGATCGACGACTCGGTCGCGCCGTCCGGCGACGACCGGGTGGTCGTGCTCACCGGCCTCGACACCAAGGGTCTCGAGTTCGACGGCATCGTCGTGGTGCGACCTGACGAGATCGAGACCGAGTCGAGCACCGGCCGAGCGACGCTGTACGTCGTGCTCACCCGCGCGACGCAGCTGCTGACGGTCGTCGAGGCCTGACGAAACCCGGTGACGTGACCGGCGGTCGCGTGCGAGGGTGACCCGCATGACGATCAGGATCATGGGCGTTGACGAGCGGGACTCGGCGTGGGAGGACGAGCAGCCCCGCTTCCGGGTCTACTTCCAGTACCCGGGCGAGCAGCCGAGCGTCGACTCGATGGCCGGGATGTGGACCGCGACGTACGACGTCACCGGCGCCGACGTGCTGCAGGTCGTCGACTGGGCCCAGCGCCGGGCCGGCGACGAGCTGGTCTACTCCGTGGCGCTGGTCCTGGACCGACCCCACCGGTTCCCCGGCGACGAGCGGGGACTGCTGTGGGTGGTCGGCATGGACGCCAACGACTCCTACCCCGACGCCGCCCAGCGCGAGGTCAAGCGGCGGATGCTGGCGCGGCGTCGTGACCCGGTCCGGGTGGGTCCGGACGACCGGATGCCCGACTCCGCGACGATCGCCGAGTGAGGCCCCGGGGCGTACGCTGAGCGACCCGCCCGTGAGGAGACGACATGGTTGAGCTGGTCCGGAGCAACGACGTGGCACTCGTGGGGATGATCGAGGCCCTGCTGCAGGACGCCGACATCCCCCACCAGGTCACCGACCGCAACATGAGCGCCATCGAGGGCTCGGTGATGGCGATCCCGATGCGGGTCATGGTGCCCGAGGAGCGCGAGGTGGAGGCGCGTCAACTGCTGACCGACGCCGACCTCGGCACCTGGCTGCGCCCCTGACCGATGCGTCGGCCGGCCTGGGGCACCCTGGCGTCAGTGCCCGGGACGCTCCGGCGGGTTGTCGAGCAGCATGGGGCCGAAGACGATGCGGTCGACCTCGATGCGGATCGCCACGCGCGTCGAGTCGGTGTCCGCAGGACGACGGTAGCGAGGGGTGTAGAGCTCGACCGCGCGATCGATCGACGGGCGATCGGTCACCACGGTGGCCACGCCCTCGATCGTCGACCACTGGGGGCCGTCGACCTGACAGACCGCGACACGGGCGCCCTCGGGGGTCGCGGAGGCCTCCTCCACGTTCTTCACCTTGCGCGACCCGGCGCGGGTGATGATCCAGGCGCACTGCTGCTGGGGGTCGAGGGTGACGCCCACCGGCACGACGTGCGGGCGGCCGTCGGGACGGATCGTGGTGAGGGTGTTGAGGTGGTACTCCGAGTAGAAGTCCCACAGCTTGCTGGGGAACGCGTCCCAGCCCGGGCGGAAGATGCTCATGGCGTCACCTTCTCACCCCGGTGGGCCAGCACGACGCGACGCTCCCGCTCGGCCACGCGGCCGAGTCAGCCGCGCGGCGTGACCGAGTAGTGCACGGTGGCGCGCCCGACGGCGACGCCCAGGCGTACCTCCACGGTCGTGCGGTGACCGGTCGCCGGGACCACCCGTTGCGGGACGCCGTCGAGCACCTCGTCGCGGGTGGCGCCGACCGCGTAGCCGTCGGCGTCGAGACCGGCGCGGATCCGTTGCTCGTGGGCCCGGAGATCGGGGTCGGTGACGAACATGCTCACCTCGAAGGCCCCGTCCTCACCCGCCACCGCGTTGACGGTGTGACCGCCCTCGGGCAACGGGAGCGTGGTCGGGAACCCCTCGGGCAGGGGCAGGTCCTCGCCGAGGACGAGCGTGCCGTCCTTGCCCTCGATGGTGATCGTGCCGGCCTCGGAGTCGACCTCCACGTCCTCGACGTCGTCGGACTGCTTCTTGGCCGCGTCGGCGATCGACTTCTCGACCGCGTCCTCGCCTGCCTTCTCGGCCTTGTCGGCTGCTCCGCAGCCGCCGAGCAGCACGCCGCCCACGACCACGCCCACGACCGCCACGCAGGCCACCACTCTTCGTCGCACGGGTCCCTCCTCCGTCTCCTCCTTCACCCTCGCACGACAGGAGGGCCATGGACTGGGAGGATCAAGGCATGAGCGACTCCCCCTACGTACGCCGCCTCGGCACGCTGGCGCTCGACGCCGTCCTCGTCGTGGTCTTCGCGACCCTGGGCGCTCGTACGCACCACGACGGCGCCGTGGGCGTCTCCGAGGTCGCGGACGTGGCGTGGCCCTTCCTGGTGGGACTCGGGCTGGCGCACGCGCTGCGCCAGGTGCCGTGGACCCCGGTCTCCGGAGTGGTGGTGTGGATCAGCACCGTGGCGGTCGGGATGGCGCTGAGGATCGCGACGGGCGACGGCACCGCGCTCGCCTTCGTGCTGGTCGCCACCGGCTTCAACCTCCTCACCCTGGTCGGGTGGCGCCTGCTGGCCCTGCTCGTCACCCGGCGCCGCACGCCCAGCTGACAGGCCAGCTGACCAGGGCGGCTCATCCGGGCGACCCATCCGTGAGGCCCCTCGGCGACGAACACCGGGTGTGCCGAGACCCACGAGAGCCACCGCGCGCCATGCCTTCCACGGAGTCGTCGCGACCTGCGTCGGCATGGCCCTGGCCCACCTGGTGGCGGCGCTGACCCTCCCCGACGCCTCCCCGGTCTACGCGGTGGGCGCGACGGTGGTCGACCTGACCCCCACCCCGCTCAAGGAGTGGGCGATCCGTGAGTTCGGGACGGCCGACAAGGCGGTCCTGCTGGGCACCGTGCTCATGGCAGTCCTGCTCCTCGCGGCGCTGGCTGGCGTGCTGGCCCGCCGCGATCCGGCGCTGGGGGTGGCCACGCTGGTCGTCCTCGCCAGCCTGGCCGCCGGGGCCGCGGTGGGCCGCCCGGGAGCCGGCCCAGCCGACGTCCTTCCGAGCGTCGCGGCCGCGGTGAGTGGCGCCGTCGTCCTGCTCTGGCTGGTGCGAAGGGACGCGCGTACGGCACCGGCCGCCGAAGACCCAGCGGGCAACGCCCCGAGTCGCCGCGGGGTCCTCCTGGCGGGTGCCGGGCTCACCGCCGTCGCCGCCGGGCTCGCGGCCGGCGGCGAGTGGTTCATGCGCAGCGCCCGGCAGATCGGCAACATCGTGCTCCCGGCGGCGGCCGACCCCGCCGGGCCCTTCCCACGGGGTCTGGAGGAGACCGTCCCGGGCGTCACGCCGCTGCGCACCCCGACCGGCGACTTCTACCGGATCGACACCCGCCTGATGCTGCCGCGCGTCGGCGTCGACGGCTGGTCACTGACGGTCGACGGCGACGTCGAGCGCAAGGTCACCTTCACCTTCGACGAGCTCGCCGCGATGCCACTGACGGAGCGCGACATCACTCTCACCTGCGTCTCCAACGAGGTCGGGGGCCCCTACGTCGGCAGCGCACGCTGGCTCGGCGTACCGCTGCGCGACCTGATGGACCGCGCCGGGACCCGGCGCACCGGCGCTGACCAGATCCTCTCCACCGACGTCGACGGGATGACCATCTCCACTCCGCTCCCGGTGGCGCTGGACGGGCGCGACTCAATGATCGCCATCGGCATGAACGGTTCCGCCCTGCCCCTGGAGCACGGCTTCCCGGCGCGGATGGTGGTGCCGGGGCTCTACGGCTTCGTCTCCGCCTGCAAGTGGATCACCCGGATGACGCTGACCACCTACGACGACCAGCAGGCCTACTGGACCGAACGTGACTGGGCGACCGACGCCCCGATCCGCATCTCGAGCCGGATCGACACCCCCCGAGGGCTCTCCAGGGAGAAGGCGGGCGACCTGGTGATCGGCGGGATCGCCTGGGCCCAGCACGTGGGGATCGAGGGCGTGGAGGTGCGCATCGACGGCCGGGCGTGGCGCCGCGCCACGCTCGGCCCCGAGGTGGGCGACGACCACTGGCGCCAGTGGTACCTGCCGTGGCGGGCGGAGGAGGGCACGCACTACCTCGCCTGCCGGGCCCGCGCCAAGGACGGCACGGTGCAGGAGTCGGTACGACGCGAGCCCTTCCCGAGCGGTTCCAGCGGCATCCAGGAGATCGCCGTCACCGTCACCTGAAGCGCGCCCCGGCGGCCGGATGAAGAAACTTCATCGAACGAGCCATCCAGCGCCCTCCCCCGCTCCGAAGAGCAGGTATCAGGCCCGAAGACAGGGCACCGGCGTCCGGCCCACGGACTCCGTCCTCATCTCGAAAGGCACCACCATGAAGCTCAAGAACCGCACCGCCGGACTGGCCGCACTCGCGCTCACCCTGTCGCTGGGCCTCGCCGCCTGTGGCGACGACGACTCCGACACCAACGCCAACAGCTCCGAGACCTCGTCGTCGGCCACGCCGACCCCCTCGCCCTCCGAGGACGACTCCATGTCCGCCTCGGCCGACACCGCCTTCGGTCCCGCCTGCGCCTCCCTGCCCACCGAGGGAGACGGATCGGTCACCACGATGGCCGAGCAGCCCGTCGCCACCGCAGCCGCGGGCAACCCCCTCCTGAAGACCCTGGTCGCCGCGATCAAGCAGGCTGACCTGGTCGACACCCTCAACAACGCCGAGTCGCTCACCGTCTTCGCCCCCACCGACGAGGCGTTCGCCAAGATCCCCGAGAAGGACCTCAACGCCCTGCTCGCCGACAAGGCCGCCCTCACCAAGGTCCTGACCCACCACGTGGTCGGCGCGGCCGTCGGTCCCGACAAGGTCGGCGGCAAGCACGAGACGCTCAACGGCGACAACGTGACCGTCAAGGGCTCCGGCGAGGAGTGGACCGTCGACGGCGCGGCCGTCCTCTGCGGCAACGTCTCCACCGCCAACGCCAAGGTCTACGTCATCGACACGGTCCTCATGCCCTGATCGATCGACCAGCAGCCGAGGACCGACGTGGACCACCTGAGGCCCGTGCCCCCGGAGGAGCCCGCACCCGCGGGCTCCCCCGGGGCGGGCGGCCAGACCGACCTCGCTGACCTGCTCCGACGCTCGGCGCGGGGCGACGAGGCGGCCTTCGCCCGGCTGTACGACCTCACCTGCGCCCGGGCGTACGGCCTGGCCCTGCGCGTGGTGCGCAACCCGAGCCACGCGCAGGAGGTCACGCAGGAGGCCTACCTCGACGTCTGGCGCCACAGCGCCCGCTACGACGAGGCACGGGGATCGGTGCCGGCACTGCTGCTGACTATCGTGCACCGCAAGGCCGTCGACCGGGTCCGCTCGGTCGAGAGCTCCACCCAGCGGGAGTCCGCCTGGGAGCGTGAGGCCCGGCCCGTCGACCACGACGCGACGGTCGAGACCGTGCACGCCTCGCTCGAGGGGCACCGCGTCCGCGGAGCGCTCGCCGAGCTGACGACGGTGCAGCGCCAGGCGATCGAGCTGGCCTACTTCGGTGGATACACCCACGCGGAGGTGGCCACCCTGCTGGACGTGCCCCTGGGCACGGCGAAGACCCGAATCCGAGACGGCCTGATCAGGCTGCGCGACACCCTGGGGGTGGGATCATGAACGACATCCATCTGCTCTCGGGCGCGTACGCCCTGGGCGCGCTCGGCGACCTCGAGGAGGCTCGCCTCGAGGGACACCTGGTGCAGTGCCCGGAGTGCACCGAGGAGGTCCGGTCGTTGCGGGAGACCGCTGCACTCCTGGCCGAGGACCTCGCCACCACACCTCCTCCCGAGCTGCGCGGTGCCGTGCTGGACGAGATCTCGCGGGTACGTCCCCTCCCGCCGGTGGTGCCGCAGCTGCGGCGTCGCGCCATGGCCCGACTCCTGCCGCTCCTGGTGGCCGCGGCGGTGCTGGTGGTCGGGACCGGCGTCCTCGCCTGGCGTCCGTGGAGCTCGCAGGACATGGCGCCCACGGCGGTGCCCACCGCCGCCGAGCGGGTCCTGCAGGCCGACGACGCCGTCCGCGCGGTGGTCGACCTCGGCGAGGCCGGCCGGGCCACCGTGGTCCGCTCCGCCAGCGAGAACCGTGCGGTCATCGTGACCGAGCGGATGGCCGCACCTCCCGAGGGGAAGGTCTTCCAGGTCTGGCTCCAGACCCCCGACGACGACATGGTCCCGGCCGCCGTGATGGCGCCGGTGCCCGACCAGACGGTGCTGCTCGACGGCGACGCGGCCGAGGCGGTGGGCGCCGGGATCACCCTGGAGCCCGAGGGCGGGTCACCCTCCCCGACGACTGAGCCGATCGCCCTCTTCGACCTGGCGTGACCCGGCGGAGGCGTCAGCAGGCGTCGGGCGCCAACGCGTACTCGCCGGTGACGCCGCCGTCACCACGGCTGGTGAGGGTCAGGGTGGCGTCGACTGCGTCCTGCCCAGTGGCAGCGGCACCACGCATCCGGAGCACCACCACCTGGCTGACCACCGGCGCAGCCTCGATCTCCTCCGGGAAGTCGCCCTCCACCGGCGGGACAACGGGGTCCTCCTGGGAGACGGAGGAGACCAGGTCAGTCTGCAGTCCGTTCGCCTCAGCGCGCTCACCCAAGGTCGCCCCCTCGAGCTGCGCGTCGCTGCCCCAGTCCATGAAGGTGACGCTGCACGCCTGCTCGCGGACGGCGACGACCGACGCCTTCTCCGGCACGGGGAGTGTGGTCGGCAACCAGGCGGGGAGCGTCAGCGCGGTGGGCTCGGACGACTCAGCGACGTCTGCCGGGGAAGGCGTCACCTTCTGTGCCCCCCGCTCCGCGCGCTCGGTCCGGGCCGCGCCTGACCCGTCGTCCCCCGACGAGCAGGCCGACAGGGCGGCGAGCAGCAGCGCTGCCGCAGCGCCTGCGCGCCACCCGCGTACGACGAGTCCTTGCTGACCGCGCACGGCGACCTCCTGCCCGAGCGGGACCGAGGCCAGGAAGGTGCGACGGTGCCACGTGGAGCCGAGCATGGCACGACCGCCTGGCCCCGAGGGCGCCTGAGAAAAGGATCCCCAATAAGGAGTAGCGCGGGCCCGACGTCAGAGGCGGGTGACCTGCCCGGCCTCCACGTGCCAGCGCTGGTCGACGCTGACGTTCTCCAGGAGCCGACGGTCGTGGGAGACCAGCAGCAGGGTGCCGGTGTAGGACTCCAGCGCCTGCTCCAGCTGCTCGATGGCAGGCAGGTCCAGGTGGTTGGTCGGCTCGTCGAGCACCAGCAGGTTGACCCCGCGTGCCTGGAGCAGCGCCATCGCCGCGCGGGTGCGCTCACCGCCGGAGAGACGGCCCACCGGGCTGGCGACCTGGTCGGCCTTGAGCCCGAACTTCGCCAGCAGGGTGCGTACGTCGGCCGGCGGCATCTCCGGCACCACCGCCTCGAAGGCGTCGCCCAGCGGCAGCGCGTCGTCGAGCCCGGTCCGGGCCTGGTCGATCCGGCCGACGGCGACCGTCGCCCCCAACGACGAGCGGCCCTGGTCGGGCTCGACCTCCCCGAGCAGGAGCGAGAGCAGCGTCGTCTTGCCGGCACCGTTGGGTCCGGTGATGCCGATCCGGTCGCCGGCGTTGACCTGCAGCGAGACCGGACCGAGGGTGAAGTCGCCCCGGGTCACCACCGCGCCGTCGAGCGTCGCGGCCACCGTGGAGCCGCGGGGGGCGGTGGCGATCTCGAACTGGAGCACCCACTCCTTGCGGGGCTCCTCGACCTCGTCGAGGCGCGCGATCCGCGACTCCATCTGGCGGACCTTCTGGGCCTGCTTCTCGCTCGACTCACTCTGGGCCCGGCGACGGATCTTGTCGTTGTCCGGGCTCTTCTTCATCGCGTTGCGCACGCCCTGGGAGCTCCACTCACGCTGCGTGCGCGCGCGGGAGACGAGGTCGGACTTCTTGTCGGCGAACTCCTCGTAGGCCTCGCGCGCGTGCCGCTTGGCGACCGCGCGCTCGCTGAGGAAGGACTCGTAGCCGCCGTCGTGCACGGTGACCTCGTGCTGGGCGAGGTCAAGCTCGACGATCCGGGTGGCGCAGCGGGCGAGGAACTCGCGGTCGTGCGAAACCAGCACGACGCCGGCGCGCAGGCCGCGTACGAAGGTCTCCAGCACCTCGAGCCCGGCCAGGTCAAGGTCGTTGGTGGGCTCGTCGAGCAGCACCACGTCGAAGCGGCTGAGCAGCAGGGCCGCCAGGGCGACGCGGGCCGCCTGCCCGCCGGAGAGCGCGGTCATCATCGCGTCGGGTCCGACCTCCAGCCCGAGCTCGGCGAGCTGCGCCGGGAGCCGGTCGTCGAGGTCGGCGGCGCCCGAGGCCATCCACCGGTCGAACGCGACGGCGTAGGCGTCGTCGATGCCGGGGGTGTCGCTGCCGAGGAGCGCTGCGGTGCGCTCCATCTCGGCGGTCGCCTCCGCGGCGCCGGTGCGCCGGGCCACGTACGCCGCGACGCTCTCCCCCTCGATGCGCTCGTGCTCCTGGGGCAGCCAGCCGACGAAGGCGTCCGCGGGCGCCAGGGAGACGGTGCCGTCGAGCGGCTCGTCGAGCCCCGCGAGGAGGCGCAGCAGGGTCGACTTGCCCGCGCCGTTGGCTCCCAGCACGCCGACGACGTCACCGGGGGCGACCGTCAGGTCGAGGCCTTCGAAGAGGATGCGGTGCCCGTGGCCCCCGGCCAGGTTCTTCGCGACGAGGGTTCCACTCACCGCCTCAGCCTAGGCGGAGGGTCGGCGCGCATCGAAGACGCCATGTGCGGGCACCGCGTGGGCACAGGAAAAAGACGTGGGGCGACCAATCCGGATGCCCCCGCCGCTCCGAACCAGCAGTGACGGCAGCGCCGTACGCCGTCGCCGCCCTGAAGTGAATCCACGAAAGGCAACCCCCATGAAGCTCAAGAACCGTTCCATCGGCCTGGCAGCGATCGCCCTCACCGTCTCGCTCGGCCTGGCGGCCTGCGGCGACGACTCCTCCTCCTCCGACAACAGCTCATCGGACTCCAGCTCCTCGGCCACCCCCACCCCCACGCCGTCGCCGTCGCCGACGGAGGAGTCCATGGCTGCCCCCGCCGCCGACGCTCCCTTCGGCCCCGGTTGCTCGGCCGTGCCCTCCAAGGGCCCCGGATCGGTCAAGTCCATGGCCAACCAGACGGTCGTCAAGGCCGCCTCCGAGAACCCCCTGCTGACCACCCTCGCCAGCGCCATCAAGGCGGCCGGGCTGGTCGACACCCTCAACAACGCCGAGTCGCTCACCGTCTTCGCGCCCACCAACGAGGCCTTCGCCGCGATCCCCAAGAAGGACCTCGACGCCCTCCTGGCCGACAAGAAGGCCCTGACCAAGGTGCTGACCCACCACGTGGTGGACCAGGAGATCGAGGTGGCCAACCTCGCGGGCAAGCACAAGACCCTGAACGGTGACGACGTGACCGTCGAGGGCTCCGGCGAGGAGTGGACGGTCGACGGCGCGGCGGTGCTGTGTGGCAACGTCGACACCGCCAATGCCAAGGTGTACGTCATCGACGCCGTGCTCATGCCCTGAGCCTCGTCCTGACCCCACCTCCTAAGGACTGACGTGGACCAGCTCCGGCCCATCCCTTCCGAGGACCCCACCCCGGGGTCCTCGGAAGGGAATCCGTCCGTCGACCTCGCCGGGCTGCTCCGACAGTCCGCTCGCGGTGACCAGACGGCGTTCACCCAGTTCTACGACGCCACCAGCCCCCAGGCGTACGGCCTGGCCCTGCGGGTGGTGCGCAACCCCGCCCACGCCCAGGAAGTGACCCAGGAGGCCTACCTCCTGATCTGGCGCCACAGCGCCCGGTTCGACCCGAAACGTGGTTCAGCGGTCGCCTGGCTCCTGACCATCGTGCACCGCAGGGCCGTGGACCGGGTGCGGGCGAGCGAGAGCGCCACCCGCCGCGACCGCACCTGGGAGCAGAGCTCCCGCACCATCGACCACGACCAGACGGCCGAGACCGCCCAGGCCTCCATCGAGGGACGACGCGTACGCCGCGCCGTCGCCGAGCTGACGCCGGTGCAGCGTCAGGCCGTCGAGCTGGCCTACTTCGGCGGTTACACGCACACTGAGGTCGCGAGCATGCTCGAGGTCCCACTCGGCACCGCCAAGACACGTATCCGAGACGGGCTCATCCGCCTGCGCGACGCCCTGGGGGTGGCACGATGAACGACATCCACCTGCTCACCGGTGCGTACGCCCTCGACGCCCTCGACCCGGACGAGCGCGCCCGGTTCGAGGCCCACGTCGTCGACTGCCCCGAGTGCGCCGAGGAGGTCGCGGAGCTCCGTGAGACCGCCACCATGCTCAGCGAGCTGGAACCTGTTGCCCCGCCGGCCGAGCTGCGCACCGGCATCCTGGACCTGGTCGCCCAGGTCCGCCCACTACCTCCCGAGGTGCCGCACGACGCACCCGTCGAGCTCTCCACCCGCCGGCGGCGGCGCCGCCTGCCCCTGATCGCCGCCGCGGCCGCCCTCGTGATCGTGGGAGCCGGCGCGGGGATCGGGGTGTGGAGCCCGTGGGAGGCCAACTCACCGTCGCTGAGCGCCGCCGAGCAGGTGATCGCCGCCGAGGACGCCGAACGCGAGGTCGTCGACCTCGGCGAGGCCGGGCGCGCCACGGTCGTACGCTCGGTGAGCGAGGAGGGTGCCGTGCTGATGACCGAGGACATGGTGGCCCCGCCGAAGGGCAAGGTCTACCAGGTCTGGTTCCAGACCTCCGACGACGACATGGTCCCGGCCGGAGTGATGGAACCGGTACCCAACCAGACACTGCTCCTCGACGGCCCCGCCGCCGACGCCACCGGCGTCGGCATCACGGTCGAGCCGATCGGCGGCTCGAAGGCCCCCACCTCCGATCCGATCGCCCTCTTCGACCTCGCCGAGGGCTGACCGCGCCCGAAGGGACGATCAGGACGCCGCCGGGAGGTCCTCCCAAGGGTCCTCGCTGGCGCCTTCCCTGACCGCGGGCGTCGTCGCCCAGCCTTCGTCGTCACTGCCGCTGCTCGCGGCCAGCGTCATCAGCAGCAGGGTGGTCGCGGCGCTCGTGGACCTGCGTCGCACGTCGTTGCCTCGTTTCGCTCGGGGGTGTTGGCCCCTCCTGACTGCCCGGACACCAGACGCCTCAAACGCCCCTGCGAAGAATCATCAGACGGATGGATGCCGACAGCCGCCTCCGAGACCGGGCGGACGCACGACGCCGCCCGCCCCAGAGGGACGGACGGCGTCGAGGCTGAGGAAGAGGAATCAGGCGAGCGTGAAGGAGACGTCGCCGATGTAGACCGATTGGGAGGTGTCCCGCTCCGCCACCGGCGGCAGGCCGCCGAAGTAGAACTGAAAGGGAATGCTGCTGGTGGGCCCAGAGATCACCACCATCGCCCTGCCCTTCGGGTCCGCCGGGTCCGCCGGGTTGCCATCGCGACCATAGATGAAGACGCCGGTCGTGTTGCCATAACCGCTTACCCCTGGCCCTAGCGCCACGTACCCGGGCGCACTGAACGACACCGCATCCTCACCGCGCCCAGAGATTCCAGTCATGGTGAAGGTCACATCCGTGACGGGGCGACTGAACGTCAGGGCGTAACGTCCCCTGGAGTTTCCTCCGATCACATATTGGTGCACCGTCACACCGTTCACCGGGACGTCATCAGAGCCCATTCCGATCACCTCAAGGTCGAGGTGACGGTTGGCTCCCGTGCCGTACGTGGGATGGGGACCCATCCCCGCATCCTCATAGTCGATGGTCGTAATGCCCATCGTCACCAGCAGCCCCTGGGCAGTGGTCGTGGACACGACAAAAGACGTCCTCGCCACATCGGCCGCGCCCCGCGCCACCGAGAAGACGCCCACGTCCGGACCAGCCGGCGGCGACCCGGCATAGGCCGGGGTCGCGCCCGCCAGCACCACTGCAGGCACACCCCACGCGCCCGCCCGCAGCAGCGAGCGGCGGCCGGGTGCAACGGATCCAGCGAGTTCGCTCATTGAATCGTCCAGCGTCATCAGATGCTCCATCCACCGAGGGCCGCAGCCCCGACGACCCCGGTCGCCACGTTGCCCAGCCCTTTGACCGGTGCAAGCCAGCTCGTAATCCCCCGGTGGATTCAGCCCGCGCGAGAAAGTTACACGACGTCCACGATCTGCCGGAGCAGATCGTGGACGTCGTGAGCAGTCAGAGACGCAATCAGTACGACTTGGGCAGCCCCAGCGAGTGCATCGCCACGAAGTTGAGGATCATCTCGCGGCTGACCGGAGCGATCCGGCCCAAGCGCGCGGCGACCATCATGTTGGCCAGGCCGTACTCCACGGTGAGGCCGTTGCCGCCGTGGGTGTGCACCGCGACGTCGGTGGCGTTGCAGGCGATCTCGCCACCGGCGTACTTGGCCATGTTGGCGTACTCACCGGCACCGAAGTCGTCGCCGGCGTCGTAGAGCGCGGCCGCCTTCTGCCAGAGCAGCCGGGCCTGCTCCAGCTCGATCTTGGCCTTGGCGAGCGGGTGCGCGATGCCCTGGTGGGAGCCGATCGGCGCCTTCCACACGGTGCGGGTCTTGGCGTACTCGACCGCCCGGTCGATGGCGAACTTCGCCATGCCGCAGGAGAACGCGGCACCCATGATCCGCTCGGGGTTGAGACCGGCGAACAGCTGCACCAGACCGGCGTCCTCGTCACCGACGAGCGCGTCGGCGGGGAGCCGGACGTCGTCGAGGAAGAGCGTGAACTGCTTCTCCGGCGCCGACCAGGCCATCGGGATGACCTGCTTGGAGAAGCCCTCGGCGTCGGTGGGCACCACGAAGAGCGCCGGCTTGAGCTTGCCGGTCTTCGCGTCCTCGGTGCGCGCGACGATGAGCACCAGCTGCGCCTCGTCGACACCCGAGATGAACGTCTTCTGACCCTTGAGCACCCACTCGTCGCCGTCGCGGCGCGCAGTGGTGGTGATCTGGTGGGAGTTGGAGCCGGCGTCGGCCTCGGTGATGCCGAAGGCCATCGTGATGGAGCCCTCCGCGATGCCGGGCAGCCACCCCTGCTTCTGCGCTGGCGTGCCGTAGCGACCGATGATCGAGCCGCAGATGGCCTGGCTGACGACCATCATCAGCAGCGGGGCGCCCTGGCCGGCCGCCTCCTCGAGCACCGCGGCCAGGTCGGACATGCCGCCCCCGCCGCCGCCGTACTCCTCATCGATGTTGACGCCCAGGAAGCCGTTGCGGCCCATCTCCTGCCACAGCTCGGTGGTCTTGCCGCCCTCGGCGGCCTGCTTCTCGACGTACTCGCGACCGTACTTGCCGGCCAGCTTGGCGACGGCCTCGCGCAGCGCCAGGCGCTCCTCGGGCTCGGTGAACGCAACCTGGGTCATGCCTGTGCTCCTTCTTCGTCGCCTTCGACGACCGCGAGGACGTCGCCGGCGCCGACCTGGCTGCCGGGCTTCACGCTGATGCTCGCGACCACGCCGTCGGTGGGCGCCGCGATGGTGTGCTGCATCTTCATCGCCTCCATGACCAGGACGGTCTGGCCGGCTGTGACCTGCTGGCCCTCCTCGACGGCCACGGAGATGACGCTTCCGGGCATCGGGGCGAGCAGCGAGCCGGTGGCCACCTGCTCCGAGGGGTCCACGAAGCGGGGCACCTTGGTCAGCTCCACGTAGCCGGCCGGGGAGTCCACGTGCACGACCGGGGCGGCGAGGTCGGCGGCGTCGATCGCGACGGCGTACGTCACCGCGACGCCGTCGTGCTCGAGCGTCACCGACGTCGACGAGGCGGAGAGCACCGTGCCGCTGTCACCGGTGTAGCCGCCACGACCGCCGTACCACTCCACCCGCACCGGCTCCTCGGAACCGTCGAGGGTGAACTCGGTGACCTGCGGCGCCGAGACGATGTTGCGCCAGCCGACCGGGATGCCACGCTGCACGGTGCGCACCTCACGGGCCGCCTCCATCAGCGCGACGGTGGCCGCGAAGGCCGAACGCTCGACGAGGGTCTCGTCGACGTGGCTCGTGCGGGTGACGAGTTCCTGGGTCTCGAAGAAGTCGGTGGAGACGTCGCCGGCCATGAAGACCGGGTGACGCAGCACCTCGACGAGCAGGTCGCGGTTGGTGGTCAGGCCGTGGAGCTTGGCCTTGGCCAGCGCGCCGGCGAGCTGGCGCAGGGCCTGCTCGCGGGTGGCGGCGTGCACGATCACCTTGGCCAGCATGGCGTCGTAGTGCGTGCCGACCTCGGAGCCGGAGACGAAGCCGGTGTCGAGGCGCAGGCCGCCCAGGCCAGCACCGCCGGTCGGGTTGGCGAACTCGGCGATCACACCGGGGATCTCGAAGGCGCCCAGGGTGCCGGACTGCGGCTGCCAGTCGGCGGCCGGGTCCTCGGCGTAGAGGCGGACCTCGACGGCGTGGCCGTGCGGCTGGGCCGACGCGGCCTCGGCGAAGTGGCCCAGCGGACGGCCCTCGGCCACGGCGATCTGCGCCTCGACCAGGTCGACGCCGAAGATCGCCTCGGAGACCGGGTGCTCCACCTGGAGGCGCGTGTTCATCTCCAGGAACCAGAAGCGGGTGGGGTCGGACGCGTCGACCAGGAACTCGACCGTGCCGGCGCCGACGTAGTCGATCGCGGCGGCGGCGTTGCGGGCCGCCTCGTGCAGCGCGGCGCGGGTCTCCTCGCTCAGGCCGGGGGCCGGGGCCTCCTCGATGACCTTCTGGTGGCGGCGCTGGATGGAGCAGTCGCGCTCACCGAAGACCGCGACGGTGCCGTCGTGGTCACCCACGACCTGCACCTCGACGTGGCGGCCGTGCTCGACGTACGGCTCGACGAAGACGGTGCCGTCGCCGAAGGCCGAGGCAGCCTCGGCCGAGGCGAGCTCGACCTCCTTGGACAGTGCGGAGAGGTCGCGGACGATGCGCATGCCTCGGCCACCGCCGCCGGCGCTGGCCTTGACCAGCAGCGGCAGGTCAGCCTCGGTGGCCGTGGTGCCCAGGTCGGCGAGCACCGGCACGCCGGCGGCCTCCATGAGCTTCTTCGACTCGATCTTGGAGCCCATCGAGACGATCGACTCGGGCGCGGGGCCGATCCAGGCGATGCCGGCCTCGATGACCTGGCGGGCGAAGTCGGCGTTCTCCGACAGGAAGCCGTAGCCGGGGTGGATGGCGTCGGCGCCGGTCTTGCGGGCGGCCTCGATGACGAGGTCGGCGCGCAGGTAGGTCTCGGCCGGGGTGTTGCCCGGCAGGCGGACCGCCTGGTCAGCCTCGGCCACGAAGGGCAGGCCGGCGTCGGCGTCGGAGTGGACCGCGACGGTCTCGATGCCGAGGCGGCGCGCGGTGGTGAAGACGCGGCGGGCGATCTCGCCGCGGTTGGCGACGAGGATCCGGCTGATCACGCGCGGTGCGGTGACGCTGCTGGTGGTGGTGTCAGTCATTGGTTTTCACTCACATCCTGAAGACGCCGAAGCGGTCGGTGCCCTCGGTGGGGACGGTGTCGATGGCGGAGAAGGCGATGCCCAGCACGGTGCGGGTGTCGCGCGGGTCGATGACGCCGTCGTCGTAGAGCATTCCGCTCAGGACGTAGGGCAGGGACTGCTCCTCGACCATCTGCTCGACGAAGGCACGCATGCCGGCGTCGGCCTCCTCGTCGTACGGCTTGCCCTTCGCCTCGGCCGCGGCGCGGGAGACGATCGAGAGCACGCCGGCGAGCTGGGCCGGGCCCATGACCGCCGACTTCGCGTTGGGCCAGGTGAAGAGGAAGCGCGGGTCGTACGCCCGTCCGTTCATGCCGTAGTTGCCGGCGCCGTAGGAGGAGCCGATCAGCACGGAGATGTGCGGGACGGTCGAGTTGGAGACCGCGTTGATCATCGCGGCGCCGTGCTTGATGATGCCGCCCTGCTCGTACTCCTTGCCGACCATGTAGCCGGTGGTGTTGTGCAGGAAGAGCAACGGCGTGTTCTTCGAGTTGGCCAGCTGGATGAACTGGGTCGCCTTCTGCGCCTCCTCGGAGAAGAGCACGCCCTGGGCGTTGGCCAGGATGCCGATCTCGCGGCCGTGCAGGCGCGCCCAGCCGGTGACCAGCGAAGAGCCGTAGAGCGGCTTGAACTCGTCGAAGGGCACCTCGTTTCCGGCGGAAACTCCGTCGACGATGCGGACGATGACGTCGCGCGGGTCGAAGGGCTCCTTGAGGTCGGTCGGGATCAGGTCGAGCAGGGTCTCGGGGTCGTACGCCGGCTCGGCGTAGGTCCGCTCGCCCTCGGGACGCGCCTTCTTCCAGTTGAGGCGCGCGACGATGCGGCGGCCCAGGCGGATCGCGTCACGCTCGTCCTCGGCCAGGTAGTCGGCCAGGCCAGAGATGCGGGCGTGCATCTCGGCGCCGCCCAGCTCCTCGTCGTCGGTCTCCTCACCGGTGGCCATCTTGACCAGGGGCGGGCCGGCCAGGAAGACCTTCGCCTGCTCCTTGACCATGACGGTGTAGTCGCTCAGGCCGGGGACGTAGGCGCCACCGGCGGTCGAGTTGCCGAAGACCAGCGCGATGGTCGGCTGGCGACGGCCCGAGGCGCGGGCGAGGTCACGGAAGATCTTGCCGCCCGGAATGAAGATCTCCTTCTGCGTCGGCAGGTCGGCACCGGCCGACTCCACCAGGGAGATCTGCGGGAGGTTGTTCTCCTCGGCGATCTGCGCGGCACGGAAGGTCTTCTTCAGCGTCCACGGGTTCGACGCGCCACCCTTCACGGTGGGGTCGTTGGCGGAGATCATGCACTCCACGCCCTCGACGACGCCGATGCCGCAGACGGTGGAGGCGCCGACGGTGAAGTCGGAGCCCCAGCCGGCCAGCGGGCTCAGCTCGAGGAACGCGGTGCCCTCGTCGATGAGCAGCTCGATGCGCTCACGCGGCAGCAGCTTGCCGCGCTTGTGGTGGCGGTCGATGTACTTCTCGCCGCCGCCGGCGATGGCCTTGGCGTGCTGCTCGTCGAGGTCGGCCAGCTTGCCGAGCAGGTGCGCGCGGCGCTTCTCCTCGGTGGTCAGCTCCTCCGTGGAAAGCTCGTCGGCCGCCTCGGCGGCAGGGTCAACAGTGGTCTCGGTCATGAGGCGTATCCCAACAACTTGGCGGCAAGGTCAGTGAGCACTTCGGTGGCGCCTCCCCCGATGGGCAGGAGCCGGGCGTCGCGGTAGTGCCGCTCCACCTCGGTGCCGTGCATGTATCCGCTCCCGCCGTGCAGCTGCACGGCCTGGTCGCAGACGTACGTGGCGGCGTTGCACGCCGTCTCCTTCGCGAGGCAGGCCGACGCGATGATCTGCTCGTTCGGTCCTCCGGCGGCGACGTACTGCTCGGCCACCAGGTGGGTGTAGGCCTTCGCGGCCTCGACCTGGCGGCGCATCTCGACGAGCTTGTGGCGCACCACCTGGCGGGTGATGAGCGGCTTGCCGAAGGTGTCGCGCTGGCGGCAGTAGTCAGCCGTCAGCGCGAGCGAACGCTCGGCAATCGCGTAACCGTGGATGGCCAGCGCCATCCGCTCGACCACGAACTGCTCGGCGATGTACCAGAAGCCGGCGTTCTCGTCGCCGACGAGGTTGCCCACCGGCACCCGCACGTCGACGTAGCTCAGCTCGGCGGTGTCGGAGGAGTGCCAGCCCATCTTGGCGAGCTTGCGGTCGACGGCGAAGCCGGGCGTGCTCGTCGGCACGACGATCAGCGAGATCCCGCCGGCGCCGGGGCCACCCGTGCGGACGGCAGTGGTCACGAAGTCGGCGCGGGTGCCCGAGGTGATGAAGGTCTTCGACCCGTTGATCACCCACTCGTCCCCGTCGCGCACGGCGGTGGTGCGGATGTTGCCGACGTCGGAGCCGCCGCCGGGCTCGGTGATGCCGAGCGAGCCGATCATGTCGCCGGCCACCGTGGGGCGGACGTACGTGTCGATCAGCTCGTCGGAGCCGTGGGCGATGATGTGCGGCAACGCGATGCCGTGGGTGAAGAGCGCGGACATCAGGCCCGACGTGGCGCCTTCGGAGAACATGCCCTCCTGCATGGCGACCGTGTCGAGCAGGCCGCCGCCGGCGCCTCCTGCTGACTCGGGGATCGAGATGCCCATCAGGCCGGCCGCAGCCGCCTTCTTGTGCAGCTCGCGCGGGAGCGCACCGGCGTCCTCCCACTCCTGGATGTGCGGCGCGATCTCGCGCCGGGTGAACTCCGCGGCCGCGGCCTTGAGGGCTTCGCGGTCCTCGGCCGTGGAGAGTCCTTCGGCTGCTGCCGTCACAGCAGGCCTCCTTCGACAGTGACATGGCGGGAACGGACCCACTCGCCCAGCGCCTTGGCCTGGGGGTCGACGCGGGTGGATGCTGCGACACCGGCTCCGAGGAGTCGGTGGATGACGACGTTGACGGCGCCCAGCTTCGGCAGGGCGTAGACGTCGACGTCGAGGTCGGCGGCCTCGGGCACGAGCTCGCGCACCTTCTCAGGGGTGACGAAGTCGAGCAGCCAGGCGACGCGGGCGGCGTACTTCTCCTGCTCCTCGGGATCAACGGACTCGTCGCCCTGCCCATGCGCGACTCCGTCGCGAGGGACCCACAGGCCCAGGTTGGCGTTGCCGCCCTTGTCACCCGAGCGGGCGTGGACCAGGCGGCCGAGCGGGACGGTCTCGCCCTCGGTCACGGCGACACCGGCGGCGGTCGTACGCCCGGCGTCCGCGACGGCTGCGGCGTCGAGGGGTGCGTACGTCGTCGGGTCGGCGATCACCTCACGGGTGCCGTCGGCGTGCACGACGGTGTGCTCGACCGTGTCGCGCGCGACGTACTCCGGGCGGTAGATGCCGTAGGGCGAGGCGGGCGCCGGCGGACCGACGAGCGTGCAGCCGGGGTAGGAGGCCAGCGCGATCTCGACGGCGGGAGCGGTGAAGCCCTTGCCGGCGACCTTGGCGTCGGCGTCCAGGGCCATGACCCGCAGGATCGTCGCGGCCTCGGCCATCGTGGCCGGGTCGTCGACCGGCGGCGGACCCTCGGACCAGACGACCGTGGCGGGCGCCTTGTCGCCCCACGCCTCGGTGACCTGCTCCTTGATCCAGGCGACCTTCTCGTCGGTGTCGAGTCCGGTGATCAGGAACTCCATGGTGTTGCGGAAGCCGCCGAGCTCGTTGACGCAGACCTTCAGGGTCTCCGGGGGCGCCTGGCCGGCGACCTTCGCGATCGCGACCCGGTCGTCGCCCGCCTGGGTGACCTCGATGCTGGTGAGGTCGGCGGTGGCGTCGGGGCCGAGGTAGAGGCCGGACTGGATCTCGTAGACCAGCTGGGCGGTGACGGTGTCGACCGTGACCGCGCCGCCGGTGCCGGCGTGCTTGGTGATGACCGAGGAGCCGTCGGCGGCGATCTCGGCGATCGGGAAACCCATCTTCTGCTGGCGCGCCCCCTTCGGCAGGGTCAGGAAGCCGGAGAAGTTGCCGCCGGTCGCGTGGGTGCCGCACTCGATGACGTGGCCGGCGACCATGGCGCCGGCGATGGCGTCGTGGTCCTCCAGCGTCCAACCGTGGTGGGCCGCGGCGGGGCCGACGATGACGGAGGCGTCGGTGACGCGGCCGGTGACCACCACGTCGGCGCCTGCCTTGAGCGCGGCGGTGATGCCGAAGCCGCCGAGGTAGGCGTTGGCCGTGAGCGCACCTGCGAAGCCCAGGTCGGCGGCCCGACCGCGCAGGTCGTCACCCTCTACGTGGGCGATCTTCACGTCCAGCCCGAGTCCGCCTGCGACCTCGCGGAGCTTCTCGGCCAGGCCGGCGGGGTTGAGGCCGCCGGCGTTGGTGACGACCTTGACACCCTTCTCGAGCGCGGTGCCCAGGGCGTCCTCGCACTGGCGTACGAAGGTGCGGGCGTAGCCGAGGTTGGGGTCCTTGAAGGTGTCGCGACCCAGGATGAGCATCGTCAGCTCAGCCAGGTAGTCACCGGTGAGGTAGTCGAGCGGGCCGCCCTCGAGCATCTCGCGGAAGGCCGAGAGCCGGTCGCCGTAGAAGCCGGAGCAGTTGCCGATCAGGACAGGGCTGGTCACGGAGTGGTCACTCATGCGACGGCTCCCCGGGCAGGGCGGCCGCCACCGGCCGGACCGGCGAAGGCCTGGGCGATCGTCAGCCACTTCTCGGCGTCGTCGCCCACGGCGACCAGGTCGGTGTCGTCGCGGTGCACGCGCTGGGTGACCAAGCGGCAGAAGTCGAGGGCCGACCCGGTGACCGTCTGCGCGGCGTCGGCAGGTCCGTACGTCCACACCTCGCCCGACGGTGCGGTGAGCTCGACGCGGAACTCCTCGGCCGGGGCCTCGAGCTCGTTGTTCTTGAAGGAGTAGTTGCGGGTGCGCACGCCGATGTGGGCGACGTGGCGGATCCGGTCGGTCGGCTCCGGCGCGACACCGAGGGCGTCGGCGACGTCGAGGGCGTGGGCCCAGGTCTCCATGAAGCGGGCGCTCGCCATGGAGGCGGGCGACATCGGCGGCCCGAACCACATCAGCTTCTCCCCGGAAGGAAACTCCGCCAGCGTCTTGGCCAGGGCCGGGCGGGCGGCCTGCCAGCGAGCGAGCAGCTCGGCGGGCGCGACGGCCGCTCCGGCGACGGCGCACTCGTCGACGTAGCCGGTGGGGTTCATGATGGCGCCCATCACCTCGGCGTCCCACGCCTCCTTGTCGGTGGCCGCCTTGACGGCGACCTCGTCGGTCCAGGCGAGGTGGGCGATGGTGGTGGCGACGTCCCAGCCCTCGGCGGGGGTGGGGGTGCGCCAACCAGCCTCGTCGAGGGGCGCGACGAGCGCCTCGAGGGCGTCGCCCTCCGCGGCCAGGTCGGTCAGGATGCCGTCGAGGACGGGATCGGACATGCTCAGGCTCCTTCGGTGGTGCTCTGGTCAGGGCTGCTCAGAAGTTGGGCGTCGAGGGCGACGGCCCACGCGTCGAGGATGCGAGCGCGACGACGGGTGTCGTCGGAGATCGTGTTGGCCAGACCCAGACCGCGTACGAGGTCGAGCGTGGCCTGCACCAGCTCGCGGGCACCGCGGGCGTTGCCGTCGACGCCGAGGGCAGCGGCGGTCAGCTGGTGGGTCTCGCGCCCGACGCGCTGCTCGAGCGGTCCGACGGCCTCAGCCAGGGCCGGGTCGGTACGCGCCGCGACCCAGAGCTCGAGGGCGGCGGAGAAGATCGGCGAGGTGAAGTGCTCGGCGAGCAGCTCCAGCACCGCACGCGTACGCCCCACCCCCGTGGGGGCGTGCGCGAACGCCGCTGCGAGCTCGGCGCCACGCGTGGTGGAGATGTGCTCGACGGCGGCGACGACCAGGTCGTTCTTGGTCGGGAAGTGGTGCAGCTGCGCTCCACGCGAGACCCCGGCGCGCTGGCTCACCAGCGTGGTGGAGGTGCCCGAGAAGCCGTACTCGACCAGGCACTCGACGGTGGCCTCCATGAGGCGCGCCCGCATGGCGCGGGTGCGCTCCTCCTGCGGGACGCGGGTCGGATTCGTGCTCATGTCGAGAATCGTGCCTCGGGAAGCTACAAACAGTCAAGCCTGTCTGTATCTGTTTCTTCGTGTCTCCCCGAGGGCTGGCGGACCAGAGGCGGAGTCCTCGTTCCCCTAAGGTGTGCGGCAGGAGAACCGGGTCTTGGACCCGGACGAACGAGGAGGAATCCGTGTCGACCCACGGCAACGAACCCAACGACCCGCAGAACCCTGGTGGCCAACCGCCCTACGGTGACCAGCCGGGCCAGCCGCCGTACGGCGACCAGCCGCAGCAGCCGGGGCAGTCGCCCTACGGCGAGCCGCAGTACGGGCAGCCCTCGTACGGCGAGCCCCAGTACGGCCAGCAGCAGTACGGCTCCCCCTACGGCGAGCCCGCCTACGGCCAGGTGCCGCCCGGTGGCTACGGCTACAGCGGGGGCACCGGCGGTGGCGAGTTCAGCGTCGGCGCGGCGTTCTCCTACGCCTGGGCGAAGTTCAAGGCCAATGCGGGTGCCTTGATCGCCATCACGGCCGTCGGCCTGGTGCTGACCGGCGTGCTGAGCAGCATCGGCAGCTCGTTCTCCGGGGCGAACACCGACCTGAACGACGCCGCCGACGTGACGGCGGCCGTCGGCTTCTCCGGGATGGGCACGCTCTTCTCCATGCTCGCGTCCATCGCCAGCATGGTCATGCAGGCCCTGCTGATCAAGGCCGGCCTCTCGATCACCCGCACCGGCACCATCGGTGACCTCTTCGGCGGCATCAACTGGCTCCACGTGATCATCGCCAGCGTCGTGCTGTCGGTCCTCACCACGATCGGCCTCGTGCTCTGCCTCCTGCCCGGTCTCGCCGTCATGTTCTTCACGTTCTTCACGCTCTTCTTCATCATCGACAGGGACCAGAACGCCTTCGAGGCGATCGGGTCGAGCTTCAGCTTCGTCTCGAAGAACGCCGGGACGATGTTCGTCTTCGCCCTGGCCTGCTTCGGCGTCTACCTGCTCGGCTTCATCGCCTGCTGCGTGGGCCTGCTGGTCGCCTTCCCGGTGGCCGCCGTCGCGCAGTCGTACACGTTCCGCACGCTCCAGGGTGAGCCGGTCGCTCCCTGATCCGCCACCCCTCACGCGACGAACCCGCCCGGAGCCATCCGGGCGGGTTCGTCACTTCTGGACCACGACCTTCCGTACGGTCCCCGCGTTTGCCACACTCACCGGCATGACGCAGACGATCCTCATCACCGGCGCCTCCAGCGGACTCGGCGCGGAGATGGCCCGCCAGTTCGCCGCCCGCGGCCACCACCTGGCCCTGTGCGCCCGGCGTACGGAGCGGCTGGAGGAGCTGCGTGACGAGATCACCGCAGCGATCCCGGGGTGCCGGGTCGCCGTCCGCGCCCTCGACGTCAACGATCACGACGCGGTCTTCGAGGTCTTCCGCTCGTTCCGCGACGAGGCGGCCGCCGACGGGCGCCGCATCGACCGCGTCGTCGTCAACGCCGGCATCGGCAAGGGAGCTCCGCTCGGCACGGGCAAGTTCCACGCCAACAAGGAGACGGCGATGACCAACTTCGTCGCCGGCCTCGCCCAGACGGAGGCCGCGATGGAGCTCTTCCGGGCCCAGGACGGTGGCCACCTGGTGATGATCTCCAGCGTGTCCGCGAAGCGCGGCATGCCGAAGGCGATGACGGCGTACGCCGCCACGAAGGCTGGCGTCGCCCACCTCGCCGAGGGCGTGCGTACGGAGCTCCACGGGAAACCGCAGTTCAAGGTGTCGGTGATCTACCCCGGCTTCATCCTCTCCGAGATGAGCGACCCCTCGCGCAAGCCGGGCCTGCTGATGGCCTCGACCGAGAAGGGTGTGCGCGCCATCGTCGACGCCGTCGAGAAGGAGAAGAAGCAGGCAGCCGTGCCGGGGTGGCCGTGGACGCCGCTCTCGACCGTGCTGAAGGTCGCTCCGCTCGGCGTGGTCAAGAAAATGGTCTGAGGCGACGCGAGCGTCCCGATTCGGGAACGCCGAACGGCGTCCCCTGCGACAATCCTCCTGCAATCCGTCTTCAGGAGGTCCCCCATGCTCCGCCCGTTCCGCACCGCCACCTTCCGCACGGGGGCCCTCGCCGCAGGACTGCTGCTGACCGCGACACTGACCGCGTGCGGTGAGGTCGAGATCGGGGACGCCCGCACCAGCGGCGCCTCCCCCGCCGAGACCACCGCCAGCGCGACGCCCACGCTGACTGAGCGCCTCAACCCGGAGGCATCCACGGTCGGCGACGTCACGCTGCACCTGCCGCTGGGATGGGTCGCCGTCGCCGGCCAACCGTTCGCGGCCGCGGGCACGGACGCGCCCATCGGGGGCGCCACCATGCTCACCACCGCCCTCTCCGAGGGGAAGACGGCCAGCCAGTGGGCCGAGGCGATCGTCGCGGGCGAGTCCGACCTGGTGGACGCGAGCACCGGCCTGACGATCAAGGGCACCGTCGAGGCCACCGGCGGACGGGAACTCGTCCACGTCAGCCACGACTACGCCGACGGTCGTGCCAACTTCTTCGTCACCGTCGAAGGGGACACCCTCTACCTGGTCCGCTTCGGCGGCGACGGCTCCACCGAGGCCCAGACCGTCGCAGTCGAGTCGGCGGCGACGCTGACGATCGGCGTCGCGGTGGCCGACGAGGCCACCCCCGGCAGCAGCAGCACCACCACCGACGCTCCGGCGACGACCCCGCTTCCCCTCGCCACCCCCACGCCCTGACCCCCCGCCGGGCGTGCATGGACCGCCCGTTTGAAATGTCAGACCATAGGCGCGAAACTACCGTGGCTGGCCGTCCTCACCGGGGAGACTGGTCCCGCCACGTTCGCTCGCCCAGGAGGCCACGCATGTCCAGCCCGAACCGCAGCGCTGTCGCCCGCACCGGAGCCGCCGCTGCCAGCTTGGGGCTGGTGGCCCTCCTGGCCGCCTGCAGCAACGGCAACGTCGAGATCGGTGACGCGCGCACCAACAACACGGGCCCGATCCTGACCTCCGCCCCCTCGGCCTCCCCGACCCTGTCCGAGTACCTGGACCCCCAGCCCTCCGTGCTCGGTGACGTGACCCTCCACCTGCCGCTCGGGTGGACGGCGTACGAGGGTCAGCCCCTCGCCACCGCCGGTGCTGACGCCGACGTGCAGGGCTCCCTCCAGGTCAGCGCGCTCCCCGCCGAGGGCAACACGGCCGAGCAGTGGGCCGAAGCCATCGTCGCCGGTGAGACCGACCTGGTGCAGCAGGGTGACGCCCTCACGCTCAACGACCCGCTCACCGCCCCCGGCGACCGCCCCGTGCTCCACATCAGCCACGACTACGCCGACGGCCTGGCCAACTTCTTCGTCGCCGTCGAGGCCGACACCCTCTACCTGCTCAGGTTCAGCGGGGACGGCTCGACCCGGGCACAGCTCGCTGCCGCCGAGTCGGCCTCGACCATGACCATCCAGCTCCAGGCGCGTCCGACGGACCCGACCACCCCGATGGGCACGGTCACCCCCCAGACCGGGGTCCCGACGACCACGGCGGACGTCGAGCCCGACCAGTCGGAGGCTCCGACGACGTCGGGTGCCGGCGTCCCGCAGTAGCCGCTGAGGCCGCCCCTGTCCCTTGCACGCAGCCGTCAGGCCGCGACCGTGGTGACGACCGTCGCCCGCACCACCGGATCGACCCAGGCGCGGCGGGCACGGCGCAGTCGCAGGCACGACCACACCACGAACGGCACGGCGAGCGCCGCGATGATCCACAGTCCCCCGCCGAGGCCAGGGACGATCCACGAGGCCATCGAGAAGACCATGGCGGTCATCGTCGTCGAGAGCGACAGCTTCGCCGAGTACGACACCATCGTCGCGGGCGGTGCCGGGGTGGCGCGGATGGAGCGCAGATTGACCGCGAACGGCTTGCGGACCGACCACGTCATGGCAACCGCGACGACCTGGAGCACGACCACCACGACCGTGCAGACGAGGGCGACGACCTCGCCGGGGGTCGGCGTGCCGGCCCGGACCGAGGCGAGCAGCAGGGTGAGCGCGCAGGCCATCAGCAGCCACTCGGCCATCACCCGGGCCCGGGAGTCGAAGATCCGTTCCGGGTCGACCGGCAGCGACTCGCGCCACAGACCGCCCCGTCCGTCGAGCGCGAAGGCGTTGACACCGAAGAGCAGCACCCCGCCGCTGACGACCAGACCGGGCAGGATGACCACGTTCTCCCACGTCATGCCGCCGGCCAGGGCGACCAGGCCGGGGCCGACGGACAGCACCAGGATGCCGCGACGCATCCCGGCCGAGCGCCACACCGAGGCACGGTCGATGCGACGCAGCATCGCCCCCACCCCTGCGCTGGTGGCGCCGGGAGCCGACTTCGCGCGGTAGCGACGGGTCTCGATGTCGAGCTCGGTGCGCGGAGGTCGCGCCGAGGTGATGATGCATCCCCACGCCCCGACGACGACGGCGAGTGCCGTCCACGCGAGCAGGGCGAGCAGGAGCAGCGGGTACTGCCACGACAGCGGGTCGAGGCCGGTGCGTACGACGCCGTCGAGCGAGACGGCGCGCAGCACGTCGACGGTCCGACCGGTGAGGTACGCGGCGCCGACCGCCGCGGCGAGGAGGAGTCCGGCTCCGCGGACGATCCACACGCCTGCGGGGCCACGCCGTACGAGCTCGACGAGCCACGCCACGGCCTGACCGGTGGCCGTCGCCGCGACGATCCACAGGGCCGCCAGCAGCAGCATCGTCGCGGCTCCCGAGAGCCCACCGACAAAGGCGGAGCCGCCGAGCAGGAACCAGGCCGGCAGCATCCAGGCCGTGCTGAGCGGCGCCAGCAGCAGGGCCCCGAAGTGGTCGGTGGTCGGCGAGACCGGGAACGCGGCGCCGCTCTCGCCGGAGAGGAGCTCACGCCCACCTCCGGACCCGATGCCGGTGGTGACGCACAGAGCGAGGAAGCCGGTGAAGAGGCCGGGCAGCACCGTGGTCGCGAAGGTCGACGTCTCGTCGCCCGCCCCGGGCGCCAGCAGCGGCCCGACGACGGCAGCGAGGGTGATGAGGGCGACCACGGTGAGGGCGACGCGCAGCGCCTTGCGCTGGCGGATCGTGCCCGACCAGAACCTGACCAGGTGGCCGGTGTCGTCGAGGGCGCGCCGCAGCTCGTACGCGGAGAACGGCGAGCGCGAGGGGCCGGGTGTCGCCAGCCCACCGTGAGCACGGACCGACGGGATCGACGCGCCAGCGAGGGGGGTCACCGACGGGGCGGTCTCAGTCGAGGAGGGCACGGTAGGCACGTGCGCCCTCCTCGCCCTTGAGGTCGTACGTCTCCATGTCGGCCACGCGAGCGCCGCCCCGGAGCACGAGTGCGGTCGTGCAGGCCTCGACCGCGAGCTCGCGCAGGTGGGTGGAGAGGAGGACCGCCGCGCCTCGTTCCGATGCCTCCCGGACGACTTCGAAGGTGGCCTCGACACCGGTCGGGTCGACCCCGTCGAAGGGCTCGTCGAGGAGCAGGACGTCCGGCTCGTGGAAGGCGGCCAGCAGCACGGACAGTCGACGTCCCATGCCGTGCGAGAAGCCGGTGGTGAGTCGGTGGGCCACGCCCGCGAGCTCGAAGAGCTCCAGCAGGTGGTTGGCCCGGTCCTCCCAGCCGGTCATGCGGCGCAGCGTCGCCGCGAGCTGGATGTGCTCCCACGGGGTGGCGCGCGGCACCAGGCCACCGACGTCCGGGCAGTAGCCGACGGCGCGCTTCACGCCGAGCGGGTCCTGCGCGACGTCCAGGCCGGCGACGTGCACGGTGCCCTCGGTCGGGGGCACCACGCCGGCGAGCACCCGCATCGTCGTCGACTTGCCTGCGCCGTTGCGCCCCAGCAGGGCGGTGGACGAGCCGGCGGGCGCGACCAGACTCACCCCGGCGACGGCGTGGACGTCGCCGAAACGGACGTGGAGGTCGTCGGCGAGCACGGCAGCAGGAGGGGCGATCACGTCAGCAGGAGGGGTGGGGGGCGTCACCCCTCAAGTGTCGTCGGAGTTTCCGCGGTACGTGAGGCGTTTGGCAGACCTCGTACGCCGCGGTCCCGGCGTCAGCCAGCGCCCTCGCGGTCATGGAGGAGGACCCGGAGCAGTCCCTCGAGCTCGTCGCGTTGATCGGTCGTCAGCGCGGAGAGCAGCCGTTGCTCGTTGTCGACGTGGTCGCGCAGGGCCGCGTCGACGACCTCCCGTCCGCGCGGGGTGAGGCCGACGCGGATGGTCCGGCGACTGCTTGGGTCGGTGTCGCGGGTGATGAGGTCCTTGGCCAGGAGCCGGTCGAGCCGGTTGGTGATCGCCCCGGACGTGACCATGGCGCTCTCGGCGAGCTGGCCCGCGGTCAGGCCGGCCCCGTCGGTGTCCGCTCGCCGCAGGGTCGCGAGGAGGTCGAACTCTCCGGGCTGAAGGCCGTGCTGGGCGAAGACCGCCTGCAGCTCACGCTCGACGTGTCGCGTGAGCCGGGAGAGCCTCCCGATGACGGCCATCGGACTGACGTCCATGCCCGGGTGCACCTGCGCCCACTGGGCCACGATGGCATCGACGCTGTCCTTCACCACGACCTCTTGACGTTGAACTGTTTGACGGACGCCAAAGTATCACCGTACTCTCCTCAATGTTGAACAGTTTAACGTTAAGGAGTTGCCGTGGACCCGCTGCGGACCACCTTGGTCACCGCGAGTGCGCCACTGGTGTGGGGAACGACGTACGTCGTCACGACCGAGCTGCTGCCGCCCGGACACCCCCTCTTCGCCTCGCTGGTGCGGGCACTGCCTGCCGGCGTGCTCGCCATCGCGTTGACGCGTGCGTTGCCGACAGGGGCCTGGTGGTGGAGGTCGGCGGTGCTGGGAGTGCTCAACATCGGCGTCTTCTTCCCACTGCTGTTCGTCGCGGCCTACCGCCTGCCCGGGGGTGTCGCTGCAACCCTCGGGGCGGCACAGCCGCTGGTCGTGGCGATCCTCGTCGTGATCGTCCTGCGGGAGCCGCTCTCCACGTGGCGCCTCTCCTGGGGGATCGTGGGGATCGTCGGGGTGGCCCTGGTGGTGCTGCGCTCCACCGCGACCCTTGACGGGATGGGCGTGGCCGCCGGGCTGCTGAGCGCGGTGTCGATGGGGTTCGGCGTCACCTTCACCAAGAAGTGGGGGCGGCCCGCCGGGGTCCCGGCGATGGCCCTGGCCGGGTGGCAGCTCACCGCTGGAGGGCTGTTCGTCCTCCCGGTCACGCTGCTGCACGAGGGCCTGCCCACGACCATCGACACCGCAGGAGCGGCCGGCTGTCTCTGGCTCGGCCTCATCGGCGGACTCGCGACCTACACACTGTGGTTCAGCGGCATCGCCCGCCTCCCGGTCGCGTCGGTTGCCGCCCTGGGACTCCTCTCGCCCTTGGTCGCGGCAGCGCTGGGAGCGCTCCTGCTGAGCCAGGCCCTCAGCACCGTCCAGCTGGTCGGATTCGGCGTGGCGTTGACCGCGGTGGTCGCCAGCCAGGTCGCCCCGAGAACGCTCCGGCCGGCACCCGACTCGCGTCACACACCCGCTGCGTACTCCCACGCCGCCACCCACGTGGGAGACTCTGGGCGATGTACTTCGTCGGAATCGACCTCGCCTGGGGAGAACGCAATCCCACCGGCCTTGCCGTCCTGGACGGTGACGGCCGGCTGCTGGCCGTCTCCACCGTCATCACCGACGACGAGGTCGTCGAGGCCCTGAAGCCCTACACCGAGGGCGACTGCCTGGTCGCCATCGACGCTCCCCTGGTCGTCACCAACGCCACCGGCAACCGCGCGGCCGAGGCGGCGCTCAACAAGGACTTCGCCCCCTTCGACGCCGGGGCCCACCCCACCAACACGGCGCGTGCCGAGTTCACCGGTCGTCCGCGCGGCGCCCGCATCGCGAGTCAGCTCGGCCTCGACATGAACCCACGCTCCGGCCGGGCCCGCCGTGCCATCGAGGTCTACCCACACCCCGCCACCGTGGCGCTCTTCCGCCTCGGCCGGACCCTGAAGTACAAGTCCAAGTCTGGGCGCAGCCTCGAGCAACTGCGCGCCGAGCTCCTCGTCCTGCTCGGCCTGATCGAGTCGCTCCAGAGCGCCGACCCGCGCCTGCAGCTCGACAGCGAGGCGTCCGACGGGGCGTGGCGCCGACTGCGTACGGCCGTCGAGGTGGCCCAGCGCAAGAGCGAGCTGCGGCTCGCGGAGGACCAGGTCGACGCCGTCCTGTGCGCCTACATCGCCCTCTTCGCCACCAGTCACCCCGAGCGGACCACGACGTACGGCACCTTCGAGCAGGGCTACATCGTCACCCCGACGCTGCCCGCCGACCTGGTACCGACCCGGCGCAGCCAGGGCAGCGAGCCGGAGCTGGCGGACGATGCCGAGCTCGACCTCCGCTCCGCGGACCCCGGCACCGCCGTACGCCGCTACGCCGAGCAGCTGCCTGAGGTGCGGCGTGCGACTGCCGACTACGTCGAGATCGTCCGGTCGATGCTCGACGACGCCGGCATCAACTACCTGACCGTGACCGGTCGGGCGAAGACACTCACCTCCTTCGCCGCGAAGGCTGCCCGCACCGTCGACGGGCGTCCGGTGCACACCGATCCGCTGAGCGAGATCCTCGACCAGATCGGCCTGCGGGTCATCACCTACGTGCACAGCGACGTGCAGGCCGTGGTCGACGTGCTCAACGAGCAGCTGGTCGTGCACGACGACCGCGACATGGGCGAGGAAACCGCCAGCGAGGGCCGCTTCGGCTACGCCAGCCGCCACCTCCACGTGGAGCTCGAGACCGACGACGAGCAGACCCACCCGCACCTGGCGGGCCGGGTGGCCCAGGTGCAGGTGCGCACCGTGCTGCAGCACGCCTGGGCCGAGTTCGAGCACGACATCCGCTACAAGGGCACCATCCCCGACGAGCACGTGCCGGACTTCGACCGTCGCTTCACCCTGGCCGCCGGCCTGCTGGAGCTCGCCGACCGCGAGTTCTCGACGATCCGTGAGCGGCTGACCGAGTCGATGGCCGAGCCCGAGCCCTCGCTGGACACCAGCGCCGACCCGCGGATCACCGCTCGCGAGCTCGCCGCCTTCCTCGCCGGGCAGTACGCCGACGCCGGCTGGTCGCGCACCGACCACTACGAGTGGATCGGCGGGCTGCTGCTCGAGCTCGGGATCACCTCGCTGGTCGAGCTCGGCGAGCTCCTGCGCTCGATCGACTCCGACACGATCGTGGAACGCATGGGCTACCGCCACCCGCCCACCGCCGTACGTCGTCTCGACGACGCACTGCTGTGGGCGCACGGTGACGACTACGTCGCGCTCAGCGCCAACGCCCACCGCGTCGAGGCCCTGCGCACCCGTCTGGCGAAGATGCGTCAGGAGTCCTGAGGCGGGAGTGGGCCGTCCGGCCCGCTGAGCACCTGTCCCACCCCACCCTCCGGCAGGCACACTGGAGCATGGCTCGACGAACCGCGGCGGCGCTCCTGCTCCTCGTCCTGGCGTCCGGATGCACCGGCGACCCCGGCTCGGAGGACCCCTCCGCGGCCGAGTCCACCGGCTCGCCCAGCACCAGCTCGCCCAGCGCGCCGACAGCTACACCGAACCCGACCCAGGACTCCTCCCCGGCCGCCGACCCCGTCTCGGTGCCCGGCGTCGCCGCCCAGACCCACGTCGGCGACAGGTTGCGGCTCGGAGACGTGCGTGAGCGGACGGCGGCCTTCACGTCGTACGACGTCACCTGGCGCGTGCGCAGCAGCGGGCCCGGCGCCGACACCCGGCCGCTGCAACTCAGCGGCGTGCTCAACGTGCCCTCCGGCGACGGGCCGTTCCCGGCGGTGGTCCTGGCGCACGGCTACATCGACCCGGCGGTCTACGAGAGCGGACAGGGCATGACCCGCGAGCGCGGCTTCCTGGCCGAGCGCGGCTTCGTGGCCCTGCACGTCGACTACCGCGGCCACGCCGGCTCGGGCGCCGACCCCTCGGACGGCACCGACCTGCGCCTGGGCTACGCCGTCGACGTCATCGCGGCGATCGACGCGCTGCGGCGCTCCGAGGTGGCGGTCGACGACGACCGGATCGCCGTCTTCGGTCGGTCGATGGGCGGCGGCGTCGTGCAGAAGGTCGCCCAGATCGCCCCGGACGCCGCCCACGCGGTCGTCGCGTGGGCCTCGGTCTCCTCGCTGGAGGCGGAGAACTTCAACCACTTCATCCGCGGCGACGGTGACGCGCGGGCCACTGCCATCCGGGAACGGCGGGGGCTCCCCGAGCAGGCGCCGGAGTTCTGGCGCGCCGCCTCCTCGCGCCCGTACCTCGACCGGATCACCGTGCCGGTGCTCGCGGTGCACGGGCGCTTCGACGACACCTGCCCGCCGCGCTGGGCGCGCGCCACCCAGCGGGCGATGCAGCGGGCGGGTGTCGACTCCGACCTGGTCTGGTACGACGACGGCCACGCCTTCGGGCCGGCCTTCGTGGAGGCGATGGAGCGGACCGTGCGCTTCCTGGAGCAGTCGGCACCATGACGAACGGGGAGGAAACCTGGCGGCCTCCTCCCCGTCGTCGGGTTGCTGCGTGGGTCAGGCGGGGAAGCCCTCGCCCTTGGCGGCGAGCTCCTCCAGGTAGGCGCTCGGCGTGAACCGGTCGCCATAGGCCTCCGCCAGCTCGTTGGCCCGCTTGAGGAACGCCTCGATGCCGATCGAGCCGTCAGCAGCCTCGTAGCCGGTGATGAACTGCGCCGCACCGCCGAGGCGGGCCGGGAAGCCGATGCCGAAGATCGAGCCGATGTTGGCCGCGGCGGCCGACGTCAGCACGCCCTCCTCGAAGCACTTGGCGGTCTCGAGCGCCTCGATGAAGAGCATCCGCTCCTGGATGTCGACGAACGGGATCTGCTGCTCCGCCGGCGGGAAGACCTCGGTCAGGCCCTCCCAGATGCCGGCGCGCTTGCCCGACTCGTCGTAGTCGTAGAAGCCCTTGCCGACCAGGCGCGAGGAACGACCCAGCTCGATCATCTTGTCGACGACCGGGTAGGCGCCGTCCTTCGGAGCCTCGACGCCGGCGGCCTCGTAGGCAGCCAGGGTCTGCTTGCGGATCTTGACCATGAGCTCGAGGTTGAGCTCGTCGGAGATCTGCAGCGGCCCGACCGGGAAACCGGCCTGGGTCGCGGCACGCTCCAGCGAGACCGGGTGGACGCCCTCGCCCAGCATGGCCAGGCCCTCGTTGATCTGCACGCCGATGACGCGCGAGGTGTAGAAGCCGCGGCTGTCGTTGACGACGATCGGGGTCTTCTTGATCGCGAGCACCACGTCGTACGCCTTGGCGAGCGCCTCGTCGGAGGTCTCCTTGCCGCGGATGATCTCGACCAGCGGCATCTTGTCGACCGGTGAGAAGAAGTGCAGGCCGATGAAGCGGTCGCGGGCGTCCGCGTCCTCGATGCCCGTCGCCAGCTCGGTGATCGGCAGGGTCGAGGTGTTGGAGCACAGCAGCGCGTCGGGCGACAGGTGCGGCATGACCTCGGCGAAGACCTTGGCCTTCAGCGCCGGGTCCTCGAAGACGGCCTCGATGACCATGTCGGCGCCAGCGGCGTCGGCCGGGTCGGCGGTCGGGGTGATCCGGCCGAGGAGCTCGTCGGACTTCTCCTGCGTGAGCTTGCCGCGCGAGATGGCCTTCTCGTTGATCTTGGCCGAGTAGTTCTTGCCCTTCTCGGCGTTCTCGATCGTGACGTCCTTGAGCACGACCTCCATGCCGGCGCGGGCGCAGACGTAGGCGATGCCGGCGCCCATCATGCCGGCGCCGAGCACGACGACCTTCTTGGCGACGTACTTCTCGACGCCCTCGGGCCGCAGCGAGCCGGAGTTGATGGCCGACAGGTCGAGGAAGAACGCCTGGATCATGTTCTTGGCGTTCTGGCCGGTGACCAGCGAGACGAAGTAGCGCGACTCGACGCGCGAGGCGGTGTCGAAGTCGGTCGAGGCACCTTCGACGGCGGCCTGGAGGATCGCCTTCTGGGCCGGGTAGTCGGCACCCTTGAGCTGCTTGCGCAGCAGCGCCGGGAAGGCCGGCAGGAAGGCGGCCATGGCGGGCGAGGAGGGCTTGCCGCCGGGCATCTTGTAGCCGGGGCGGTCCCACGGCTGCTTGGCGGCGTCCTCGATGTCGGCGTTGGCCTGGATCCACGCCTTGGCGGCGGGGAGCAGCTCCTCCTGGGTGGCGACCAGCTCGTCGACCAGGCCCTTCTCCTTGGCGGCCGACGCCTTGAAGCGCGGGCCCTGGAGCAGGATCTCCATCAGCGCGGTCTGCAGGCCGAACATGCGGACGGTGCGGGTGACGCCACCGCCGCCGGGCAGCAGGCCGAGGGACGCCTCGGGCAGGCCGATCTGGACGCTCGGGGCGTCGACGGCGATGCGGTGGTTGGTGGCCAGCGCGATCTCGAGGCCACCGCCCAGGGCGGCGCCGTTGATCGCGGCGACGACCGGGACGGGCAGGGTCTCGAGCTTGCGGAGGGTGGCCTTCATGCCCTCGACCTCGGCGAAGATGCGCTCGCTGTCGGCCTTGGTCACCTGCATCATGCCCTTGAGGTCACCACCCGGCGAAGAAGGTCTTCTTCGCGCTGGCGATCGACGCCCTTGACGTCGGAGCCCTCGGCGCCGACCTCCTCGGCGAGGCGGTCGACGGCGGCCTCCATGGCGCGGGCGTACGCCTCGTTCATGGTGTTGGCGCTGGCGTTGGGGTCATCCATCGTCAGGGTGACGATGCCGTCGGCGTCCTTCTCGTAGCGGACGGCGGACTCGGTCTGGGTGCTCATGTGTGCGGAGTTCCTCTCTGGTCCCGGTCTCAGACCAGCTCGACGATGGTCGCGATGCCCATGCCGCCGCCGACGCAGAGCGTGGCGAGGCCGCGGCGCTTGCCCTGGCGCTCGAGCTCGTCGATCAGGGTGCCCAGGATCATGGCGCCGGTGGCGCCGAGCGGGTGGCCCATGGCGATGGCGCCGCCGTTGACGTTGGTGATGGAGTCGTCGATGCCCATGTCGCGCATGAAGCGCATGGCGACGGCGGCGAACGCCTCGTTGATCTCGAAGAGGTCGATGTCGTCGACGGTCAGGCCGGCCCGGTCGAGCGCCTTGCGCGCCGCCGGGGCGGGGCCGGTGAGCATGATGACCGGGTCGGCGCCGGAGACGGCGGTGGAGATGATGCGGGCGCGCGGGGTCAGGCCGAGGTCCTTGCCGACCTGCTCGGTGCCGATCGCCATCAGGGCCGCACCGTCGACGATGCCCGACGAGTTGCCGGCGTGGTGCACGTGGTCGATCTTCTCGAGCCAGTGGTACTTCTCCAGGGCGACGTCGTCGAAGCCGGCGTCGCGGCCCATCTGGGCGAAGGAGGGCTTGAGCCGCGCGAGGCTCTCGGCGGTGGTGCCGGGACGGATCGTCTCGTCACGGTCGAGCACGACCATGCCGTTGACGTCGGTCACCGGGACGATCGCGTTGGCGAAGTACTCCTTCTCCCACGCGAGGGCGGCGCGCGCGTGCGACTGCGCGGCGTACGCGTCGACGTCGGAGCGGCTGAAGCCCTCGACGGTCGCGATCAGGTCGGCGCCGATGCCCTGCGGGACGAAGGCCGACTTGAAGGAGGTGGCCGGGTCCTGGGCCCACGGGCCGCCGTCGGAGCCCATGGGCACGCGGCTCATCGACTCGACGCCGCCGGCGAGGATCAGGTCCTCGAAGCCGGAGCGGACGCGCTGGGCGGCCTGGTTGACGGCCTCGAGCCCGGAGGCGCAGAAGCGGTTGAGCTGCACGCCCGCGACGGTGTCGGGGTAGCCGGCCGCGAGCGCGGCGGTCTTGGCGATGTCGGCACCCTGCTCGCCCACGGGCGAGACGACGCCGAGCACGACGTCGTCGACGCGCGCCGGGTCGAAGCCGGGGTTGCGGTCCTTGACCGCGTCCAGGAGGGTGACTGCGAGGTCGATCGGCTTGACCTCGTGGAGGGTGCCGTTGGCCTTGCCCCGCCCACGCGGCGTCCGGATGTGGTCGTACACGAATGCTTCTGCCATGACCGTCCTTGTTGGATCGTGAGTGTCCACCGATTGTGACACTATTGCTGTCACAGTCGTCAAGGTACCCGGCGCACAATCATCTGGGTCGGGGTGTGATGCGGCGCACTCCCGCTCGACCACCAGACTGTCTCCAGCCCACGCTGTTTCCCACCCAGCTCCACCCACCCGCCGACAGGTTCGGCCGACGCCACGAGGAGGTGCGATGACCGACCAGGACATCGACCCGACCCCTGAGGCGCGCGAGGCCGTGCGCGACCTGCTGACCCTCGACGAGCTCACCGCTCGGGTCGGGATGAGCGTGCGCAACGTGCGCTTCTACACGACCAAGGGCCTCGTACCGCCGCCGATCCGCCGCGGCCGCTCCGGCTACTACACCCCCGAGCACGTCGCCCGCCTCGAGCTCGTCCAGGAGCTCCAGGCCCACGGCTTCACGCTCGCCGCGATCGAGAAGTACGTCGCCACGATCCCCGACGACGCCTCCGCCGAGCAGATCGCGCTCCAGCGCACCATGAGCGCGCCGTGGATGTCGGACCGTCCCGTCGAGCTCAGCCGCAGCGACCTCGACGCCCGCGCCGGCCGCCCGCTCACCGACGACGAGGTGACGACCCTCGTCGAGATGCAGATCATCGACCCCACCGACGACGGTCGCTTCGAGGTCGCCCTCACCCAGTTCTCCGTCGGCCTCGGGCTGCTCGAGATCGGCTACCCGGTGGAGGCGGCCAAGGCCGGCCGAGAGCTCTACCAGCGGCACGGGCAGCAGCTCGCCGAGGAGCTGCTGGCCGTCTTCCGTACGCAGGTGTGGCCGACGTACAAGGAAGCGGGCATGACCCGCGAACGCCTCACCGAGGTCGTCGAGCGGATCAAGCCGCTCTCGATCATCTCCCTGGTCGCTGCCTACGAGGCCGCGATGGACGAGGCCACCCGCGCCGACGTGGTGAAGCGCAACCGCTGAGCGCCTCTGGTGGAGGCGCCCAGCGGCACCGGCGACTCAGTCGATCCGCGCCACCATCGGCAGCCGCGAGCGTGAGGTCAGCCAGACGATCGCTGCCGACAGCAGCGGCAGCAGGACCACGACCGCGCCGATGAGTGCCCACGGGATCTCGAGGAAGGGGCCAGGGCCGTAGCCCGACGTCAGCGGACGGCTCACCGCGATGCCCGGGACGAAGCCGACCACCGCTCCCAGGACCGCCCCGACCATGGCGATGACGAGGGCGTACGACGCCGCGACCGCCCGCCGGGTGCGCGGCGACCCACCGACGGCCGAGACGGTGGCCAGGTCGGGCCGCGCGTCCGACAGCGACAGGAACGTCGCGGTCAGCGTCCCGGCCAGCATCAGCAGACCCCCGACCGCGCCCAGCACCCACAGCACCACCGCGGCGAACGGGTGGCGCTGGTAGCCGCGCTCGATCTCGACCGTCAACGCCGGGTTGATGCCCCGGACGGCCCGTTCCATGGCTGTCTGTGTCTCCCGGTCCACCGGGCTGGTGACGGCCAGGCCCAGCGTCTCCACCGCATCGCCGAGCTCGCCCGCCAGGGACTCCGGCACCACCGCGGCGACCTGGGCACTGTCGGCGATCGGCACGGTCGCGGCGGGCAGGGTGATCGGGTCGCTGCTCGTCTCCTCGCCGACGCCCTCGACGTCGTACGAGCGCCGCACCAGCTCCACGGAGTCGACCTGCACGCCTTGGTCGGTGAAGAGCGCCACCTTCCCCTCGGCGAGCACCTCCTCCATCGCGATCCGTTCGGAGTCGGTCAGGTCGAGGGCGGGCTCGTCGCCGACCAGGACGTTGCTGGGATAGAGGCCGCCCGATTCGGAGAGCAGCGGCATCTCTTCACCATCTTCACCACGAGGAGGCGCCACCGCCCAGAAGCTCTCGATGGTCCCGTCCATGGCGCTGAGGAGCCCTCGAACCTCCACCAGGTCGGCCTCCGGCGCTTCCCGCAGCGCCGCGTCGCGGACCTCGCCCCAGTCAGGCCGGCCGTCGGCCCAGGAGTCGTAGCCCAGGGTCACCACGCCGGTCCCGACGGGTGCCATGTAGTAGTGGGTCTCCCGGCTCTCCTTCTCGTCGCTCGCGTTCGCGATGCCCAGGGCCACCACACCGGCCACCGTGGCTGCCACCGCGGCGACGGCCGGCACGGTGCGGGTCCGGTGCCGCGCCGCGTCCCGGGCGGCGTACCGCAGGGGCAACGGGAGCCGCCCGGCCGTGCGGGCCACCACGGCGACCAGCCCCGGCACCACGAGGATCATGCCGAGCATGGAGATCACCGCGCCGCCGGACATGAGCAACGGGCCCAGGTCGTGGTAGGAGAGGCCGCCGAACGTCGTGCAGGCGACGCCGATGCCCAGCACCACGACCCCGGCCAGGGGCGTACGCAGCCGCGGCGCACCGTCGGAGCGACGACCGGCGAGCGCCGCCACGACGTCCTGGCGCGAGGTGAGCCAGGCAGGTACGACGGCGGCCAGGAAGGCCGAGAGCAGGCCGAAGGCGGCCACCACCGCGAGCCACTCCCACGGCACGTCGAACGGCCCGAACCGCGTCGAGCTGAACCGCTGGAGGAAGGGCAGGAGCGCCGCCGCCAGCGGCAGGCTCAGCAGGGTGCCCACCGCGGTGGCGGTGAGGCCGAGCACCAGCGCCCCTGCCAGGATCACCCGGCGCGCCTGGCGGGGCGTGCCACCGGAGGCCGCGACCAGGGCGAGCGTACGGGTGTGGTTGCGCGCCGTGACCGCGAAGGCGGGTCCGGCCAGCAGGACGATCTCGATGAGCACCATCGCGACGATCATCGCCGTGACCGCGAGGGCCTCGGCGTTCTCCTCGAAGGTGGCCTCGTGGGCCTCGTACTCGACCAGGTGGTCGGGCGGTGGATCGGTGATCACCGCTCGGGAGGTGACGACGAAACCACGCTCGTTGAGCGCGAGGACGGCGTCCCAGTCGACCGGCTCCCCTCCGACGAACCATTCCACGCTCGACGGTTCGGACGTCAGCGACAACGACCCCTCCGGCCCGTAGGCGATCTCCAGGTCGATCTGTTCCGCGTCCTCGACCACGCCGACCACGGTGGGGGCCACCCCCAGGTCGGTCAGCGGGAGCTCGTCACCGATCCCGTGGCCCAGCGCACGCAGGGCCTCAGTCACGACGACCTCGTCGGAGCTGGCGGGCAGGCGGCCGTCGACCAGGTCGACGAACTCCGCGAGCAGCGGGTCGGCGAAGTCGCCCTCACGCAGCTCCAGGTGGACCCGGTCCCCGTTCTCCTGCCACAGGTCGCCCGATCCAGTCCTGACGGAGACCGGTTCCTCCCCCAGGACCTCCAGGATCCCGGCGACATCGGGTTGCTCGGCGGCCTTGCCGTCGTCGTACTCGCCCTGGGTGGAGTAGCCCTCGTCGGGGTCGGGCATCTGCACCACGGGCTGCGCCCCCTCGCCGGCCGACAACGACGCCTGCGCGGCACCCAGTCTCCGGTCGAGGGCCTCCACGCCCCGCACCTCAGCGGTGAACCCGATGATCGCCCCCGTCGAGACCGCCAGGACCGGCAGCGCGACCAGCACCAGGACCAGCACACTGCGCACCTTGTGGCGCACCGCGTCGCGCCACGCGATCCGCAGCGCCATCCCCCAGCCACCCATCCCCCGGCCACCCATCACAGCACCCCGGCGCCGAGGCCGACGGTGGCGCCGGACTCGTCGACGACCAGGCCGTCGCGCAGGAAGACGACGCGGTCGGCCCAGGCGGCGTGGCGGGCCTCGTGGGTGACCAGGACGCCCGCTGCTCCGGCGTCACAGAAGTCGCGCAGGACGCGCAGCACCTCCTCGCCGGTCTCGGTGTCGAGGGCTCCGGTGGGCTCGTCGGCCAGGATCAGGCGACGCTCGCCGACCACCGCACGCGCGATCGCGACGCGCTGCTGCTGCCCGCCCGACATCTCGTCGGGGAAGCGGTCGGCGAGGTCGGCGATGCCCACCTTCTCCAGCGCCGCGAGGGTCAGCTCGCGAGCCTTCCCTCGCGCGACGCCGTCGAGCTCGAGCGGGAGGGCGACGTTCTCCGCCGCGGTGAGGGCCGGGATGAGGTTGTAGTCCTGGAAGACGTAGCCCACCGACGTACGCCGTACCTTGGCGCGCTCGGTCGCGGTCGCGGCGCCGAGGTCGACGCCCTCGACGACGACGCGGCCGCTGGTGGGGGTGTCGAGACCGCCGGCCAGGTTGAGCAGGGTCGACTTGCCCGACCCCGACGGACCCATGACCGCGACGAGCTCGCCGGGTTCCACGGAGAAGGTGATGCCACGCAGGGCGTTGACCTGGACGGCACCCTCGCCGTGCACGCGGGTGACGTCGGCGAGGTGGAGCACGGACTGGTTCATCGGGTTTCCTCCTGGGTCGGGGTGGCCGCGCGGTCGGCGGCGGCACGGCGAAGCCGGGACTCGCAGTGGTCGAGCCACCGGATCTCGGCCTCCGCGTCGAAGACGAGTGAGTCGAGCACCAGCCCGAGGGCGAGGCCCTCGACGCTGGTCGGATCGGTCTGCTGGGCCCGCTTGGCGCGGGTGTGCTCCTGCAGGGCGGCCATGGTGGCCGTCCGTTGCTGCTGGATGAGCTGGCCGATGTCGACGCCTGGCAGCGTCACGGCCAACGCCAGCTTGATGGCGAGCTCGTCACGGGGTGGCTGGGTGCGCGGGACCGGGGTGGTGAACCAGCCGTCCGCCTCGCGGCGACCCGACTCGGTGAGCCGGTAGCTGACCTGACGCTCCCCCGCGCCGTCGGTCTGCTCACCCTCGTCGTCGACACCCCCGTGCTCGACGATCTCCACCAGGCCGTCGCGCTCGAGCCGGGTCAGGGTCGTGTAGACCTGCCCGATGTTCAGCGGCCAGGTCGAGCCCGTGCGTTCCTCGAACTCCTGGCGCAGCTGGTAGCCGTACATCGGCCCCTGCTGGAGCAGCGCCAGCATGGCCTGCTTGACCGACATGCGCGTCCCCTCTCCGTCTCCCCACGGGCGCCGGCGTGGTCGCCAGGCTCACGCGATGCGTGGATACTTGGTATGTATATCAGGTATGCATACTCGGTATCCACCGTCTCTTTCGGCGAGCCGCGCCCGTTCTCCGGCAATCCGAGGGCGAGCCATGACGGGCGCTGCCAGAGTGGACGCGCTGGCGCGCCGGCGCGGGAGGCACGGCACAGCCACAGCACCAGACCCGGGGGGACGAATGACGTGGGGGACCATCGGTGGCCTCGCCACCGTTGCGAGCGCCATCCTGGGGTGGGTCAGCTTCGGCCACCTGGCTGCGCTCCTGGGAGTCGAGATCCTCGCCTCGCTGTGGTTCGCACGCCTGCGCACCCGTGAGTCACGGGGTCCGGTGACCAATCCCCACGCCAAGGAGCAGGCCCACACCGTCAAGGTCGGCGGTCAGGAGGTGGAGCGGGTCTTCCGGCCCGTCCAGGGCGAGCCCTTGTCCACCGAGGACCGGCACTGGCTGGCCGACAACAACGCCATCGTGCTGGGCGGCGGTGGCGCCATGGCGATCTTCGCCGGGGTGATGGCCGACCCCTCGTTCTTCACGGGCGTCCAGCTCCTGGTCCTGGCAGCCCTGGCCACGCAGATGGTGGTCGCGGAGCACCGCCGGCACACGTCCTGGGTCAGCGCCGGACACGGAGCGACGGCGGACCCGACCGTCCAGATGAACCACGAGTACTGGCGACTGCTCGTCTTCGTGGGCTTCATGTTCGCCATGGCCCTGTTCTTCGGAGCCCCGCGCTTCCTCGCCGTCGCCTTCGCGGTCACCCTGCTGCTGACCGACCAAGCGCTGGAGGGCAAGCGTGAGCAGTGGTCGGGCGAGGCCGCGCCTACGGCCTGAGGTGGGTCCAGGGCTTGGAGAGGTCGAACAGACGACCTGTCATCTTCGTCGGGATGATCTCCACGACGTTGTACTTCACGTCGGCGTCGACCCACGGCCGCAGCGGGACGTTCTCGGCGCGGTGCGCCTCGTCCTCCTCCAGCAGCCGGGCGGTGCCCCGCACGATCACGCTGCGGGCGGTCTCGTCGTCGTAGGTGTCGATCTCGAAGGCGACGTCCGGGTTCATCACCACGGCGAGCAGCTTGCTGCCCTCGGCCGTGCGGAAGAGCAGGCTCTGGTGGTCGACGGCGTAGTTGACCGGGGCGATGTGCACCTCTTCGGCCAGGTGGAAGGCGAGGCGTCCGAACTCCTCGCCGCGGAGGAGCTCCCAGCACTGGTCGTCGTCGAGAACGTGCGTCGCCTCAGTCATGGGGACACGGTACTCCCGTCCATGGGTTCGTGGGATGCCGTCCGGCGAGCGTCCTCACGGCCCCTCGCGACCCCTCGCGTGCTCACCGCAACGCCCCTACGCTCGGAGCATGACCCCGCCCGCCGACGTCCTGGTGGCCGGCGCCACCGGCTTCGTCGGGCGTCGGCTCGTCCCCGAGCTCGTCGAGCGCGGCCACGACGTACGCGCGATGACGCGGCGACCCGAGTCGTACGACGGCCCCGGGACCGCGGTCGGCGCCGACGTCAGCGACCCCGAGAGCCTGGGCGAGGCGCTGCGCGAGGTCGAGGTCGCCGTCTACCTGGTGCACTCCCTGGACCACCGGGACTTCGAGTCACGCGACCGCGCCGCCGCCCGCGCCTTCGGGCAGGCGGCAGCGAGGGCCGGCGTACGCCAGATCGTCTACCTCGGCGGCCTGGGCAACGACGACGCACTGTCGGCCCACCTGCGCAGCAGGCGCGAGGTCGAGTCGGTGCTCGGGGAGGCCGGCGTGCCGGTGACGGTGCTGCGGGCCGCGATCGTGGTCGGCCACGGGGGCATCTCGTGGGAGCTGACCCGGCAGCTGGTCAAGAACCTGCCCGCGATGGTGGTGCCGAGGTGGACCGCCACCCGCACCCAGCCGGTCGCCCTCGACGACGTCGTCTCCTACCTGGTCGGCGTCATCGACGAGCCGCGAGCCCTCGACCGGGTCTTCGAGATCGGCGGGCCCGACGTGATGACCTACCGCGACATGATGCGCGTCGCCAGCCAGGAGATGTCCGGGGTGGCCGTGCCGATCGTGCCGGTCCCGGTGATGACGCCTCGACTGTCGTCGTACTGGCTCGCGTTCGTCACCGACGTCGACGTCACCACGGGGCGCAACCTCATCGACTCCATGGACACCGAGGTGGTCGTCACCGACCACTCGATCCGCGACATCGTGCCGCTCGATCCCCTCGACTATCGCGAGGCCGTACGCCGCGCGCTCGCCGACCGCGAGGGCTGAGGCGGACCCAGGACCCCGGGACTTCATCACGAACGCGACGTGGGGCTCCCACTCCCGATGACGTCCCGAGACCGGGCGATGCCGGCGTCAGCCGATCACCAGAGGCAGCACCAGCAGCATCGTCAGCGACCAGCTCACGTGCGTGAGCATCGGTCCGAGGACGCCGCCGGAGGCGCGCCGCTGCAGGCCACACAGCGTGCCGAGCAACGCGGCCGCGAAGGAGAGCATCACGTTGCCCGTGGCGGCAGTCGCGACGACGTAGGCGGCGGTGCTCCACAGCACCGGATGGCGCGGCACCGCGGCGTAGAGAGCCCCACGGAAGAAGAGCTCCTCGGCGACCCCGCTCACCAGCGTGATCACCACGAGCAGCGGCACCGAGCCCTGGTCAGCGAAGTCGAGCACGTTGACGACCTGGTCCTCGAGCACCGGGACCTCGCGTACGAGCAGTGCGCCGGCGATGAAGACCGCGGCGAGCGAGAACCCCAGCGCGAGCGGGGTCAGCACCGGGCGTACGAGCGTGTCGCGCAGCGCGATGCGGCCCAGGTGCAACGGCCCCGCCGCGAAGGCACCGACGGCCCAGACCACGGCCAGGCCCAGGGTGCCGACGTAGAAGAGGGCGTTGCCCGGCTCCAGCCTCACCGACCAGCCCAGCACCGCCGCGCCCACCAGGACCACCAGGGCGGTGATCCACTGGCGTCGGCGCAGCTGGGCGTCACTCTCGCGCTGGTTGCGCGGTACGACGTCCCACAGGGCGCGTCGTAGCCATCGCTGGAGCTGCACGGCTCCACCCTACGGAGCGGGCGGGGCCCCCATCCGGCGCGCGGCCGAGGCCACCCCGAGCCAGCTGTGCGGGTTGCCGTCCCAGCACCACCCCAGCTTGGGCGCACGCTCGCTGATCCACAGGGCCGGCACCCGACGGTCACCCGTGCGCTCCACGCGCCGTGACCCCGAGAGCATGAAGCACCGGTTCTTCTCCAGCACGCCGGGCACGTGGGTGGCGGCCGCGATCCCCTCCTCGACGGTCACGGGCGTACGCCCCCGGCCGGTGATCACGGGCAGCGCGTCCTGGGGCGCGACGTCGCGGAACTCCTCGCCCCGGTCGAAGCCCAGCAGCAGGTAGGGATCGGGCGGCACCGCGAGCCCGTTGACGGGGCGGAAGGGAGCCAGACCGTCCTCACCGTGGTGACGGTCGACGAAGCCCGGACGGTCGCTGCCGGCGAGCCGGAGCAGGGGGACGGTGAGGTCCGCAGGCACCAGCCCGGGGGGCACCACGAGCACGCACGGGACCGTTCCGGGTCCGCCGTCGTACTCCGCGAGGTCGACGTCGTCGATCTCGGCGAGCGGACTCAGCAACGCTCGGAACTGCTCGGGCTCCAGGCCCGCCAGCGCGGGGTAGCCCAGCTCGACCAGGCGTTCGACCTGGGCATGGACGGTGGCGCGGAGATCGTTGACCATGGGGGGCTCCTCCGGATGCTCGGAACATGTCCAACGCACCGGCACCGGCACACGTTCCCGGACACGCCGACGCCGGCGCAACGAGATCGTTGCGCCGGCGTCGTGGACCGGAGTCGTGGTGTGCGTCAGCGGCGTCCGCTGAAGGAGGCAGCGCTGTGGGTGGACGAGCCACCCGTGCGGGCTCCGCCGGAACGCTGTCCGCCGGAACGCTGGCCACCCGACGTGGGGGCACCCGAGCGCTGGCCGCCGGAGCTCTGGCCGCCGGCCTTGGGAGCACCCGAACGCTGACCGCCGCCCTGCTTCGGCTGGCCGGAGCGGGTGTTGGGGCTCGTGCCGGTCTTGCGGCGCTGACGGTTGCGGCCGCCGGTCTTGGGCTCCCCGTCCGACGAACGCGTCGACGTCGGGGCCGGGGGCTCGTAGCCACCCTTGACCAACGCGCGCTCGCCGGGAGCGAGCTTCACCAGGATCGGGTCGCTGGCGCTGGCCACCCTGGTGGTGGTCGGCTTGATGCCGGCCTGACGGGTCAGGTCACGCACGTCGCGCACCTGGTCGTCGGTCATCAGCGTGATGACGGTGCCCTCGGCGCCAGCGCGGGCCGTACGACCCGAGCGGTGCAGGTAGGCCTTGTGCTCGGCCGGCGGGTCGGCGTGGATGACGAGGTTGACGTCGTCGACGTGGATGCCGCGGGCGGCGACGTCGGTCGCGACCAGGGTCATCGCCTTGCCGGAGTGGAACGCCTCCATGTTGCGGGTGCGGGCGTTCTGCGACAGGTTGCCGTGCAGGTCGACCGCGGGGACGCCGCTCTTGTTGAGCTGGCGGGCGAGGGCCTTCGCTCCGTACTTGGTGCGGGTGAAGATGACCGTGCGGCCCGGGGCGCTGGTCAGGTCGACCAGGACGGGGACGCGCGACTCGCGGCCGATGTGCAGCACGTGGTGCGACATCTTCGAGACCGGCGACTGCGCCGAGTCGGCCTCGTGGGTGACCGGGTTGCTCAGGTAGCGCTTGACCAGCACGTTGATCGCGCCGTCGAGCGTGGCCGAGAAGAGCAGGCGCTGGCCCGACTGGGGCGTCTTGTCGAGGATGCGCTTCACGCCGGGCAGGAAGCCCAGGTCGGCCATGTGGTCAGCCTCGTCGAGGATCGTGACCCTCGACGGCGGAGAGGTCGCAGTGGCCCTGACCCATGAGGTCCTCGAGGCGACCCGGGGCGGCGACGATGACGTCGACACCCTTGCGCAGCGCGTTGACCTGCGGGTTCTGGCCCGACACCGCCGAAGACCGTCTGCACCCGGAGGCCGGTGGCCGTGGCCATCGGCTCCAGCGCGTCCTTGATCTGGGTGACGAGCTCACGCGTGGGAGCGAGGATGATCGCGCGCGGCTTGTTCGGCATGGCCGGAAGCTTGGCGGCGTCGAGCCGCGCCACGAGCGGGAGAAGGAAGGCGTACGTCTTGCCCGAGCCCGTGCGACCGCGGCCGAGGACGTCGCGTCCGGCCAGGGAGTCGGGCAGCGTCGCCGCCTGGATCGGGGTGGGGGACGTGATGCCCTGCTCCGCGAGGATGGCGGACAGGACGGAAGGAACGCCAAGTTCGGCGAAGTTCATGTGTGATCGTTTCTGGTTGGCGTCTCACCAACGCCTCCACCGGTGGCGGAGTTGGCAGCGAACTGCCGCGTACCTCGCGAAGCGAGGCCGAGCCTCTCGATGAGGGGCTGCGGGACGGTCGAGGCAAGACTTGACGACCTGTCTGTTTCCCCAGCCTACGTGCCGGATGCCCACGACGGGCAATCGCCGCACCGGCCGATTGCGTCACACGAGTCCCACCGACGTCGGGACGGGCCCTCAGTCGCGGGGGTGGTCACAGGTTCAGGCGCATCCGATCGGCCGCCTCCACGCGGGTCACCCCGGTCTCGGGGGAACGGACCAGGCGCACCGTGGTGGTCACGCTCCAGGGCTCTCCTCCGACCCGACGGATCTCCAGGCCCACGATCCCGTCGCCGCTCGCGTGCGGGCTCAGGTCGCCGGCCGGCACTCTCAGGTCGAAGGCGCCCTCAGCGTCGGTGGTGTCGGTCGCGACACGCAGCAGCTCTGCTTCCGCGTCCGGCCCCCCGCTGCCCGCCTGGGGCGAGGGCCGGACCAGCAGCTCGAGCTCGATGCCCTCGGCCGGCTCGTCGTCGTGGAGCAGCACGCCGACGGCCACGCTCTGTGGGGTCGTGGAGGCGTCGGCCTCCTGGTCGGCGCAACCGGTCAGCAGTCCCGTTGCCAGCAACGCCACGGCCACCGCCCCCACGATCGTGTGGATCCCGCGCACGTACGTCTCCCCTCGCGCCCCCAGCCACCCTCCCGGGGCTGCGATGACGGCAAGGTAGCCCGCACCGCGGCTGGCTGTCATGCGCGTCCGCCCACCGGATTGGACCAGCAGGCAGCCCCGAGTCAGTCCCGTTGGACCGCGGCGCCCCCCTCGATGAGCGCGTCGACGTCCTCGATCCCCCACGCCCTGAGCGCGGCGCGGGTGTCGGCCCCGAGCTCGGCGGGCGTCGAGGTCAGCGTCGCCTCGGTCCGCGAGAAGCGCGGCGCAGGCGCGGGCTGGAGCACGCCGCCGTGCTCGACGTACGTCCCTCGCGCGGCGACGTGGGGGTGCGCGGCCGCCTCGGCGACAGTCAGCACGGGCGCGACGCAGGCGTCCGTGCCGTCGAAGACCGCCGCCCACTCGTCCCGCGTACGCTCCGCGAACCGCGCCGTGAGCGCAGTGCGGATGGCCGGGATGTGGCGGCCGTCGTTGCGGTCGGGCAGGTCGATCCCGACGAGGCGCACGAACTCGTCCCAGAACTGCGGCTCGAGCGCGCCGAGGGTCACGTGGCCCCCGTCCGAGGTCTCGTAGACGTCGTACCAGGGCAGGCCACCGTCGAGCATGCCGCTGCCGCGACCACCGGCCATCCCCATCGCGGCGAAGGCCACGGTCATGGTCTGCAGGTGGGCCGTGCCGTCGACGATCGCGGCGTCGACGACCTGGCCCTCACCGGAGAGGCGGGCCTCCAGCAGCGCCGCGAGCACGCCGATGACCAGGTAGGTCGAACCACCGCCGAAGTCGCCGACGAGGTTGGCCGGGAAGTGCGGGCGCGCCGGGTCCTGGCCGAGTCCGTGGAGGGCGCCGGCCAGGGCGATGTAGTTCATGTCGTGGCCCGCCGCCCGGGCCCACGGGCCGTCCTGCCCCCAGCCGGTCATCCGGCCGTAGACCAGGCGCGGGTTACGGGCCAGGCAGTCGTCGGGGCCGAGGCCGAGACGCTCGGTGACGCCGGGACGCATGCCCTCGACGAGCACGTCGGCCTCCTCGACGAGGCGCAGCACGGTCTCGACGGCGGCCGGGTTCTTCAGGTCGAGCGCGACGCTGGGCCGGCCACGGGTGAGGAGGTCGGCCGCGCCGAAGTTGAAGGTGCCGCCGCCGGCTCGCTCGATGCGGATCACGTCGGCGCCGAGGTCGGCCAGGATCATGCACGCGTGGGGTCCGGGGCCGATGCCGGCGATCTCGACGACCTTGACGCCGCGCAGCGGACCGGTGCCGCGACCGAGGGCGTACGAGGTCTCACTGCCGTCATGGGTCTGCGTCATGCCGGTCATCCTGACAGCGGCGGCGGGGCAACGGAAGGACCGTGACAATTCTGGTGTCACGAATTGCGCCAGGACTCTTGCAACTTGTTGCATAGCCGTGCCATCCTCGGCGCGTGGCCCTCGAACATGCACTCCTCGTCGCCCTGAGCGAGAAGCCCGGATCCGGCCTGGAGCTGACCCGGCGCTTCGAGCGCTCCTTCGGGTTCTTCTGGCACGCCACCCACCAGCAGATCTACCGCGTACTGGCCCGCATGGTCGACGACGGCGACCTCGACGTGGAGGTCGTCGCGCAGAGCGGCCGCCCGGACAAGAAGGTCTACCGCGTCACCGAGGCCGGCCGACGCACGCTCTCCGCCTGGCTGGCGAGCCCCACGCCGATGGAGCCCCTGCGCAGCGACCTCGCGGTCAAGATGCGCGGCGCCTCCTACGGCGACCGCGACGAGGTGGTCGCCGCCCTGCGCGCCAACCTGGCCGACCACCACACCCGCCTGCAGCACTACCTCCAGCTCGCCGAGGAGTACGACCTCGCCGAGGCCGAGCGAGCCACCGGCGGCGCGCTTCCCGACCCGGTGCGCGACCAGTACCTCGTGCTGCGCGGCGGCATCCGGCTCGAGGAGTTCTGGATCGGCTGGATCGGCGACTACCTCGCCGCCCACGACGCCGACCCGGCGGCATCCGACCCGCAGGCCGACACCCCCACCGACAGCCACCCAGGCACCCACCACCAGGGGAGACCCCCGATGACCCACGACCTCCTCCTCAGCCCGATCACGCTGGGTCCGCTCACGCTGCGCAACCGCATCGTCATGGGCTCCATGCACACCGGGCTGGAGGATGCTCCCTGGCACATCGACCGCTTCACGGCCTACCTCGCGGAGCGGGCGCGCGGCGGCACCGGACTGATCGTCACCGGCGGCTACGCCCCCACCAAGCGCGGCTGGCTCAAGCCGTTCGGCTCCGAGATGACCAACCGCGTCCAGGCCCGCCGCCACCGCCGGATCACCGACGCCGTGCACGCCGAGGGCGGCGCGATCGCGCTGCAGGTCCTGCACGCCGGTCGTTACGGCTACCACCCGCTCCAGGTCGGCGCCTCGACGCGCAAGTCCCCGATCACCCCGTTCACGCCGTCGGCGCTGTCGAGCAAGGGTGTCGACCGCACCGCGACGGCGTTCGCGAAGTCCGTCGCCCTGGCCCAGCGGGCCGGCTACGACGCCGTGGAGATCATGGGCTCGGAGGGCTACCTGATCAACCAGTTCCTCGCGGCGCGCACCAACGACCGCACCGACGCCTGGGGCGGCACCGCCGAGAAGCGGATGCGCTTCCCCGTCGAGGTCGTACGCCGCGCCCGCGAGCTCGTGGGCGACTTCCCGATCATGTACCGCATCTCGCTGCTCGACCTCGTCGAGGAAGGTCAGACCTGGGACGAGACGGTCGCGCTGGCCCACCAGCTCGAGGAGGCCGGCGTGACGGTCTTCAACACCGGGATCGGCTGGCACGAGGCGCGCATCCCCACGATCATCACGCAGGTGCCGCGCGGCGCCTGGCGCGACGTCACCGCCCGCCTCAAGGCCGAGGTGTCGGTGCCGGTCTGCGCCTCCAACCGGATCAACACCCCCGACCTGGCCGAGGAGATCCTGGCAGGAGGCGAGGCCGACCTGGTCTCGATGGCCCGGCCGCTGCTCGCCGACCCCGAGTTCGCCAAGAAGACCGCCGAGGGTCGCGCCGACGAGATCAACACCTGCATCGCCTGCAACCAGGCCTGCCTCGACCACATCTTCGTCAACAGGACGGCCTCCTGCCTGGTCAACCCGCGCGCCTGCCACGAGACCGAGCTGGTGCTCGGCCCCGTGCGGACGGCTGCGCGCGTCGCCGTCGTGGGAGCCGGTCCGGCGGGGCTCGCCACCGCGGTCAGCGCGGCCGAGCGCGGCCACCACGTCACCCTCTTCGAGGCCGGTCACGAGCTCGGCGGCCAGTTCCGCCTGGCCATGCAGGTGCCCGGCAAGGAGGACTTCGCCGACACCCTGCGCTACTACACGCGCCGCATGGAGGTCCTCGGCGTCGAGGTGCGTCTGGGCACCCGCGCGACCCCTGCTGACCTGGCGGAGTTCGACCACGTCGTCGTCGCCACCGGCGTGACCCCGCGGCTGCCCGCGATCGAGGACATCGACCACCCCAGCGTGGTCTCGTACGCCGACGTGCTCAACGGCTCGGTCACCGTCGGGAAGCGCGTGGCCGTCATCGGCGCCGGTGGCATCGGCGTCGACGTCTCCCACTTCCTCACCCACGTCGAGACCGACCTCGACGGCTGGAAGGCGCAATGGGGCGTCGGCGACCCGGCGCTGCACCGCGGTGGACTCACCGAGCGCAAGCCGCGCGCGGTGGCCCGCGAGGTCACCCTCGTCCAGCGCAAGGAGACCCCGATCGGCATCGGCCTGGGCAAGACCTCGGGCTGGGCGCACCGCGCCGTGCTGAAGCAGTCGGGCGTCACCCAGGTCTCGGGGGCGACGTACGACCGGATCGACGACGCCGGCCTCCACCTCACCGTGGCGGGCGAGCAGCGCGTGGTCGAGGTCGACCACGTGGTGGTCTGTGCCGGACAGGAGTCGGTGCGCGGCCTGTACGAGGAGCTGCAGGGCTCGCGTACGACCGAGGGCTGGCTGCACCTCGTCGGTGGGGCCGACGTGGCCGCCGAGCTCGACGCCAAGCGGGCGATCAGGCAGGGCACCGAGGTCGCCGCCGCGCTGTGATGCCCGGCTGCGCTGTGACACCCGACCGCGCTGTGACGCCCTGCCCGGTGGCGCTCAGCGGCGCTTCTGGTTCCGGCGGTTCTTCACCTGATCGATGACTGACTTGATCTTGGCCTGGTTGTGGGGCTTGCGCGCCTCGTCGTAGACCTTCTTGGCGGCTCCGGCGAGGGCGATGTTCCTCATGATCTTCTTCATCTCTGGTTCGTACCACCCCAGGGGCAGTTCCATGCACCGACCGGGGATCTCATGCGCCGGTCCGGTGCCGCACCCAGACGTTCGGCTCGACGTAGACCGCGGTTCCGTGCTCGGCGTCGCAGAGCACGGGGGCCAGCGCTCCGGGCACCGCGACCGTTCCGGTGCGGTCGAACGGCAGACCGGTCCACCCCCGCCACTCCTCGAGCGTCCCGGGGATGACCATCGATCGCGGTGCGACGCGGTCGATCCGAGCACCGGCCCGCACGTGCACCCGGAGCCACGGGTCGACCGGCAGCCCGTCGTCGCGGGTGCGGAAGGCGTACCGTGCCATCGGCTCGTCGGGGTCCTCCTTGCCGTTGGGGCGGACCGGCGCCAGCAGCTCGCGGAACCCGAGCCGGGCGGCGTTGTCGCGCAGCGCGTGCAGGATGCGCCCCGACAGCCCGCGGCCCTGCAGGTCGGGCCGGACGGAGATCTCGATCGCGGAGACGTGGGTGGCCGGCTCGCCGGTGGCCTCGGCCTGCATCGCCCGGCGGATCACTCCGTCCCAGCCGTCGTCCGGCAGCGTGCCGCCGGCCAGGGGAAACGGCACCGAGTGCGCCTTGGCGACCATCGTGCCGTCCTCGTCGAGGCAGACCAGCACGTGCTCCGTGAACCGCTCGAGGCTGTCGTAGTACATGTTGCCGATCGGGTCGTGCTTCATGAACTCGGGCCACGGGCTCTCCATGTCCCAGAAGACGTCCATGAGATCGGGCCGCTCGGCCAGGGTGACGATCTGGGCGATCTCGCGGCCGTCCGGCGTGCCTTGCGTGCTCATGCCCACCATCCTCGTCTCTTCGTGCCTGCCTGCTCGCCCTAGACTCCCGCACGTGACCGAAGAGCCGAGCGCGACCACGCCGCAGCCCGTCGAGGACACCCCCCGCATCGTGGTGGTGGGCCTGGGGTACGTCGGCCTCTCCATCGCCGTGCTGCTCTCCCAGCACTGCCGGGTCACCGGCGTCGAGGTCGACCCCGCCAAGGTCGAGACCCTGCGCGCGGGACGCTCACCGATCCACGACGTCGAGATCTCCGACTTCCTTGCCACCCGCGACCTGCGCCTGGACTTCACCCTCGACGGCGCGGCGGCCTACGCCGAGGCCGACTACGTCGTGATCGCCACCCCCACCGACTACGACCCGGCCACCAACTACTTCAACACCTCCAGCGTCGAGGCGGTGATTGCCCAGGTCATGGCGGTGAACCCCGACGCGGTCATGGTGATCAAGTCGACCATCCCGGTCGGCTACGTCGCCGAGACCCGGGCCCGGCTCGGCACCGACAACCTGGTCTTCTCCCCCGAGTTCCTGCGCGAGGGCAAGGCGCTGCTCGACAACCTGCGTCCCTCGCGGATCATCGTCGGCGAGCGGTCCGAGCGGGCCCAGCGGTTCGCCGACCTGCTGCTCGCCGGCGCGGAGGTCGACGACGTCCCGGTCCTGCTGACCGACCCCACCGAGGCCGAGGCGATCAAGCTCTTCGCCAACACCTACCTGGCCATGCGGGTGGCCTACTTCAACGAGCTCGACTCCTTCGCCGTCACCCACGGCCTCGACACCCGCGCGATCATCGACGGGGTCGGCCTGGACCCCCGCATCGGCAGCCACTACAACAACCCGAGCTTCGGCTACGGCGGCTACTGCCTGCCCAAGGACACCAAGCAGCTGCTCGCCAACTACTCCGAGGTCCCGCAGACCCTGATCTCCGCCATCGTCGCGGCCAACCGCACCCGCAAGGACTTCATCGCATCCGAGATCCTGGCCCGCTCCCCCCGGGTGGTCGGCATCCACCGGCTGATCATGAAGGCCGGATCGGACAACTTCCGTTCCTCCTCGGTGCAGGGGATCATGAAGCGGGTCAAGGCCACCGGCGTCGAGGTCGTCGTCTACGAGCCCGAGCTGACCGACGACACCTTCTACGGATCCCGGGTCGTGCGTGACCTCGCCGAGTTCAAGGCCAGCGCCGACCTGATCGTCGCCAACCGGCTCACCGACGACCTCACGGACGTCGCCGACCGGGTCTACACGCGCGACCTCTTCGGCAACGACTGACGGCTCAGTCGCGCAGGCGCCTGACCACGCGGCCCCACCGGCCACGCCCGACCGCGGGCTCCTCCACCGGCTCGGACCGTCGGGCCGGTGGCGCGTCGACGGGCGCGTCGACGATCGGCGCGTCGTCGGCGGCAGGCGCGGTGGTCTCCTCGACATCCTCCGGCGTCAGCACCGGAGCGTTGCGCGCCATCTGGCGCTGCAGCTTGCGCCACGACGCGTCGGCGTCCATCGCGGGGTCGCGCCACACCCCGAAGCGCGGGCGCAGCCGCCTCTCCGACGGCACGAAGCCGGCGTCGGAGGCCGGGCGCGTGGAGCTCCCGTGCGAGGCGGTGACCATCGCGTCGCGCTCGGCGTCACTGGACACGCCGTCGTACCACTGCGTCCGGGCGAAGGCGGCGGTCCGCTCGAGCCGTGCCACCACCTCGCCGTCGTCGTCGGTGAGCACCCTCAGGCCGTGCTGCGTGCGGTCCAGGTCGGTGACCAGCAGGCGCAGCGTCGCCCGGGCGGGCGCCAGGTCAGTGCCCGAGAGGCGCAGCCGCAGGGGGGAGCGGCTGAAGCCGGTGACCCGCGGGTCATCGGGCTCGAGGAGCTGCACGCGCGGCTCGTCGCGATACATCCGCTGGAGCCAGCGCAGCTCGAAGTGCTCGTCGGCGAGCGGGCGTACGCGACCCTCGTCGAGCTGTGACCACTCGCCGACCAGCACCACGACGTGGTCGTCCATGTCCTGGTCGAGCAGCGAGTCGACGCACGCCTGCACCGGCAGGTGCGACCCCTCGGCGGGGACCACCACCTCGACGAACGGCACCGCCCACGCGCGGCCGTGCTGCACGCGACGTGGGCGAAGGCTCGGGACGAGGTGGGCGAACAGAGGCTGGTTGTGCGCCTTGACCTGCTCGGCGTGCCGCATCGCGTGGGAGAGGCCCAGGTGCCACGAGCGGGCCTCGTGGTCGGGCAGCAGCACCGCGCCGGCCTCGGCGACCTGGTGGCCGAAGACCGTGTCCTCGCCCAGCCGCAGGTCGCGCACCGGGCCACCGGCGGCGTCGTGGAGCGCGCGGGTCATCGAGACGGTCGCCCCGACCAACGAGACGAACGCGCCCGTGCCGGCGGTGGCGAGGTCGTCGGTGACCGCCCAGATGTCCTCGACCCAGGTGTGCGGGTCAGAAGTCTCCCAGTCCCACAGGTCAGCGGCGGCGTTGTTGGCGACCGCTGCCCGCACCTGCTCCGGGGTGAGCGAGGCGGCCCTCTGCGGCGCCGTGCCCCACGGGTGGATGCCGACCTCGGCCGGCTCCACGAAACGCTTGTCGCCGAGCACGACGAAGTGCTCGACCAGGTGGTGCCAGCGGGCGTGGGCCTCGAGGTGGTGGCGCAGGACGAGCATGTCGTCGTCGAGCCACATCAGGATCTCCGAGTCGCTGGCCGCGGCACCGCACGCCAGCGCGTTGGCGCGGCCCCAGCCCTCGGTGACCCGCACGACGCGGGTGCGCTCGGGGCGTACGTCGGGGAGCACGACCGCAGGCTCGCTCCCGTCGTCGACGACGACGACCTCGGTGAGCTCGGCGGGATAGGTCTGCGCGGCCAGGGAGGCCAGCACCGTGGCCAGGTGCTTGGGGTTGTGCGCCGGCATGACCACGCAGAGCGACCGGGTCGGGGTCCACTCACCCAGCGCGGGCGGGACGACCGGACGCCAGTCGTTGCCCGGAGTGATCGGTCGGTCGGCTGCGCCCGTCACAGGCCCTCCTCCGGCGGGCGGAAGCCCTGCCACGTGCGGTCGACGGTGCCCTCGGCGCGGAAGCCGTCGGGGTCGCCGTCCCAGGTGTGTCCGTGGGTGTTGCGCATCAGCACGTAGTCGAGACCGTGCGTGCGGTAGACCGTGCCGCCCGAGGCGATGACCATCGACAGCAGCTGTCCGTCGACCCAGCGGCGTACGGGGCGGAACCACCCCACCTCTCGCAGCAGGTCGCGCGAGAGCGTGAGGCTGCCGCCCGCCACGAAGGTCGTCCAGCACTCCGAGGCGTGGTTGCGCCGGATGGTCTCGTCGAACTCGGCCAGGTGCACGAACTCGGCCGGGAAGCCGACCACGTCGGCCCCCGAGAAGCGCCGTGCCATCAGCAGGTCGTGCACGGCGTGCGTGGAGTACCAGTCGTCGTCGTCCATCTTCATGACGACGTCGAAGGAGGCCGCCTGCGCGGCCCGCGTCAGCACGTCGCCGAAGAGCACGTCGTCGCCGCAGGAGAGCAGCACCGGCTCCCGCCCGAGGATCTCGGTGAGGCGGGCCTTGTCGGCGGTGAAGCCGTGGGTCGCGACGACGAGCTCGATCTCGGCGCCGACCTGGGCCGCCACCCGGGCGACGGCTCCCTCGAGCTCGTGCGCGCGCTTGGTGGCGAGCAGGACGCTGAGGCCGGGCAGGCCGACCGGACCGGTGAGCAGCCGGGTGGCGCCCGCCCGTCGGGCGAGCCCGTCGCGCCACGCCAGCGTCGAGTGGTGGTCGAAGGTGGCGCGGCGCAGCTTCACCGACCAGGCGTCGCGCACCAGCGAGTCGTCGAGGTCGGGAACGGTGGCCAGGAGCTCGGAGAGCTCCGGTGCGAGCCGCGGGTCGCTGCCGGTGACCAGGGTCGGGATGCCGGCCATGGTGAGCTTGAGCAGGTCGGCGGTGGGCGTGGTGGCGAGGTCGAGGCGTACGCCGCGGTGGCCCCGCGCGCGCTTCACCGTCTGCTCGGTGACCCCGCCGGGTCCGGCCAGCTCGGAGAGGTCGACCACCGGGTGGGCCGGCTCGCGGCGCCAGCCGCGCGGCGTGAAGACGAGCTCGTCCACCGGGTCCAGCCCCGGGTCGGTGACCACGACGGGCGCGCGACCCAGGACGTGGTGCTCGGCGAGCGCGGCGTCGGCCCTCGACTCAATCAGGGCAGGGTCGGCGACGATCACGTCCGGCGGCACGACGCGCTCCGGGTCGACGGCGTCGGTCAGGTCGGTGAGCACCGGCGCACGGAGGTCCAGGCCCGGTGCGGGGCGACGACCGGCGTACGCGGTCACCAGGCCCGAGCGTTCACGGCGCGAGCTCTGCACCGCCTGCACCGCGACCTCCTGCAGCACCCGGCGCGAGCGGACCGTGCGGACGAAGCCGAGGACCATCGAGACACCGCGACCGGGGCGCTCGAGCTGCTGGACCTCGAGGCGGCGTACGGGCGTCCACTCCGGGCGGGGCACCACGACGGCGACGTCGCGGGCACCGACCAGCCAGACCCCGACCTCGGTGACCGGACCGGTGTCCGGCAGCTCGGCGGCGGCGCGCCGCAGCGTGGAACGGTCCATCGTCACCAGCAGGACCGACTCCCACTCCGGGACGACGTCGGCCTCCCACTCGTCAGGAAGGTCGTGCTCCCACAGGTGGACGACCCGCGCGTCGAGCGCCGCGGTGTCCTTGGGCAGCAACGGCAGGACGTCGGGGTCGGTGACGAGCACCAGGGTGGTGCCGGAGAGCCCGCGGAAGAGGTCGATGACCGGGCGGCGCGGCGCAGCAGCGGCGGGCGCTGCGGCAGCGGTGGAGCCGGGCGTCCCTTGCTGCCGGTCGCGACCGCCGGGGCGCAGAGTCCAAGCCATGGGGGAACGATATCCGTCCCCACCGCCCCAGGGCGTCAGCGGTCGTCGGGCTGCGAGGCGATCGCCCCCGAGTACCACTCGAACGAGCGCTTCGGGGTGCGCTCAAGGGTCTCGCGGTCGACGTGGACCAGCCCGTAGCGCTGCGAGAAGCCGTCGGCCCAGTTGAACTGGTCGAGGAACGACTGGTGGTAGTAGGCCTTCACGTCGACCCCACGGTTGACCGCCTGGGAGAGCGCCTGCAGGTAGGAGGCGAGGTAGTCGATCCGACGCTGGTCGTCGACGACGCCGTGCTCGTCGGGACCCGTGTTGTCGGCCATGCCCGACTCGGTCACCACCAGGGGCGGCAGCGCGGCGCGGTAGCGGGCCCGGAAGGTGATCAGCCACTCTCGCAGGGAGTCGGGCACGATCGGCCAACCCACGTCGGTCTGGGGGTAACCGACGACCTCGCGGGCCTGGAAGGGCATCTCGCGGTCCTCGGGCGCGATGCCGATCCGGATCGGGTTGTAGAAGTTGACGCCGTAGAAGTCGAGGGGCTGGCGGATGGTGGAGAGGTCGCCGTCACGCAGCACGTCGCCGAGCACCTGGTCGATCCCGACCGGGTAGCGCCCCAGCAGCATCGGCTCGGTGAAGCAGGCGTTCCAGAGCATGTCGAAGAGCTTCGAGGCGCCGGTGTCCTCGGGCTCGTCGCTGGCCGGCCAGATCGGTGCGTGGTTGGTCGCGCACCCGACGCTGCGGGCGCCCGCCCGGCGCAGGGCCGTCGCCCCCAGCCCGTGGGCCAGCAGCATGTGGTGGGCGGCGAAGATGCAGTCGAGGCCGAGGCTCAGGCCGGGGGCGTGCGCACCGAGCCCGTAGCCGAGCACCGTGGCCACGTTGGGGTCGTTGATCGGCACCCAGTGGGCGACCCGGTCGGCGAGCCGATCGGCGACCACGCCCGCGTACTCCCCGAAGGCGTCGGCGGTGGCCCGGTTGAGCCACCCGCCGTCGTCGGAGAGCGCCTGGGGGAGATCGAAGTGGTGCAGCGTCACCATCGGCTCGATGCCGGCGTCCAGGAGGAGGTCGACGAGGCGGTCGTAGTGGTCGAGCCCGGCGACGTTGACCTCGCCGCGGCCCTGCGGGAGGACTCGCGACCACGACAGCGAGAAGCGGTGCGCGCGCACGCCCAACGTACGCAGCAGCTCGACGTCGCCCTCGATCCGGCGGTAGGCGTCGGCGGCGACGTCACCGGTGGACCCGTCTGCGGTGGCTCCGGGGACCCGTACGAACGTGTCCCAGATGCTCGGGCCACGCCCGTCCGCGGCGGCAGATCCTTCGGAGGGGTAGGCCGACAGCCCCGTGCCCAGACGGAAGCCCGCCGGGAACAGGGGGAAGTCACCGCCACCCCGGGTTGATCCTGCCTCCGTCACGCGGCGACCATAGCCCCATGCACATGAGCGTGTACCGGGGTTCCGAAAGGAACACGACGTCCTCAGCGGAACGGGTGACCCTTCATTCGTTCTCGTTCGGGGACCACTACGACCCGGACAATCTGGCGTTCGGACCGATGCGTGCCCACGACGACCACCGACTCTCCTGGGGCGCCGGCTTCGACGAGCACGCACACTCCGACGTCGAGCTCGTGACCTGGGTCGTGCACGGCCAGCTCGTGCACACCGACTCACTGGGCCACCGTTCGCAGCTGCCCGCCGGTACCGTGCAGGTGCAGTCCGCCGGCAGCGGCATCCGCCACTCGGAGCTGGCCGACACCTCGCCCGAACCGACCCGGTTCGTGCAGACCTGGCTCGTGCCCGACGAGTTCGACGGCCCCCCGGCCCACTTCGTCGCCTCGGGCATGCGCCAGGACCGCCTGGTCCCGGTGGCGGGCGAGGGTGCCCAGGTGCCGATCGGCACCAGCGGCGCGACGCTGTGGGCGGGCACTTTGACACCCGGCAACCACGACGTGCCGGTCTGCGGCATGCACCACCTCTTCGTCGCCTCGGGCGCGGCAGTCCTGCGTACGCCTGAGGGCGACGTCGAGCTCGAGGCCGGCGACGCCGTGCGGATCACCGACGCCGATGACGTGGAGATGGCGCTGGACGTGACCCAGACCACGGAAATCCTGCTCTGGACGTTTAGGCCCCGACCCCGCGGGTAAGCGGATCGGTGACCCGCCGTGCGGGTTGGCGCATTCCACGTGTCTGCGTCGCAGGCCCTTGTTGACCCCATGCAGCAAGGGCCTGCTTCATGTCCGCACCACGTTTGCGGGCCCTCCATGCGGGGATGTGACCCACCTCACAGATGCCTCGGGAATCTCCGGCGCCTGTCGCGTTGTTACCTAGTTGAACTTTGAACAAAGGTACGCCCACCACGACCAGGAGCACTTCATGAACTTCTTCAAGCGCAGCAAGTCCGACGAGTCCACCTTCGACGCCCCGACCCACGTGGTCGACGACCTCTCCGGCACCTACACGATCGACGCGTCGCACTCGCACCTCGGCTTCTCGGCCCGCCACGCGATGGTCACCACGGTCCGCGGCCAGTTCGGCGCCTACGAGGGCACCGCCGTGGTCGACACCACCACCCCGGCCAACTCCTCGGTCACCATCACCATCCAGACGGCCAGCATCGACACCAGCAGCGAGGACCGCGACGGTCACCTCCGCTCGGCCGACTTCTTCGACTCCGAGACCTACCCGACCATCACCTTCACCTCCACCGACGTGAAGCGCGAGGGCAGCGACTGGGAGATCACTGGTGACCTCACCATCAAGGGCGTCACCAAGTCCGTGACCATCCCCTTCGAGGAGACCGGTTCCGCGCAGGACCCGTTCGGCAACACCCGCATCGGCTTCGAGGGCTCCACCTCGATCAACCGCAAGGACTGGGGCCTCACCTGGAACGCCGCGCTCGAGACCGGCGGCGTCCTCGTCTCCGAGAAGATCAAGCTCGACTTCGACATCTCGGCGATCAAGAACGCCTGACGTTCACCGGGCGCGCCAGCGCCCACCTGTCTCCCTCGCAGCCGTCGAGGTGACGGGGCCACACGCCAGTGCCGGCCTCGTCACCTCGACGGTTCGCGGAGGACGGACACGACACGACAGAACCCGGCCCGCGCGACGCGGCCGGGTTCACGTCGTCCGGCGAGGTCGTCGACGCTCAGCCGACGACCGGCTCCCAGGAACGCCAGCCGACGCCGTACCACTTCTTCGTCGGCCGTTCCCCGGGGTCGAGCCCTGCGGCGTCCGGGCCGCCCCAGTCGGCCACCAACCACACGTCGCCGGCACGCACCACGTCCACCCGGACCGACACGACCATGGGCTCGCCCTCCACCGAGAAGAGCTCGGGGTCGTTCTCAAAGTCGGCGGTCATGACGAGCTGTGCCTCCACGCGGCTCGGCGCAGCGGCGTCGCCATCGGCCCGGCTGCGGATCCAAGCGGTCGTGCCGGGGACGACGTACTGCCCCCAGCCGAGCTCACGCATCCACGGGAGCCGGCTCAGCACGTGCTGGCACGCCTTCTCCGGCATCTCGTCGGCCGTCAGGTCGTCGACCAGCCGCTGCTCATCGACGTCCTCGCGGGAGTCGATCACGGCCTGGGCGAAGAGCAGCGCGAACTGCTCCCCCTCCTCACGTGAGGGGCCGGAGCGAGCGTGGTCGGTCAGGAGGTCGAGGTCGACCCGCTCCGCCAGCACGCCCGGGGCACCGTCGTGGCCGTCGGACTCCAGCGCCACAACGGTCGGTTCGTGGACGAACTCCCGGGCCCCCGGACTCACGCAAGCGGGTTCACCGGACGTACGGGCGGACGGCGCGGCCTCGCCGCATGCGCCCAGCAAGCCCGCCCCCACGGTCGCGACTGCGACCGCCCTCACGATTCGACCCGTCGTCCTACGCATGTGGTTCCCCTCCCCAGCCGCCGCGACGGCGACCGGGCCCAGAGAACCACAGGGCGGAGTCCCGGCACCCGAGCGCCGGCACTCATCTCAGGGATCAGTCCTTGTGACGCGCCTTCTTGAACGGCTTGTCGGTGTAGGACTTGCTCGAGGAGGCGGAGCGACGCGGACCGTTGTCCTTGGCCAGCTCGATGAGCTTGCCGGAGATGCGGGTCTCCTTCAGCTTGTCCCAGGCGCCCGGGGGAAGGTCGGCCGGGAGGTCGACCAGCGAGTGGTCCATCCGGATGTCGATCTTGCCGAAGTCGTCACGGCCCAGGCCGCCCTCGTTGGCGAGCGCGCCGACGATCTGGCGGGGCTCGACCTTGTGACGCTTGCCCACCGAGATCCGGTAGGTGGCGAGGTGGGAGTCCGCACCGGCACGGCGGGGCGCACGGCGCTCGCGGTCGGGGCGGTCATTGCGGCCACGGCCACGGTCGTCGCGACCGCGGTCGTCCCGGTCGTTGCGCGGCGTGTGCAGCAGCTCCTGCTCGGGCTGCAGCGTCAGCGGGTTCTCACCGTGCATCACCGCGGCGATGGCGGCAGCCACGTCGACCTCGGGCACGTCGTACTCGTTGACGTAGTGCTTGACGACGTCGCGGAAGAACTCGATCTTCTCGGCGTCGCTCAGGGCGGCCGTGATCGCGTCGTCGAAGGCCGAGAGGCGCTTCTTGTTGACGTCGTCGACGCTCGGCAGCTGCATCTGGGTGAGCGGCTGGCGGGTGGCCTTCTCGATCGCGCGGAGCAGGTGGCGCTCGCGCGGGGTGACGAAGGCGATCGAGTCGCCCTTGCGGCCAGCGCGGCCGGTGCGGCCGATGCGGTGGACGTAGGACTCGGTGTCGGTCGGGATGTCGAAGTTGACGACGTGGCTGATGCGCTCGACGTCGAGGCCTCGGGCGGCGACGTCGGTGGCGACGAGGATGTCGAGCTTGGCGTCGCGCAGCTGGTTGATCGTGCGCTCGCGCTGGTTCTGGGCGACGTCACCGTTGATCGCGGCAGCGGAGAAGCCCCGCGCGCGCAGCTTCTCGGCGAGCGCCTCGGTGACCTGCTTCGTGCGGACGAAGACGATCATGCCCTCGAAGTTCTCAGTCTCGAGGATGCGCGTCAGGGCGTCGACCTTCTGCGGGTACGACACCATCAGGTAGCGCTGGGTGATGTTGGCCGAGGTCGTGGTCTTGTTCTTGACCGTCACCTCGACCGGGTCGTTGAGGTGCTTCTTCGAGATGCGGCGGATCTGGCTCGGCATCGTGGCCGAGAAGAGCGCGACCTGCTTGCTGTCCGGGGTGTCGGCGAGGATCGTCTCGACGTCCTCGGCGAAGCCCATCTTCAGCATCTCGTCGGCCTCGTCGAGCACCAGGAACTTGAGCTCGGTCAGGTCGAGCGTGCCCTTCTCCAGGTGGTCCATGATGCGGCCGGGAGTACCGACGACGACGTGCACGCCGCGACGCAGCGCGGAGAGCTGGACGCCGTAGCCCTGCCCGCCGTAGACGGGGAGCACGCGGACGCCCGGCATCTTGGAGGAGTAGCGCTCGAACGCCTCGGCAACCTGGAGCGCGAGCTCACGGGTGGGCGCGAGCACGAGGGCCTGCGGGGTCTTCTGCGACAGGTCGAGGTTGGACAGGATCGGCAGCGCGAAGGCCGCCGTCTTGCCCGTACCGGTCTGGGCGAGGCCGACGACGTCACGTCCCGCGAGCAGCGACGGAATCGTCGCAGCCTGGATCGGCGACGGGGTCTCGTAACCCACCTCCGTGATGGCCTTCAGGACCTTCGGGTCCAGGTCAAGCTCGGAGAAGGTGAGGCCCTTCTCGCCTCCCTTGTCGTCGAGGGCAGGGTCCGGCGCAGAGTCACTCATGGGGCCAACGGTAGTCGTCCACGCTCCCACCACAACATTTCTCGCCTACGCGACATCCATCACGACCGTCTCCCGAGGGGCGTCACAGGCGGATTCGCACGGTGTCTCCACCGGGCTTTGCACAGGGTTTGCACAGGGTTGTGGACAGCGAAGCGACAGAGTGCCGGGCTGCTCCGCGGGCGTCACCAGGACCAGCGCAGCCCCACGGCACCGGGGCCGAAGTCGTCACGCGCGACCTGGGCCACCCCGTCGACCGGTACGACCTCGCCAGCGCGCTCCTGCTCGTCGGTGCGGCTGTGCCCCTGCCACGTCGACGGCGCGCAGGCAGGGTCGAACCGCACCCGGACCGCGACCCGTTCGACCGGGTGCAGCACGCGGTGCTCGTGGACGCCGTCAGGAGCGGCGTCCTCCGGCAGGTGGGTGCGGTGGACGGTCGTGACGGTCTCGCCGACCCGCAACGGCGCGGCGAGCACCAGGGCCGTGGCGAAGACGCCCTCGGCGAGGTCGACGTACGACGGGCCGAGGCGACAACCGCTCACCGGCTCCACCCGGCTGCGGCCCCGCACCGGCGTGGGCACGACCAGCACGGAGGGGAAGGCGTCGACGCCGTCCTCCCTGGCCACCCACTCGGTGCGCTGGGTGACGTGGCGCTGGCGGCCGAGCCCGTCGATCTCGACCTCGACCTCGACGGTGCGCTCGGTGAGCAGCGAGCTGCGCTGGAAGCCCAGGGCCGTGCGGGCTCGCTGCTCGGAGGCGGTGAGCAGGGTCTGGCCGCCCCGGGCTGACGAGCTGGTCCCCCGCGTCCGGGCGGTCACCCCGGGGCGGGGCGCGGGCGTACGCCGGGCGTCACCGCTCGGGTCGACCCACCGCGACAGCTGGCCCCGGGGCAGCTCCAGCACGTCCTCCAGCGCCCGTGCGGCGCGCAGGCCCTCGGGGCCGGCCGGCGCGGACCTGCCCGCGCGCCAGGCCGCCAGCGCCGGCGTACTGACGTGGACGTCACGGTGCTGCAACGAGAGCGAGAGGCCACGCAGCGAGGAGCGGCGCTCAGCCAGGGCGAGGCGGAACTCGCGGGCGAAGTCCGGGCCCTCGTCGGCGACGGGGGTGGCCTGACGGCGAGCCGGGACACGTGCCCGCCACGCGGCTGTCGGCGCGTCGGGCGCAGGCCCGTCGGGCGCAGGCGCGCCGCTGGTGGTGTGGTCCATCGCTCCCCCCTCCGTCACTCCCGCCGTTCGACCGTGCGGGAGGGACCGAGCCGTCCCCCGTGTCCGCAGCAGCACCCGTCCTGACTGCGGCCCTCGTCACCTTAGGGGGCCTCGTCGGAGAAGGCGAGGCCCCTCCGCCCCGGCCGGACGGGAGCACCGTCACGACGTCACCGAAAGCGGGGATGCCGCGCGGCCGACCGTGTGACTAGCGTTCCCGCGCAGGCACGTCCCCGCCCCCTCGAGGAACTCCGTGACGCTCTCCACCCCCGCGAACGACCTGCGCACCGTCCGCGCCCTGATCGGCGCGACCAACCTCCCCCGCCAGCTCAACGTGGCGGGCGCCGGGCCGCTGGGCACCGCGGCGTACGAGACCATGACCCAGCTGCTCGCGGCGCACCACGCCGGCGGCTACTCCGGCCGCGACCGGCTGCTCGAGATGTATGCGGAGGCCCGCGCCCAGGTCGCCGAGCTGATGGGCACCATCCCCTCGCTGCTCTCCTTCCAGCCGAGCGTCTCCAGCATCGTCACGACCCTGTCGCGCTCGATCACGCTCGAGCCGGGCGACCAGGTGCTCACCTGGGACGTGGAGCACGGCTCGACCATCCGCGCCTGGCACGTCCGCGCCCTGGAGACGGGGGCCGAGCTGGTGCGGGTGCAGCCTCCCCTCGACGAGCCGTGGGACACGAGGCTGCTGCTGGAGCAGGTCGACGAACGCACCAAGGTCCTCACCGTCTCGTCGATCCAGAGCTTCGACGGTTCGGCCACCGACCTGTACGCCCTGCGTGAGGCCTGCGACGCGGTCGGGGCGCTCCTGCTCGTCGACCTCAGCCAGCACCTCGGCATCGCCGACGTCACCCCGGCCGTGGCGCTGGCCGACGCGGCGTACGCCTGCGCCCACAAGTGGCTGCTCGGCCCGGTCGGGGTCGCGGTCGCCACCTTCACCCCCGATCTCGTCAGCAGCCTCACGCCCCCCGCGTACGGCGCCAGCAGCATCGACATCGCGGCCGCCGCCCAGGCCGCGGTCTGGTTCGACCCGTCGGTGCCGCTGCGCTCCGACGTCGGCCTGCTGGAGGCCGGGACGCCTCCACTGCTCGGCGCGGTCAGCACGGGCGCCGCGGCCCGGGCGATGAGCGCGGTGGGTGTCGAGCGGGTGCAGCGCGCGGCCCTGGGCGTCCGTGCCGAGATCGTGTCGTTGCTCGACAGCCACGACCTGCACCCCGTGGCGACGGTCGTCGACCCGGTCAGCCCGATCATCGCGCTGCGGCCCGGGCCCGAGGAGCTGCCGGCGATCGTGGACGGCCTGCGGCAGGAGCACTTCCACGTGATCCTGCGCGGCGACGTCCTGCGGCTCTCGCCCTGGGCGATGGAGTGGAGCGAGGTCGACCAGCTGCTCACCGGGTTGGACCGCGCCCTCACCCGCTGAGGTGACGCATCGACCGTTCGGCCACGGTCGGTCAGGTCTGGTACAAACCCTGAAGTGAGCCAGACCATCCCCCCGACCGCCCCCACGACTGCTCCGCAGCGCGCCTCAGGCGGCCTGGTCATCGCCGTGCTGGCCGCGGCCGGCATGGCGGTCTCGCTCCAGCAGACGCTCGTGGTGCCGCTGGTCCCCGACCTCCCGCTCATCTTCGGCACCACCGCCGACACGGCCTCCTGGCTGCTGACCATCACCCTGCTCACCGGCGCGGTGGCCACTCCCATCGTGACCAAGCTCGCCGACATGCACGGCAAGCGCCGGATGATCGTGCTGGCGCTCTCGATCATGGTGGTCGGCTCCTTGCTCCTGGCGCTCACCACGAGCCTGGTCGCGGCGATGGTGGGTCGCGCCCTGCAGGGCCTGGCGGCCGCCGTCATCCCGATCGGCATCTCGGTGCTGCGCGACGAGCTGCCACCGGAGCGGGTCGGCTTCGGCATCGCGCTGATGAGCGCCACCCTCGGCATCGGCGGCGCGCTCGGCCTGCCGTTGTCGGGCTTCCTCTACGAGCAGAGCGGGTGGGCGTCGATCTTCTGGGTCTCGGCGGGCGTCACCGCCACGATCCTGGTCGGGATCTTCCTGGTCGTGCCCGAGTCGCCGGTGCGCAGCCCCGGCAGCTTCGACCTGGTCGGCGCCGTGGTGCTCTCGGCCGCACTGACCGCCCTGATGCTCGTGATCTCCAAGGGCTCGGTCTGGGGCTGGCTCTCGGGCACCACGCTGGGACTGCTCGCGCTGAGCGCCCTGACCTTCGCGGCCTGGGTGCCGATGCAGCTGCGCCGCAGCGAACCGATGGTCGACCTGCGCACCGCGGCCAGCCGTCCGGTCCTGCTCACCAACGTGGCGTCGGTGCTGGTCACCGTCGGCATGATGGCCAACGGCCTGCTCACCATCCCGATGGTCGAGGCGCCCCTCTCGAGCGGCCACGGATTCGGCGTCTCGGTGATGACCGCGGGTCTGCTGATGGCACCGTCGGGCCTGGCGATGGTCGCCTTCGCCCCGGTCTCGGGATGCATGCTGAACCGCGTCGGCGGGCGGCGCACCCTGATCCTGGGCGCCGTCGTGGTGGCGCTCTCCTACTTCCTGCGCCCGGCGGCGGACGGGTCCCTGACCGCGATCGTCGTGGTCTCCACGCTCTGCGGCCTGGGTGCCGCCATCGCGTTCGCGGCGATGCCCGCCCTGATCATGTCGGCGGTGCCGATCACCGAGACGGCCTCCGCCAACGGCATCAACTCGCTCATGCGCGCGGTCGGCATGGCCGCCGCGAGCGCCGGCACGGCCGCCATCTTCGCCTCGCTGGCCACCGCCACGACCGTCGACGGCACCACCGTGACGGCACCGACCTCGACCGCCTTCACCGTCGGCTTCATGGTCTGTGGCGTCTTCGCCGCGGTGGGCGCCGTGGTGGCCGCCTTCATCCCCACCCGCAGCGGCGCCGTGCCGCAGCCCGGCAGCGGCGCCGAGAAGGTCGTACGCGGCCAGGTCGTGCTCGGGTCCGCACAGTCCGAGCAGGTGCTCGGCACGGTCGTGCTCACGCGCCCCGACGGCCAGCAGGTCGACTGGGCCCGTCCCGACTTCGACGGCCACTTCTCCCTGGCCTTCCCGCGCGACGGTCGCTACCTGCTGGTGGCCACCGCCCGAGGGTGGGCGCCCCGCGTGGCGGTCACCGACCTCACGGCCGACTGCGCCACGCTGCGGGTGCCGCTCGACGACCGGTTGACCGTCGGCGGCGTCGTCACCTGCGACGGTGACCCGGTGGCCGGCGCGACGGTGACGATGTTCCTCGGCTCGGGTGAGCACACCGGCCACACCACCACCGACGAGGACGGGCGCTACGCCTTCCCGCTGCCCCCCTCCGGCCTCTACCTGGTGGCCGCGGCACTGCCGGAGACCGGAGCCGCCCACGCGGAGAAGGTGCAGGTCATGGCGGAGTCGGTGGTGGCCGACCTCGCGCTGGAGCGCGAGGCCGGCCCGGTCCTGGTCGAGGCGGCGGCTCAGCCGGTCACCCCGCCACCGGTCACTGAGCGGTCAGGCCCTCCGCAGGGCTGATCCGCGCCGCCTTGCGGGCCGGCAGCACGCTGGCCAGCGCACCGAAGGCGAGCGCCGCGACGAGCACCCCCACGACCGGCAGCACCGCCACCGAGAAGGTGTGGTCGATCATCCCGGCCACGACCACCTTCACGCCCACCCAGGCGAAGAAGAGCCCCACCGCGCTCCCGAGCAACGACGCCACCCCGGCGAGCAGCGCTCCCTCGACGGCGAGCACCCGCCGCAGCTGGCGCCGGGTCAGACCCATCGCCCGGAGCAGCGCGTTCTCGCGGGTGCGCTCCAGCACCGACAGTCCCAGCGTGTTGACGATGCCGATCAGTGCGATGACGATCCCGATCGAGAGCAGGCCGATCACGGCTGCGGTGATGACGACCAGCTGCTTCTCCACCCACTGCCGGTCGGAGTACTCGACACCGATCGCGGTCGGCACGGCCGACGTGGCCCGGGCCAGTCCCGTCTCCAGGTCGCCGGCGTCGGCACCCTCGGTGGCGCGGACCCACAGGGCGCGGGTCTCGGCGTCCTCGTCGACGCCCCAGTCGCGCAGCGTCGACTCCTTGACCAGGATCGCGTCGCCGTACTGGCTGCTCACCGTGGCGCTCACCCGGTGGGTGCGTCCGCCGACGCGGACGTCGACGACTCCCTCGGAGTTCAGCCGGTCGTTCTCGGCGTCGGGCAGCTCCAGGGCCACCGACCACGGGACGACTGCCTCGTTGGTGGCGTGCGGGTCACGCTCGGTGCTCCGCATCACCGACCGGTCGGTGCCGAGGCCGACCACCGGCACCTCGATGCCGGCCACCGAGCCCATGACGCCGGGCAGCTCGAGCACGGCGTCGACCTCGTCGAGGTCGCGCACCGCCTCGACGCCCGCCTCGTCCAGGGGAGCGGCGCCCTCGACCACGGCGATCGCGTCGATCGGGTAGGCGAGGTCGTTCTCGACATCCATCGCCTCCGAGATGACCCCCAGACCGGTCACCATGGCGACGGTCAGTGTCACGCCCACCATCAACGAGGCGGTGGTCGTGGCCGTACGCCGCGGGTTGCGCGCCGCGTTGGAGGCAGCCAGCCCGGCGACCAGGGCGCCGGAGCCGCGGGCGGTGAGCCAGCCCGCGAGGCGGACCAGGGCCGGCACGACCACCGGACCGAGGAGCAGGACGCCGACGAAGAAGGCGCCGCCTCCGGCGACCATCCGGACGAGCTGGACGCTCTCCTCGCTGAGCTGCACGGCACGGGCCAGGAGCACGCTGCCGATGACGATGAGCAGCGCCCCCGAGCCGAGGCGTACGCGGCCCGCGTTGCTGCGGGCGTCCCACATCTCCGCGGGGCGCAGGGCGGCCAGCGGCGCGACGCGGGTCGCGGCCCGGGTCGGCAGCCAGGCCGCCACCACGCTCACCAGCACGCCGAAGACGGCCGCGCCGACGACCCACCACCAGCGGAAGCCGGGGGCGCCGAACTCGGCCCAGCGGCTGCCCACCAGGGCCGCGATGGCGAAGGAGAGGCCGACGCCGATGGCCAGGCCGAGCGCGGAGGAGACGACGCCGAGGGTGAGCGCCTCGACCCGGATCGAGCGTCGCAGCTGGGCCCGGGTGACCCCGACGCAGCGCAGCAGCGCGAAGTCGCGGGCGCGCTGGGCGAAGAGGATCGCAAAGGTGTTGGCGATGACCAGCACGGCCACCCCCAGGGCGATGGCGGCGAAGAAGGCGACCAGGAGGGCGATCACGTCGACGCCCTTGGTGACGTCGGACTGGAGCTCGGCGACGTACTCCTGGGAGGAGCGGACGAACGGGTCGTCGACCGTACGCTCGGCCACCGCGACCGGGCCGTCCCACAGCACGACAGGGACGTACGGGTCGAAGGCGCGCAGGTCCTCCCACGTCAGGTAGAGGTCGCTGCCGACCCCGACCGCCGCCTCGGCGACGCCGATGACCGAGACGGTGACAGGGGCGCCGCCGCTGCGGACGACCACGTCGTCGCCCACGGAGACGCCCGTGGCTGCGGCGACCCGTTCGTCGACCAGGGCCTCGCCGGCGCGGGTCGGGAAGGTGCCGTCGACGAGCGGCTGCCACTGCAGCTGCGGGTCGGTGGGGGCGACGCCGAGGCTCGCCTCACGACGGCTCTCGCCGTAGGTCGCCTCTCCCCAGCTCATGGCGTCCGGCCGGGCCGCGAACCCGCCCTTCTCCGCAGCCGCGAGCAGCGCCTCCACCTCCGCGGTGGAGCTGACCTGGACGACGTGGTCGGTGGCAGCGTAGGGCTGACCGAGGTCGGCAGTCATGCCGCTGCGCAGCGCCCCGGCGAGCCCCTCGGTGGTGACGATGAAGGCGACGCCGATGATCACGGCGAGCGCGCTGGCGACGTAGCGACGACTGTTGTGCCTCAGCGAGGCGAGCAGGACGGTGCGCATCAGGCGACCCGTCGGCGCAGCGCGGCGGTGAGCTGGTCGACGTCCGGCTCGACCAGGTGGGCCGAGATCGCCCCGTCGTGGAGCACGACGACGTCGTCGGCGTAGGCCGCCGCCTCGAGGTCGTGGGTGACCATCACGACCGTCATCCCGCCCTCGTGGACGCTGCGACGCAGGTGGCCGAGCACCTCGGCGCTGGCGTCGGAGTCGAGGTTGCCCGTGGGCTCGTCGGCGAAGACGATCGCCGGGTCGGCCACCAGGGCGCGGGCGATCGCCACACGCTGCTGCTGACCGCCGGAGAGCTCGCTGGGTCGGTGACCGATCCGCTCGCCGAGGCCGAGGAGCTCCACGACCGCCTCGTAGCGCTCACGGTCGACGGCACGGCCGGCCAGCTCGAGCGGGAGCAGGATGTTCTGCCCGGCAGTGAGCATCGGCAACAGGTTGAACGCCTGGAAGACGAAGCCGATGTGCTCGCGGCGGAAGAGCGTCAGCGCGGTGTCGTCGAGGCCGGTGAGCCGACGACCCGCGACCTCGACGTCACCGGAGGTGACGGCGTCGAGGCCGGCCAGGCAGTGCATCAGCGTCGACTTGCCGGAGCCGGACGGGCCCATGATCGCGGTGAAGCGTCCGCGCGGGACCTCCAGGTCGACGCCGCGCAGGGCGTGCACGACGTTGTCGCCCCGGCCGTAGGTCTTGGTCAGGCCGGTGGCGCGCGCCGCGAGGCGGACGCCGTCGCCCGAGGCGGGCAGGGAAGGGGAAGAAGTGGTGGTTGTGCTCATGGCACCAGCCTCGTCGCCACGGGTGCCCCACCGCGTCGGACCGCGGGCCGATCTGCGGGTCCTCCCACGGTCGTACGCCACGGCTCACGCGCGGCGGCTCGTCCTCCCGTGGGAGGAGGCCGCGACTCCTCACGCCGCCACGGCCCAGGGCGGCGCGAGCTCAGGGAGTGACGAGCCCGGTCTCGTAGGCGAGCACGACCAGCTGGACGCGGTCGCGCGAGGCCGTCTTGGCGAGCAGGCGACCGACGTGGGTCTTGACCGTGGTCTCGGCCACGACCAGGTGGGCGGCGATCTCCTGGTTGGAGAGACCGCGGGCGATCAGGCCGAGCACCTCGACCTCGCGCTCGGTGAGGTCGGCGAGCCGCTCGTGGTCCGCGGCGCCGGGCCCGGCGGCGTCTCCCGCCTCGGGCAGGGTGGCGAAGTGGTCCAGGAGGCGCCGCGTGGTGCTGGGCGCGACCACTGCATCGCCGGCCTGCACCGAGCGGATGGCTCCGAGCAGCTCGGGCGGGGTCGCGTCCTTGAGCAGGAACGCCGAGGCGCCCGCGCGGATCGCGGCGAAGGCGTACTCGTCGAGGTCGAAGGTGGTGAGCACGATGACGCGGGGAGCGTCCGGGGCGGCGAGGAGCCGCCGGGTCGCCTCCACCCCGTCCATCCGGGGCATGCGGACGTCCATCAGGACCACGTCGGTGCCGGTCACCGCGAGCTGGGCCAGGGCCTCGCCACCGTCGCCGGCCTCACCGACGACGACCATGTCGGGCTGGGAGTCGACGAGCATCCGGAAGCCGGCGCGCACCATCTGCTGGTCGTCGACGAGGAAGACCCTGATCTGCTCGCTGTGCTGGTCACTGTGCTGCTCACTCACAGCGGGATCCTCGCACTCACGGTCCAGCCACCACCGACGGCGGGTCCCGCGCTCATGGAGCCGTCGTGCACGGCGACCCGCTCGCGCATCCCGACCAGGCCGTGGCCGGTGCCGGCACCGGTGGATCCGTGGGCGCCGTGGCCTCCCCCGGCCGCTCCCCGGCCGTCGTCGGTGACCCGGATCCGCACGGCGTCGTCGACGGTGACGCCCAACGTCACCCGGGCCTGCGGGCCGGCGTGCTTGCGGACGTTGGTGAGCGCCTCCTGCACCACCCGGTAGGCCGCCAGCCCGACGCCGTCGGGCACCAGTGGCCACTCCTGCGGAAGGGACACCTCGATCGTCATGCCGGCGGCCTCTGCCTCCTCGACGAGGTGCGGCACGTCGTCGAGGCGCGGCTGCGGGCGTACGCCCGACTCCTCCGTGCGCAGCAGTCCGAGCAGGCGTCGCATCTCGGTCAGGGACGCCCGGCCGGTGTCGGCGATGGTGCCGAGTGTGCGGACGGCGACGGCGGGATCCTGCGCGGCGGCGTACCGGGCGCCGTCGGCCTGGACCACGATGACCGAGAGTCCGTGGGCGACCACGTCGTGCATCTCGCGCGCGATCCGTGCCCGCTCGTCCTGGGCGGCCAGGGCAACATCGCGCTCGGCCATGGCCCGGGCCTGCTCGGCGCGGTCGACGAGGCTGCGTACGAAGCGGTCCCGCTGGCCACCCGCGACACCGAGGGCCCAGGCGGAGACCGCCATGCCCGCGCAGCTGAGGGCGGGAGCGACCATCGACGACAGCCGCTCGTCGGGCACGGCCCAGCTGCTCCACGCCCATCCCGCGACCAGGCAGGCACACAGGGTGACCACGAGGCTGACGGGCCGAGCCCACCGGCCGCCCCAGCGGCCGACCGAGTAGGCCGCGATCGGGAAGGCGACCTGCCCGATGATCGGGTCGTGGAGGCCGAGGACGAGCACCTGGGCGGCGCTCAGGGTGGCGACCACGCCGAAGACCAGGGAGGCGTGCGTGCGGCGCCACCACAAGGGCAGGATCTGGCTCAGCGACACGACCGCGTTGAGCGGCTCGCCCACCGCCCAGTGGAACAGGGCCAGCCCCGACAACGACAGCACGAGCAACGCGTCGAACCATCGCCGACCGCGCGGGCCGAGGGTCCAGGGCTGCAGGGGTTCCACGCGGTGATCGTAGGTGCCGAGGGCACCTGACGCGTCCTCCTGCGGGAGGAGATCGGCGCTGGCAGGATTCCGCCATGACTCAGCTGGGACTCTCGTCATCGCGTGGGGTCCGGTCGCCGGATCTCCGGAGCAGATCAGGGCCTTCGTCGAGGGGATCTTCGAGGGAGGGGAGCCCGGCCCGGGCCAGCTCGTCGACCGCTTCCACCAGGACCCCCTCGACGACGACCCCGACCCCTTCGCGAGCCGGCGGTTCGGGGCGGTGGTCAGGACCCTCCTCGACGGACGCAACGTGCTGGTCACCGACAGGTCGTTCGAGGACCCCGAGCGCCGGGACCTGGTCGCGGAGGCGTTCCGCCGGACGCTCCCCGGCCTGGTGGTCGACCAGGTGACGATGGGCGGAGGCGCCCCGCCTGCTGAGCCGGCGCCGAACCCACACCCCGGGATCGTCATCGACGCCGACGTCTACGGCGACGCCGAGTGGAGCTCCCACGAGCGCATCGTGGTGACGGCCGACGCTCCGCGTGAAGTGCTGGTCGCAGCCCTGGAGAAGGCCGCCTATCGGATGACGTTCGTGGGTGACAACGGGCGGGTGTACGAGGACGTGGTGGACGCGGAGATGGAGGACGTCTACACCCCCGACTGGTTTTCCGAGGTGAAGGTCGACGAGCGCGGTGACGCCGGCTTCTACATCGACTGCAACGGCGCCATCGAGGATCCGATGGCGGCCAGGTTCAAGGAGATCCTGGTCGAGGAGCTGGTGCGCGCCGGGATCGAGCGGGCGCACGTACGCGTGCCCTGACACTCGCGGCCGAGCGCTACACCATCCCGTCGAGGAATCGGTTCTCGCCCCGACCGGTGGGAGAATCCCCGCGTGAGTGAACAGCACGACCCCGATCAGACCACCGTCGTCGAAGGCATCGACCCCGACGAGCTGGCCACGGCGATCAAGGTGCTCCGCGCGCTGCCGGCGCTGGGCCCCGAGCACCCGGACGTACGCCTCATGAAGCGCGAGGCGTCCTACATGTACAAGCTCGTGAAGAAGTCGCGTCGCGCCGAGATCCGCCAGGAGCGCATCAAGCACGACCAGGACATCATCGAGAAGACCGCCACCGGCTCGCCGATGCGGATCGACGACGAGACCGCGGGCATCGCGCTGGTCTCGACGGCGAAGGGCGCCTTCGCGGGTGAGCTGATCACGGCGCGCGGCTGCTACATCTGCAAGGAGGACTTCACCCTCGTCGACGCGTTCTACCACTGGCTCTGCCCCAAGTGCGCGGCCATGAGCCACGCCAAGCGCGACCAGGGCACCGACCTCACCGGCAAGCGCGCGCTGCTCACCGGTGGCCGCGCCAAGATCGGCATGTACATCGCGTTGCGGCTGCTGCGCGACGGCGCCCACACCACCATCACCACCCGCTTCCCGAAGGACGCGGTGCGCCGCTTCTCCGCGATGGAGGACTCGGGCGACTGGATCCACCGGCTCAAGGTCGTCGGCATCGACCTGCGTGACCCCACGCAGGTGATCTCGCTGGCCGACGACGTCGCCGCCTCGGGCCCGCTCGACATCCTGATCAACAACGCCTGCCAGACCGTACGCCGCTCCCCCGGCTCGTACGCCCCGCTGCAGGAGGGCGAGCTCGCGCCGCTGCCCACGAACATCGAGCTGCCGGAGATGGTCGCCTTCGACCGGATCTCCGAGGCGCACCCGGCGGCGATCGCCGGCGCCCTGGCCGACGTCGCGGTGGCTCACCACGACGGCGAGTCGGCGGAGTCCGCCCTGGCCGCGCACAACGCGGCCTCGCTGACGGCGCTCGCACTGAAGGCTGGCTCGGCCTCCCTGGAGGCGCACGTCGCCGGGACCGCGCTCGACGCCGGCGGCCTGCTGCCCGACGTGCAGACCAACAACTCGTGGACCCAGACCGTCGGCGAGGTCGACCCGCTGGAGCTCCTCGAGGTGCAGCTGTGCAACTCGATCGCCCCGTTCCTGCTCGTCAGCCGCCTGCGCCCCTCGCTCGCCGAGGCCGCGCGCCGGGCGAAGTCGAAGCGGGCGTACGTCGTCAACGTCTCGGCGATGGAGGGCCAGTTCTCCCGTCGCTACAAGGGGCCGGGCCACCCGCACACCAACATGGCGAAGGCCGCGCTCAACATGATGACGCGCACCAGCTCGGGCGAGATGTTCGAGACCGACAACATCCTGATGACCGCCGTCGACACCGGCTGGATCACCGACGAGCGTCCGCACCAGGAGAAGCTGCGGATCGCCGCGGAGGGCTGGCACGCGCCGCTCGACCTGGTCGACGGTGCCGCGCGCGTCTACGACCCGATCGTCATGGGCGAGCAGGGCGAGGACATCTACGGCTGCTTCGTGAAGGACTACAAGCCCAGTCCTTGGTGAGACACGGCCGCTGACCTGCGGAAACAGGCGCGCTACGAGGAGTAGCGCGCCCGTTCGGCGCCTGTGGGCCACATCGAGGGATACCGCGGGTTAGCGTCGGAACGGCCTCGGGGGAAGGCCTGCCGACACCACGACAGGAGTGACATGACCCTCGGGCAGAAGATCCGGGCAGGACGGACCGCAGCCGGTCTGACGCAGCAGGAGATGGCGGAGAAGTTGAGTGTCTCGCGCCAGGCGGTGACCAAGTGGGAGGCCGACCGCGGCATCCCCGACGTGGTGAACCTCCAGGCGCTCGCCGCATTGTTCGGCATCACCGTCGACGACCTCCTGCGCGACGACCTGGTCAGCGGACCGGGCGCGGTGACCGAGGAGATCGACGCCCGGTCGTACCGGGTCGAGAAGCCGGCACGGCACCGCTTCGACGCGGCCGTGCGCGCCGCGTTCCCGGACGCCGACGTGGTGCAGCCGCTGGTCCGCAGCAAGCGGCTGCGGGGCTGGCGGTTCTGGCTCGACCTGCTCGTCCAGCCGGGCGTCGTCGGGGCCCACGAGCAACTCTCCGACTTCGCCGGGTTCTTCCTCGTCGAACAGCGGGGTCAGCAGCTGCTGGTCCGGGTCACCGACACCACGCTCACCCGCCGACCGCCGGACGAGACGTTCACCGGACGTCGGCTTGTGCTGGGTGATGACGTCCTGCGCCGGGCGCCCTACCGCCTCTGAGGTCGGCGACCCCCGTAACTGTCGGGTTGATGGGCCAACACCCCGCGACGGCGCCCCATCAACGCGCCAGTTTTGGCGTGCCTGCGCTCGGGAGGCGGAGCGCACAGCGAATGTGGGCACTGCGCACATGGTGTGACACCTGAGGCCCTCTTAGCGTGAATCACGTCACATTGACGGGCCAGCGGTGGGAGCCCTTGCCGCCCGAGGCCCACGTCCTTCTCGGAGACAAGCCCATGAAAAGACCGTCCCACCTCCTGAGCGCCCTGGCCTCCTCGCTGGGCCTCGTCCTCGCGCTCACGCTGGCACCTGCCGCGTCCGCCGACAGCCCGTACGAACGGGGCCCGGACCCGACACGCTCGAGCATCGAGGCCACCCGCGGCCCGTTCGCCGTGACGTCGACGTCGGTCTCTGACCTCTCGACCCCCGGCTTCGGCTCGGCGACCGTCACCTACCCCACCTCGACCAGTGAGGGCACGTACGGCGCCGTCGCGATCTCGCCCGGTTACACCGCCTCGGAGTCGACGATCGCCTGGCTCGGCCCGCGCCTGGCCTCGCAGGGGTTCGTGGTGATCACCTTCAACACGCAGTCGCGGTTCGATCAGCCCGGCTCGCGCGGCGACCAGCTCCTGGCGGCGCTGGACTACCTGACCCAGCGGGCATCCACGGCGATCCGCTCGCGGATCGATCCCAACCGGCTCGCCGTCATCGGCCACTCGATGGGTGGCGGCGGCACGCTCGAGGCGGCCAAGGACCGGCCGTCGCTCAAGGCCACCATCGGGCTGACCCCGTGGAACCTCGACAAGACGTGGCCCGAGATCCGTACGCCCAGTCTCGTCATCGGAGCGGAGAACGACTCCGTGGCACCGACCGGCTCACACGCGATCCCGTTCTACCAGTCGATCCCGGCCTCGACGAGCAAGGCATACCTGGAGCTCAACAACGCCAGCCACTTCGCGCCCAACAGCGCGAACACCACGATCGCCTGGTCCACGATCAGCTGGCTCAAGCTCCACGTGGACGACGACACCCGCTACCGGCAGTTCCTCTGCCCCGGCCCCTCGCCCTCCACGCTGGGCGACGTGTCTGACTACCGCAACACCTGCAGCAGCTGACTCCGGCATCGACCGGCCGTACGACCGGGGCGTCGGGTGCGTGAGCATCCGGCGCCCCGGTCGTCGTCGGGCGCTCCGCGGCGACCAGGCGAAGGAACGCCCTACGTGCTTCCCGCTAGCGTGGGTCGGGTGAGCCACATCACCACCGCCTCGGTCCCGACCCCCACCCCGGGGACCGTCATCGTGATCGCCCTCAACGTGGCGGCCAAGGTGATGCTGCTGGTCCTGCTGATCACCGCGATCCACTACCCCGAGCTCGGCCACCTCGAGGGCAAGGGCGCCGGCGCCCGGGCGGTCGGCTACCCGCTGACGGCCTTCGCGATCCCGGCCGCGTGGTTGGTGTACGGGCGCCACCGGGTGACGTTCCCCTGGCTCGTGGACCTGATGGTGACCAGTACCTGCTTCACCGACACGCTCGGCAACCGGATGGACCTCTACGACACCGTCCGGCGCTTCGACGACGTGATGCACTTCGTCAACACCGGTGTGCTGACCGCGGCGTTCATCCTCCTCACCCTGCCCCCGACGGCGACCCGTGGACAGGTGATCGAGCGCTCCCTCGCCTTCGGCGTCACCGCAGCAGTCTTCTGGGAGGTCGCCGAGTACTACGCCTTCCTCAGCACCTCCGGCAACGTCGACCGCTACGCCGACACGCTGGGCGACATCGCGCTCGGGGGGATCGGGTCGGTGGCCGCCGGGCTGCTCGTGCACCTGGCGTGGAAGCACCAGCACCTCCTGAAGTCGGGGCCCCAGCCCTTGGAGGCCGCGACACCTCCACCGGGCTGACGACCGCAGCAGGACGCAGTGCCCAGGCCGCGGTGACCCTCGACAGGTGGGCGACGCTCGGCCACAGTAAAGGGATGAGCACACCCCGCGATGAGGGCGACGAGGACACGGTCCGGCCGGAGTCAGGACTGACGGACGACGACTTCGCGCCGATCTGGGCCGACGACGACCGGCCCCGGATCCCGCGGATGGCGGGCGAGCGTGAGGCGCTCACCGCCTACCTGGAGCACTACCGCGCCACGGTCGAGATGAAGTGCCGAGGCATCGGAAACGGGGAGAGCAGGCTCCGGTCGGTGCCGCCGTCGACCATGTCACTGCACGGCCTGGTGCGACACCTGGCCCAGGTCGAGCGGTGGTGGTTCCAGCAGAACTTCGAGCGCCGCGACGTCCCCCTCCTGTTCGCCGACGAGACGGATCGGGAGCCGGACTTCAACCCACCCCCGGACGCCGACTTCGCCGCCGACCTCGATCTCTGGCGCGCCGAGTGCGCGGTCTCGCGGCAGATCGTCGCCGCGCACGACCTCGACGACGTCGCCCGCCCCCTCGACTCGGACGAGGACGTCAACCTGCGCTGGCTGATGCTGCGAATGATCACCGAGTACGCCCGGCACTGCGGCCACGTCGATCTTCTGCGAGAGGCCCTCGACGGCAGGGTCGGCTCGTGAGCACCGGCACAGTGAAACCGGCACTTCACCACGTGGCGCGGCCACCCGGCGGGGGGACCGAGTGACCGCTGGGCGCGCAGGATCGACCCGAGATCCTTCCTCCACGCTACGTCCGCCGCACCGGGGCGTACATCCTCCTGACAGGGGATCGTCGCGTCGGAGGATGCGGCCCCTCCCTCAGCCCGTGACCCCGGCGATGTTGACCATCCAGTTGATGCCGAACTTGTCGGTCAGCATGCCGAACTCGTCTCCCCACGGCGCGATGGTCATCGGCTCGGTGACCGTGCCGCCCTCGGCCAGGCCGGTGAAGTAGCCGCGGAGCTCCTCGGCCTGGGTGGCGTCGCCGGCGATGGAGACGGAGATGTTGTTGCCGACGTCGAGCTTCATCATCTCCGCGGGGGTGTCGGCCACCATCAACGTGTATCCGGCCGGCGTCTCCAGCCGGGAGTGCATGACCTGGTCGGCGAAGGGCCCCTCCATGCCGCTCTCGCCGAAGGTGCTCAGCTCCAGCTCGCCGCCGAGCACGGACTGGTAGAACTCCACGGCCTGGCGCGCGCGGCCGTCGAGGACGTTGATGTAGGGGTTGAGCTTGCTCGCCATGATGTCCCTCCCTGTGTTGATGCGCTGTCGATGCGCGGTGACACCGGGCGGATCCCTCCTCCGCTCCGGCGCCACCGACGCTACGCGCTGGCTCCGACAGTGACGAGTCCCTCAACCGGGTAGGTCAGGAGAGCGGCGAGCCCTCGGGCCCGTCGCCCGCACCGGACTCCGCCTGCCCCGCCGCCCCCGTGGCTCCGTTCGCGCCGGTGGTCCCGGGCTTGGCGGGCGTCTCGATCTCGGCGACCGGGTTCATGACCCGCTTGGACGCCAGCTTGTCGAGGCCGCCCAGCAGGGTGTCGCGGACCTTGCTCACCTTGTCGGCGTACTTGGCCTCGGTCTTCTCGTTGATCGCCCCGGAGGCCTTGTTGAGCCATCCCTCGACGTCGCCACGCTTGTCGTGGGCGATCCCGCCGGCCTTGGTGACGGCGTCACCGACCAGCTTCTCTCCCTCGTCGACGAGCTCGGTGAGCTGCTTCTCGACATCGACGTCCTTGATCTTCGCCTTGATGTTCTCCGCGAACGACATGCGTACTCCTGACTCGAGCCGAATGGGAATTCCCCCAGCCTAGGCACCTGAGGCACACGAGCGCAGCCGTGAGAGCGTTGGGCGGTGGACATCGCCATCATCGCCCTCGCCTTCGCGGCGATCTTCGTCGTGGAGCTGCCCGACAAGACGTTCATCGCGACGCTCGTCCTGAGCACCCGCTTCCGTCCGCTCTTGGTCTGGATCGGCGTGGGCCTCGCCTTCGCGGTGCAGACCGGCATCGCGGTGGCGCTGGGCAAGGCGGCCGCGTTCCTGCCCGCCGACCTCGTCCAGGGTGCGGCCGCGCTGATGTTCCTCATCGGCGCACTGCTGCTGCTGCGCGAGGCGCGTGGTGCCGACGCGGCGGAGACGGAGACCGAGGACGAGTTCGCCGAGAAGGCTGCCGCCCGGGGTGAGGTGCACGGCGCCAAGGTGATCCTGACGTCGTTCCTGGTGCTCTTCGCCGCCGAGTGGGGCGACCTGTCGCAGCTCCTGACCCTCTCGCTGGTGGCCAAGTACGACGACCCGGTCTCGGTCTTCCTCGGCGCCTGGGCCGCCCTGCTCACCGTCTCCGGCCTCGCCGTGATCGTCGGCCGCGTGCTGCTCGCCAAGGTCAAGCTGTCGGTGCTGCACTACGTCGGCGCGACGGTCTGCTTCGGCCTGGCGCTCTTCACCGCGTACGAGGTCTTCCTGGCCTGATTGGCCCAGCGACTGGTCGGCGGCGGGTCAGGGGTCGATCAGCTCCTGCATCGTCTCGATCTCCTCGTTCTGGCTCGCGACGACCTGACCTGCGAGCTCGACGGCCGGCGTGAAACGGCCCTCCTCCCTCTCGGTCTCGGCCATCTCCAGAGCACCCTCGTGGTGCTCGATCATCAGGGCGAGCCACCTGTCCTGGAAGGCCGCGTCGTCGGCCTCCTCCAGGCTCTTGAAGTCCTGTGCCGACATCATCCCCGGCATGTCGTCGTGGTCGGCGCCCATCTGCTCCATCACCTCGGACGGGTCGGCTCCGTCGTGACCGGCGTGGGAGTGGTCGCGCATCGTCTCGGGGACCTCCTCGTCCCACTCCACGAGCCAGTCCGACAGGGTCTCGATCTCCTGGCCCTGGGCGTCGCGGATCTTCTCACCGAGCGTCTCCACCGCGGGGTCGACGCGGCGGCCCTGGAGCAGGTCGACCATCGTCATCGCCTGGGCGTGGTGCGGGATCATCGTCTGGGCGAAGGCCACGTCGGCAGCGTTGTGCTGGGTGTCGCTCCGCGTCGTCGCGGGGTCGTCGTCCTCGCTGCACGCGGACGACACGGCGAGCAGGAGGGCGATCCCGGCTCCTGAGACGAGGCGCGCGACTCGGCGAGCGGCAACCACAGGAAATGGCACGGGATCCTCCAGTCGTCGTCCGAAGCATGGACAAATGGAAGACCCGGCCGTTGTTGACGGGGGATACAACAACGACCGGGCTTGAAGAAACTTACGTCACCGGAGGTTCCGAGCACAACCTCTGGCCGCGAGTCTCACCAATTGGAGAGACGTGTTTCCGGTCAGCGGATCGTGACCTGTCGGTTGGCGAGCCCGGCCCGTGCCGAGCGCTCCTCCTGGGTGAGGTCGGAGTCGTCGGCAAGAGCGGTCTTGAGGTCGGCGGCGAACTTCTTCGCCGGCTCCTCGAGCGCTGCCGCACCCGTCCCGACGGGGAGGTCCCAGACCGGCGTCAGCAGGCCGTGGGCACGGAACATCCCGACGAACCGCGCGCCTTCCACCAGCACGTCCTTGCCGGCGGCGTGCAGGCGCGCGAGGGCCGTGAGCAGCGCGTCCTCGTCGTGCGGCATCACCCAGCGCAGGTGCTCCTTGGTGCCGACGTTGGTCCAGTAGGCCGCCTCCACGCCCTCGAGGCGCGCGGTGGGGCGGATCGTGTCGTTGGCCTGGGACAGCGCGGCGGCGAAGTCCTCCCCCGCGTCGGCCACGTCGGAGACCCAGAACTCGAAGGTGTCGTGGACCGTCACGTCGAGCTCGGTGTTGGCGACGAGGTCCTGGAGCCGCGGGCCCTCGCCCGGGTCGGAGGTGAGCCCGACGATGCCGGACTCGCCTCGCTCCGCCTGCTCCAGCGCGGCCAGGAGCACAGCACCGAGGTCACGGGCGGGGTCGCCGTAGTTGTGCTGCACCTGCAGCCCCAGCCACACCTCACCGGAGTCACGCACCATCGCGGGCGCGGCCACCGGGAGCAGGGTGTTGAGGCGTACGACGCGCGAGCCGGCGCCGGGCACGCCCTCGGCCAGCGTCAGCGGGGCGGTCGCCGCGGGCACGAGCTCACGCAGGGCGATGAGGTCGCACTCGCCGGCCAGGCCCTCGAAGGGGCGTGCGACGAACGGCGTCGCCGCGCCACCGGCCGCTCCGTGGCAGGCCTTGTAGCGCTTGCCCGAGCCACAGGGGCAGGGCTGGCGAGGGCCGACCTCGCCCTCGACGGGGGCGGACTGGTTCTTGCGGGACTTCTTTCGCCATGGCGCAGAACCTACCCGTCGAGGAGCTCCAGCATGTATCCCGGCCGGTCGGAGATCACGGCCTTGACGCCCAGGCTCTGGCAGAACTCGAGGTCGGCCCGGGAGTTGACGGTCCACACGTGGATGTCGCGTCCGCTCGACCAGACGCCGGGCCAGGCCGGGGTGTGCACGCAGCTCGTCGATGCCCGGTCCCACGATCCAGTCGGGGCCGATGACGCGACGCAGCATCGGCCACAGCGGCGCCTTGTCGATGAGCTGGACCAGGGGCACGTCGGGGGCGGCCCGCTCCACACGCTGCAGGGCGGTCCACGAGAACGACATCACCCGGACCGGCGTGCCCTTGGTGTCCCAGCCGAAGTCGCGGAGCAGCGACACGAGACGGCGTTCGACCAGTCCTCCGTAGCGCACCGGGTGCTTGGTCTCGACGGCGATCTCGACCGGCCGGTCGTAGTCGCGCACGGTCTCGAAGAGTCGGCGCAGGGTCAGCACCCGGCGGTGGTCGTCGGCGAGGTCGGGCGCCTCGTCGTCGAGGTCGCCCCACGGGTTCTTCCACGACGCGAAGTCGAGCTGGCTCAGCTCATCGAGCTTCATGGTCGAGACCCGGCCGCGACTCTCGGTCGTACGCCGCACGTCGCGGTCGTGCACGCACACGAGGTGTCCGTCGGCGGTCAGGCGTACGTCGCACTCGAGCGCCTCGGCTCCCATGTCGAGGGCGGTCACATAGGCACCGAGCGTGTGCTCGGCCTTCTCGTGGCTGGCGCCGCGGTGCGCGACGACCTGCGGTCTCATGCCTCGATTGTGACGCACGCGGGCAGCAAGGTCCCAGGGTCCTACCGGTTCGACAGGTCGGCGCGGGTCGCGTCAGGCGCTGAAACGCATGGTGCGGTGCTCGGTCCAGCCACCGTGGACGGCGTCGTACATCTCGCGGCAGAGCAGCTTGTCGACGTCGGTGCGGTGCTGGGGGAAGAAGTAGGTGTCGACGGGGAGACCGTCGTCCTCGGTGACGATCCTGAAGGCGTGGAAGGCCGCCGTCCTGGCCGGTTGCTCCACGCCCAGGACGTCGCCGAGCGCCACCTCGTAGGCCGCGCCCTCGGGCTTGCGGGGGTCGATGGTGCGCCAGATCAGCTGGGTGGTGGTGAGGAAGAGCACCCCGGACATCTCCTCGGTCCCCTGGGCGCACCGCAGCTGCGCGAAGTGGACCGCCTCCTCGTCCGGGCCCATCACGGGTCGCACCAGCTGCCAGAAGGGACCACCGGTGAGACGCCCGAGGAGGTGAGAGTCGCTCATACCTCCCACGGTAGGCGACGAAGGCAGGGCACGATCCGGACTGCTTCCAGAGTGGACGATCGCCCGATTGACATAGCCCTTCCGGGCCATCCGCGCCCGTTCAAGGCGACCCATCTCCGTGCCGTCACCCTGACCATCGCACCTGGTCATTACTGGTCATCACGGGCGCCGGGGGGAGGGCGTGCCTCCCGGGCTCCTCGACGCGGCGAGGCGGCAGGCGTACGCCCGCGAGGGCGTCGTACCGCGGACGTGGCGTGGTCACGCAACTGGATGAGATTACTTCAGTTCATCGTGAGGCAACCCGCCCACGGCCGACGAGGATCAGTCAGCACTCACTCGAAGTCGTGGCCGTCGGAGCCCGAGCCCACGAGGCGCCCCCCGGTCTCGCAGTACGTCTTGAGCCCCGACAGCGACCACGGCCAGCCGCCGCCACCCTGGTTCGGGTCGTCGCCACCGGCGAGCTCGTCGGCATACTCCGGCGCCGCCGTGGCGTCATGGGTCAGGACGACCTTGGTCAACGGACCGTCGAACTCGCTGAGCTCCCAGGTCAGGCGCGACGGCGCAGACTCGGGGTGCCAGGCAGGCTGCCAGGAGAGCACCAGCAGCCGCTCGGGATCGACCTTCTCCACGACGCCGGAGACGGCGAGGTCGCCCATCCCGATCGCTCGCATCGCAGGGGTGGTGAGGTTGCGATAGGCGCCACCCTCGGTCAGGTCGACCTCGATGTCGCCGCCGTAGCCCCACTGGTTGGTGCCCTCGGACGTCGTGATCGCGGCCCAGACCTTGGAGGCCGGTGCGTTGATGTAGACGGTGTAGACCTGGATCAGGTTGTCGTTGCTCATGCCGTTGCTCATGGTGGTTCCTCCGTGGTGCGCGGTTGGTCACCCTCGCGGTCGGGCGGGGTGTCGTGCTGACCGGACGGGGACTCGAGACGACTCTTGAGGTCGAGCAGGACCGAGGCGATCCCAGCGCGTTCGGCGTACTTGCCGATCCACCGCTCGTGGATGCGCTGGATCGGCACCACGTTGAGGAAGTGGCGCTTCTCGCGACCCTGCTTGACCGTCGTGACCAGGGTGGCCTGCTCCAACAGGCGCAGGTGCTTGGCGACTCCGAAACGAGTCATCTCGACATGGGCATTGACCAGTGTCTCGAGCTCTCCGAGCGTGCGTCCGTCGCGCTCGAAGAGGGCGTCCAGCAGCATCCGGCGGACGGGGTCCGCCATCGCCTTGAACACCAGGTCGTCGTCCATGCACCCAACATAGGTGACCATTTGGTCACGTGTCTAGGGACTACTCCGGAGCGGGCTTCAACCGCACCAGGAGGGCAAGCACCGTCAGCACGACCACGGCCAGCAGGAAGACCGTCACCATGAGTCCGGGGCCGGCCGACTGCCCCGCGTCAGCCACGTCGAGGCGGTGGCGGCCGGCAGAGACCGCGACCACGTCGAAGACGGCGAAGAGGGCGGCCAGCCCGGCCAGCATGCTGGCCCCCAGGGAACGACGCCACCAGCCCCACGCCGCGCTGACGGCGACCACGACCAGCGCGAGCACCGCGATCACCGCGAGGAAGGTCGGCACCGCGTCGACCCCGACGACCCGCGGCTCGCGGGCCAGGGCGTAGCCGGGGACCCATTCCGTCTCGCCACCTCCGGTGCGGCGCAGCCACGGCAGCAGGAGGGTGGGCAGCAGCAGGAGACCTGCGATGCCCTGGACGCGGTGGAGAAGAGCGGGAGACACGCTGCCCGACTCTACGCGCGCGCCGTTCGCCCGCGGAGCATGACATGGTGGCGCAACGACCGTGCCCCCGAGGGAATGAGACCCCCATGAAGCGCACGCTGCTCCTGCTCCTCGCCGCACTGGGTGTGATCGCCGCGATCGCGATCCCGCTGGCGATGCAGGCGTGGGACGAGGAGGACGCCGCCCCCACCTCGGCCGCCAGCACGCGGGCCACGCAGCCCGTTGGTGAGCCCACGCCGGTCGCGGAGCCGTCCTCGACGGTCGAGGAGCCGCCCTCGACGGAGCCGTCCGGGGCCGCTGACCCGATCCCGTTCGGGCTGTTCCCGCTCGACCGGGGGTGGGCGAAGACCTACGGCCAGGCCTTCATCGACGGCCCCAGTCTCCGCGGCGCCGGCATCCAGATGCCGGAGGGCCACTGCCGTGAAGGGGTGCTGTTCAGGTCCGGGTACACGAACACGCTGTCCGCCGGCGTCAGCACCGACGAGGTCAGTCTCCATCGCGCGATCGCGGGCTACGAGAGCGCCGACGCCGCTCGGGCGACCTTCCGAGCACTGCGTGACGCGGTCGCGAGCTGCCCCGTCTACGACAACCCGTACGGCGGCGAGGACTACTACACCGCGGAAGTCTTCGAGTCGATCGACGAGGCGAACGCCCGCGCCGGGACCCGGACGTTCACCTTCGCCTACACCTGGAGCGGCGCCTCGGACCCGTTCGGCGTGCTGTACCAGTTCGCGGTCGTCGACAACGTCCTCTACGGCAGCAATCAGTACGGCGCCTGGACGGCGGAGTCGGCCGGCGACGCCGTCACCACCTTGGACCGGGACAACGCCGCGCTCATCCCGCTCCTGTCCCGCCTCCAGCGGTAGGACGCCGAGCGGGCCGGCCAGCCGACGGCCGCCCCGCTCACGGAAGGCGCGGCACGTAGTCGTCGAACTGGACGCTGATGCGGTGCTCGCTCGACGGCAGGGCCGGGACGGAGATCACCTGGGGGCGGCGCTCCCCGCGGGCCTTCGCCACCAGCCGCACGGTCCCGCGCTTCGACGCCGCCAGGTGGACGTCCGTGCCGGTGATGAAGGGGAGGGCGGCGAAGGCCGGCAGCACCGTGCCGAGGGTGCTCACCCCGTCGCTGCCCGCGTCGTAGCCGAAGACGCCGATGATCCGGCGCTTCCGGGGCGCGACCGCGGGCGCCAGCACGTCCTGGCCGCCGATGCTCAGGGCGTCCCCCGCCGCGCCCTGGTCCCCCCACCACTCCTTGTTGCGGTTCACCGTCAGGTTGACGTGGGCGTCGCTCTTCTCGGTGACGGCGTCGAGACCCGTGCCCGGGACGCTGGTCAGCAGGCGGACGAGGGAGTTGGAGCGCCGGAACGGCTGGCGGTAGAAGTGGTGGGTCGGGCCGTCCGGCCAGAGGAGCGCGAACTCGTACGAGGCCTTCGGGTCTGCCTTGAACGGGCCGAAGGCGCCGTCCCCGGAGAGGCTGTAGGTCGCCACCGGGCGGTGGCCGGTCCGCCGTCCAGTGAGCGCTCTGACCCGGTGCACCTCGAGCGTCGCCCCGTCGACGCCGACGTTGCTGGGGAACAGGACCGCGCGGCCCGAGACGTCGACGCGGCCGCGGGCGCGGACCACCTCCGTCGTCCTCGGCGCGCGGCCGGTGAAGAAGGCGTAGGCCTCCGTGAACGACTCGGGCGAGGTGACGGTCTCGGTGTGGCCCTGGTCGTCGAGGTGCACGTTGCGGGCTCCGGTCACCTCCGCCGCGGCGTTGTTCTCCCCCCAGACAGCCAAGGTGTCCACGCCACCCGGCGGCGCGGCAGCCGGGGCGCCGTCGAGGTTGACGTAGTGCGCGACCTCGGCGGCCCGTTCGGGTGAGCTGGCCAGGTACCGCTGCACCACGTAGGTCCCCAGCGAGTGGGCCAGCACGTCGACCTGCGCGGCGCCGGTACGCTCGCGCAGCGCGTCGATCCGGGCGTCGAGCGCGGCGTGGACGTCGGCCAGCGAGTTGGTGGCGAAGGTCGAGTCGTACTCGTGCGCCTCGATCCACTCCACCGGATAGCCGTTCGACGCGTACCGCTGGGCCTGGCTCTCGAACTGCGACCCGGAGCCCGAGGACCCGTGCACGAACACGATGGGCCGGGGCGCCTTCGGCCCCTTCCCGGGGTGGTCGTGGGCTGAGACGGGCGCCGTGAGGCCGGCGAGCAGCAGCACAGCGGCGGTGAGGGCGGTGGCGAGCGTTCGCAGCATGGGGGCTCCATGGGGTCCGAGCAGGGGTTCGCGACGACGCTATGCGTGGTCGCGCAGGGGGGCAACGGACGTCTCGGGCGTCGGGCTGTGCGCACAGGTGGGGTTGTGCTGACAACCCATGTGTCAGATGTGCACCCTGCGGACAGGCGCGCTCACGCCTGCGTACGCAGGTACTTGCCGAAGTGCGGCACGGTGAAGGCGATCTTGCCTCGCTCGCCCGAGTAGATCAGCCCCTTCTTCAGCAGGGCGTCGCGCGCCGGGGAGAGCGACTGCGGCTTCTTGCCGAGGATCGCCGCCACGTCGGCCGTCGGCACCGAACCGATGTCGTCGACCTCCTCCTCGCCCCTCTCGGCCATCGCCACCGCTGCGTCCGACATGGCGCGCAGGTAGTCGCGCTCCCCCGGCGTCGCGCGCTCGTAGCGGGAGCCGAAGAAGCCGACCGCCAGCTCCGCCTCCGCCTCGGGCGAGGCGACCGTGACGTCGTCCAGGGTGATCGGCGAACGCGGGGCGCGGTCCCAGACCGCCTTGCCGTACGCCTGGATGAAGTAGGGGTAGCCGCCGGTCGCCAGGTGCAGGGCGTCGAGCGCCTCGACGGTGTAGCAGGCGTCCTCGTCCTCGGCGGGCAGCGAGAGCGCGGCGTCGGTGCCCTCGCGGGTGAGCCGGTCGATCCGCTGGTAGGAGAAGAGGCGCTCGGAGTAGGACTTCGACGCCGACAGCACGGCTGGCAGGTGGGGCAGGCCGGCGCCGACCACGATCACCGGCAGTCGGGACTGGCTCATCTCGTGGCACGCCGCGCAGAGCGCGGAGACGTCGTCGGGGCCGAGGTCCTGCATCTCGTCGATGAAGATCGCCACGCCCTTGCCGACGTCCTGGGCGAGCCCGCCCACGTCGGTGAAGAGCTCGACGAGGTCGATCTCGATGTCGCCCGAGTCGGCGCGTCCGCGCACGGCGGGGGCGTCGATGCCCGGGCTCCACTGGTCGCGCAGCTTGGCACCCGACCCCGCCTCGCGCTGGGCGAAGGAGCGGATCACGCCGAGCACGTGGTCGGCCTCCTCCGCCTGCGGGTGGCCGAGCTCGCGGACGGCCTGGTGCAGTGCGCTCGACAGGGGACGGCGCAGGCCCTGGTCGGGACGGGCCTCCAGCTTGCCGGTCCCCCAGCGCTTGCGCACGGCGGCCGAGCGCAGCGCGTTCAGCAGCACGGTCTTGCCGACGCCGCGCAGCCCGGTCAGCACGATGGAGCGCTCCGGGCGCCCCTTGGCGACGCGCTCCAGCACCACGTCGAAGGCGGCCAGCTGGGCGTCGCGGCCGGCGAGCTCGGGGGGTCGTTGGCCGGCACCGGGGGCGTACGGGTTCCTGATCGGGTCCACGATCAGAAGGTATCGGCGGTTCTAGCGCAGACCCTAGATTTGGCGAGAGTGTCGCCTGTATCGGATCTATCGCTGCGTATCGCGTCATCACTAGACGGCCCGAGACTCGGTGATCGACCCGGATCCACGTACGTTCCCCCGGTGAAGGCCGTTGAGCCGTCCCGCCGGCGCCACTAGGGTCGGGGCGCATGGGGGAGCACTTCAGGCTCGACGTCGACGTCAGCGCGCTGCGACGGGCGCAGCGGCAGATGGTCCGGCACGCCGAGGCCCTGGGTGCCGGTGAGCGGGTCCTGCGTCGCGCGCCTGACCGCTGGAGGCAGGGCTGGACCGGCGACGCGTCCGACTTCATGGCAGGTCAGGCCCGCGAGCTCGCGAGCGACACCCGCGGCTTCGTACGCCGTCTCGAGGCCGCGGAGGGCGCGGTCAAGGCCTTCGCCGACCGGCTCGACGAGGCGGTCGACCACGAGCTCCCTGACCTCAACCGCCGGTGGGAGGAGGCAGCCCGGGTCCACGACGCCGCGGTGAAGGCGGCCGACCGGCAACGTGCGAGGTCCATGGGCAACCTGCCCGAGGGCACCACCGGCCAGGAGCGCCAGCAGGCGAGGCGCGAGACCGACGAGATCCGCTCCTCCGCCGTCAGCGTGGCCTCTGGGGTGCACTCGGCAGCGAAGGAGAAGCTCGAGGGCGAGTACGACGACCTCGTCAACGACCTGACCCGCGCTGCGCGGACGATGTCGCGGCGGCTGCAGGAGTCCGTGCCGCTACCGATCAAGGCCGGCGAGGCGGGTCCGTTCACCGCCCGGGGCCTGGCGCAGCACCCGATGGGCAGGCTGCCCAGCGACGACCTCCTGCGCCGGTTGCGCGACCAGGCCGAGAAGGAGTACGGCGGCCCGGCGCACGACCTGCTTCTCGAGCTGACGAAGCCGTCGAACGACCTCGCCGAGGTCACCGAGATGCTCGAGCGGGCGCGCGGCCTGGGGCTGCACCCGCGGCAGTTCAAGGAGACCCTCGACCAGTACTGGTTCCTCGACGCCGCGGCTGACGCCGGGATCGACATGAGCACGTGGGACCCCAGCAAGGGCGCGGAGTTCAACCGCGAGACGATCATGAAGGTCTACCGCTACTACGGCGACCTCTACCTCGAGAACTCCGACCTCCAGTGGGCCGGGATGGCCAACATGATCGGCCCCTCCTTCGCCGGCGGCTTCCTCGACCTCGGGATGGTCCGCTCCTGGGCGCAGAAGGTCGACTCGATGGGCTCCTCCCCCTTCGGGCCGGTCACCCCGAGCGCCACGATTGACGTGCTCGCCGGGATGACCGACGAGGAGCTGACGTTCTACGAGACCACCCTGCTCGGCATGCAGAAGAACATCTTCTTCGACCAGGGCCGCACCCACCAGGCCTACAACGAGGGCGGGATCGCAGCGATCCTCGAGATGTACGAGGCGGGCGCGATCCCCAAGGACGTGTACGACGCCTGGGTCGGCCTGGACTCGGGCGACACGCAGCGGGTCTCCGACGCCAACGTCGAGTTCCTCCGGCGCGAGCAGGAGGTCGTCATCAAGGAGGACTACCTCCGGATGTACAACCGTCCGCTCACCGGAGAGGCGATGACCTGGGTGATGACCCAGATCGGCAAGCCGTCCATCCCCGGCGCCAAGTCGTTCGCCGAGCTCTACCCGGTGCAGATGGCGGTGGACACGGGGCCGTTCAACAAGGTGAGGATCCCCGGCACGCCGATCACGCTGGACAACCCGCTCGTGGTCACGGTGTACGTCGACACCCCCTTCGCCGACGGCAACGTGGCGCTCTTCGAGGACCGGTGGCGACTCATCAAGGAGGACACCCTGCCCGCCTACCAGAAGCTGTTGAGCGAGGACCCCGAGCTGGCGCGGGCGCTGATCGCGGCCGACGTGCCCGAACGCGTGGAGCAGTACCGTCTCAAGAACACGCTCGACGACATCCTCGAGCACCTGCGCGACGGCTGGGAGATCGATCGCATTGAACAGTAGGAGCGCGATCGCCGCCGCGACCGCCGCCACCGTCATGCTGCTGACCACAGGAGGATGTGCCGTGAACACCCGCCAGGACGACGCCCGCGCCGCCAAGGACACCGCCATTGCGGAGGTGCTGGCCGACGGCCACGTCGAGATCGACCTCGCCGACCCGCCCACCCGCGAGGAGCTCGGACTGGTCGGCGACGCCGACGACGCCTACCTCGAGAACAAGGACCTGAGCTCCTTCCGGGTGACCGTGACCTTCTCCGACGGCCACGTGCTCTCGACCGACCACGTCAACGTCCTGGGCGTGCGCACCGCCGCCTCCGGAGAGGTCGACCGTCTCCTCGTCGGCGTGCACCAGCTCTCGCTCGACGACGTCGCCCAGCGACTCGAGACCGCCGTGGGCGACTTCGGGGTCGACCCCGGCGACGTACGCAGCTTTCTCTCCTCCGCCGAGTCGGCGCCCGACCTCGGGCGCATCGTCACCGCCACCTTGCCGACCACCGGCATCGCGGCGCCGGAGACCCTCGAGATCGAGCCGACGGTCAACGAGGACCAGCAGAACAACCTCATCAACTACCGCATCTCCTTCGAGCCGAGGGCGGCCTCGTGAGCGGCCCGGGCGGACCCGTCATCCAGGTCGACCCCCAGGTCGTCGCCCGGGCTCGCAAGGAGTGTGCAGACGCCGCCGACGACTTCGACGCCGTGCGGACCGGCGTCACCAAGGACGCCTCCCTCCTCCGCGAAGGCGCCGGCCAGTTCGCCGACGTCGTGCGCGAGGGCACCCAGGTCTACGAAGCGTCGTGGATGATCGTCACCGACGTGGCCCGCACCTCCGCCGACACCATCGCGACCAACATGGGTTCGCTGACCCTGGACCTCTCCGAGATGGACGCCAAGTTCATCTGAGCGCTCCCCGAGCGGCGCTACCCTCGACGCATGCCCGAGTTGCCCGAGGTGCACGCGCTGGCCCACGACCTCGACCAGCGTCTGCGTGACCGCGCGATCACCCGCGTCGACCTGGCCTCCTTCCAGGCGCTCAAGACCTTCGACCCGCCGCTGAGCGCGCTGCACGGCACGCTGGTCGAGGGCGTCACCCGGCACGGCAAGTTCCTCGACATCAACGCCTCCGGGGTGCACCTGGTCATCCACCTCGCCCGCGCCGGCTGGATCCGGTGGCGCGAGGACGTCCCGAAGCTCCCCCCGAAGCCGGGCGGCAAGAGCCCGCTCGCCGCGCGGATCGTGCTCGACGAGGACTCCGACGGCTCCGGCTTCACCCCCGGCCTGGACATCACCGAGGCGGGCACCAAGAAGAGCCTGGCCATCCACGTCACCCACGACCCGGCGACGGTTCCGGGCATCGCCCGGCTCGGCCCCGACCCGATGAGCGAGGAGTTCACCGTCGAGGTGCTCGCCGGCATCCTCGCCGACGCGGGCCGCGCCCAGCTCAAGGGCGTGCTGCGCCAGCAGGGCACGATCGCCGGCATCGGCAACGCCTACTCCGACGAGATCCTGCACGCCGCCAAGATGTCGCCCTTCAAGCCGGCCAGCAGCCTCGACGAGGGTGAGGTCGCGACACTGTACGCAGCCCTGCGTACGACGCTCGACGACGCCGTCACCCGCAGCACCGGCCTGGCCGCCAGCGAGCTCAAGGGCGAGAAGAAGTCGCACCTCGCGGTGCACGGGCGCACCGGGCAGAAGTGCCCGGTCTGCGGCGACACCGTGCGCGAGGTCTCCTTCGCCGACTCGTCGTTGCAGTACTGCCCGACCTGCCAGACCGGCGGCAAGCCGTTGGCCGACCGGCGGATGAGCAAGCTCCTGAAGTAGGAGCCCAGCCCACCTCGGCCCGCACCATCGTCGCGGCGACGTTTCCGATCGACCGTCGTGCGGCAGATTGTTCTCGGCAGCGCTTGACCTCTCAGCACCGACACACAGGATGGCTGCATGGACCACCACAACGAGACCACGTCGGACGCTCTCGTCATCGGCGGCGGGCCCGCTGGGTTGCAGGCCGCGCTGACCCTGGCGCGGGTGCACCGCCACGTCGTCCTCGTCGACGACAACCGGCCCCGCAACGCGGCCGCCAGCCGCATGTACAACTTCATCACCCACGACGGCACCCCGCCGTCGGTCTTCCGCGAGCACGGGCGCCGCGACCTGGCGGCGTACGACACCGTGACGCTGCTCGACGACTCCGTACGCGAGGTGCGGCGCACCGGTGACGGTTTCGTGGCGCACACCGAGAGTGGCCAGGAGCTGCGTGCCCGCAGGGTCGTCCTCGCCACCGGGGTCCGTGACGAGCTGCCCGAGATCGACGGCCTCGAGGAGCTGTGGGGCACGCTCGTGCACCACTGCCCCTTCTGCCACGGCCACGAGCTGGCCGGTGGCCGGGTCGGCCTCCTCGCGAGCCCCAGCGCGGCCCACCTGACCGGGATCATCGGGCCGTTCGCCTCCGAGGTGGTCGTGCTCGAGGACGTCGTGGGGGTCAAGGAGCTCGACGGACGCCTGGAGGTTCGCCTCGGCGACGGTTCGACCACGGAGCTCGACGGACTCTTCGTCGCCACGAACCTCCACCCGGCCGCCCCTCACGCCGAACAGCTGGGCCTGACGACGCTGGAGAGCGGGGCGGTCGAGGTCGACCTGCTCGGGCGCACCAGCGACCCGCAGGTCTTCGCCGCCGGCGACCTCGCCCACCACCGCGACCTCCCGATGCCATCGGGCAGCGTGCTCGCCGCGGCAGCCGCCGGACAGGTCGCCGGGAGCGCCTGCCTGAGCAGCCTTCTCGCCGACTGACCGGACTCCCGGTCGCTGCGTGGCCGTCGTCACCGCGCCATCGGCTGACCAGACGTCGCCCCGGGGCGCGAGAATGGACCAGTGACAGCACCGGCCCCCACCTCCAGCGCGACCCGCTCCCCTGACACCGTCCGCGCGGTGCTGCGGTCGCCGCGCCGGCTGCGTACGGAGGCGCTGGCCGGCCTGGTCGTCGCGCTCGCCCTCATCCCCGAGGCGATCGCGTTCAGCGTCATCACCGGCGTCGATCCCCGGGTGGGGCTCTTCACCTCGGTCATCATGGCGATCTCGATCGCCTTCCTGGGCGGGCGGCCGGCAATGATCTCGGCGTCCACGGCGGCCGTGGCCGTGGTGGTCGCGCCGGTCATGAAGGAGCACGGCTACGACTTCCTGGTCGCCACCGTGATCCTCGGCGGCCTCTTCCAGGTGCTGATGGCGCTCGCCGGCGTCGCCAGGCTGATGCGCTTCGTGCCCCGCTCGGTGATGGTCGGCTTCCTCAACGCGCTGGCCACGCTCGTGCTGCTCTCCCAGGTGGAGCACGTCGTCGACGTGCCGTGGCAGGTCTATCCGCTGGTGCTGCTCGGACTCGTGGTGATCGTGGGCTTCCCCCGGCTCACCTCGAGCGTCCCGGCGCCCCTGGTGGGCGTGGTGGTCGTGACGGTGGTGGCGGTCGCCCTGGGCCTCGACGTGCCCACGGTGGGTGACCAGGGCGAGATGCCGAAGTCGCTGCCGACCCTCTTCCTCCCCGACGTGCCCCTGACCTGGGACACGCTCGCCACCATCGCCCCCTACGCCTTCGCGATGGCGATCGTGGGCCTGCTGGAGTCACTGCTCACGGCCAAGCTGGTCGACGACATCACCGACACCCCCTCCAACAAGACCCGCGAGGCCTGGGGCCAGGGCGTCAGCAACGCGATCGCGGGCTTCTTCGGCGGCCAGGGCGGGTGCGCCGTGGTGGGCCAGACGATGATGAACGTCAAGAACTCCGGTGCCCGGACGCGCGTCTCGACCTTCCTCACCGGCCTCTGGTTGCTGCTCCTCGTGCTCGGCCTGACCGACGTGGTCGCGGCGATCCCGATGGCCGCCCTCGTCGCCGTGATGGTGATCGTGGCGGTGACCGCCTTCGAGTGGCACTCGATCACGCCCGCGACCCTGCGCCGCATGCCGAGGTCGGAGACCTTCGTGATGGCGACGACCGTGGCGCTGACCCTGGGCACCCAGAACCTGGCCATCGGCGTCGGCGGAGGCACCCTGGTGGCGATGGTGCTCTTCGCACGCCGGGTCGCCCACCTGACCGAGACCCACCGCGAGCTGCGCCGCGACGAGGCCGGCGACTACGCGCACTACCGCGTGACCGGCCAGCTCTTCTTCGCCTCCAGCAACGACCTCTACACGCAGTTCGACTACGCCGACGACCCCGAGCGGGTCGTGATCGACCTCTCGGACGCCGTCGTCTGGGACGCCTCGACGGTGGCAGCGCTGGACTCGATCGAGACGAAGTACGCCCGCCGCGGCAAGCACACGCTGATCACCGGCCTCGACGAGGCCAGCGCCGAACGGCACGGACGCCTCACCGGCACCCTGTGACGCCGTGCCGGGATCCTGTGACACCGTGCCGGGATCCTGTGACACCGTGCCGGGATCCTGGGACGCCGTGACGAGACGCCCGCGGGCCCCACTCTGGCAGTCGGGCCGGAGCAGTACTAGAGCAGTACTACGGGGTGGCGCTGAGGCACTTGGCGTTGGCGTAGAGGTAGTACTCGTCCAGCTGGTCGACCTGCTTGCGCGACAGGTCCTGGCCGAGCGCAGCAACCTCAGCCTGGGAGGCGTCGTCGGGCACGTCGGCGATCAGTGCGATCCACGTCTTCAGGCCCGCCTTGGCGTCGGCCGACATCGAGTCGGGCAACGTGAGCTCGGAGGCCTCGTCGGCGAACGACTTCATGGAGGCGACGATCACGGAGTCCGCCTCGCCGGCGTTCTTCTCCGAGCGCTCGTAGTAGTCACGGAAGGCCGAGCAGAACTTCTCCTCGGGCGACGCCTCCGGCTCCTTGTCGTCGTTGCCGCAGCCGACGACGAAAGCGCCCGCGATCACCAGGGCGGCAGCCAGCCGTACGAACCTCATGGGCACAGGGTGCCGCATGGCACGCGGTTGCGTGAACTTCCCGTGAGTGATCGTGGACACATCGGCTCGAACCTGCCCCCAACCCCTACCCTTGCGGCCGCTCAGCCGACGACCGGACGGAGGACCGGACCGTCACTCCGACCGTCGTCGAACGCGGCCGGAAGCGGCAGCCGCAGGGCTGCGGCGAGGCGGACCGCGTACTCCTCGCGGGTGACCTCGACGACGCCCAGGGAGGCGAGGTGGTCGGTGCTCCACTGCACGTCGAGCAGCCGACTGTCGGCGTGGTCGTCGCGCATCAGCTCGACCAGCCCCAGCAGCGCCACCTTGGAGGCGTCGGTGACCCGGTGGAACATCGACTCGCCCGCGAAGAGGCCTCCGGTCGCGACGCCGTAGAGCCCACCGACGAGCTCACCGTGACGCCACGCCTCGACCGAGTGGGCCCACCCCATCTCGTGCAGCTCGGTGTAGGCGTCGACGATGTCGTCGTCGATCCAGGCGTGCGGTCGCTCCGGGTCGCCGCAGGCGGCGATCACCTCCGAGAAGGCGGTGTTGACCCGGATCTCCATCGTGCGGGCCGAGCGCCGCAACGACCGCGAGACCCGGAGCCCGTCGAGCGGCAGCACCCCGCGCCGGACCGGCAGGAACCACATCGGAGGATCACCCGGTCGGCCGCTCGGCATCGGGAAGAGGCCGCAGCGGTAGGCCTGGAGGAGCGTGCCCGGGGTCAGGTCGGCGCCCATCGCCACGAGGTCGTCGTCGGCGTCGAGGCGCGCGAGGTCACGCGTCACCTCGGTGAGGCTCCAGGTCGACGGCGGGGGCTCGAAAGGCACGGAACGACCCTACTTGCGCAGGCCGACCAGACGGCCGGCCGCATCTGGACGTGCCACCTAGGCTGGGCCCATGGGCATAGGGAAGAAGATGGTCGGAGGGATGGCGACGAAGGTCGCCCCGCAGTTCGCGCACGCCGCTCCCGGTGTGACCTCACGCGCCGTGCTCGAGGCGCTCGACCGGGCGATCGACGGGGTCGGTCCCCTCAAGCCCGCTGCCGTGGCCGCTGAGAAGCAGCTCGAGGAGCAGGGCGGCGACGTGGTCAAGGCGATCCGCGAGGTCATCGAGAACAACGTCGCCCTCTCCGGCGGCCAGGGCTTCGTGACCAACCTCGGCGGCCTCGCCACCGCCGCCGTCGCGATGCCGGCCAACGTGGTCGGCCTCGCCGTGATCCAGTGCCGGATGATCGCGGGCATCGCGCACCTGCGCGGCCACGACCTCTCCGACCCGCGCGTACGCAACGGCGTGCTCGCCGCCCTCCTCGGCAACGAGGGCGTGGACGAGCTCATCAAGAGGAAGAAGCTGCCCGGCTCCCCCCTCGCGCTGGCGACCGCCCGGGTCCACGACCCCGACCTGCGGACGTTCCTGGCCACCGAGGTGGGCGCCTTCATGGTCTCGAAGGTTGCCGGCAAGCGGCTGGTCAGCGTCGCAGGGCGCCGGATCCCCGTCGTGGGCGGAGTCGTCGGGGCGAGCGCCGACGGCTACTCGACCTGGCGCGCCGGACGCTACGCCGACAAGGAGTTCACTCCGCCGCGCAAGCGCCGGTAGACCTCCAGGCTGGCGCGCCCCGGACGGGAGCCCTGCAGCTTGTTGACCGCCTTCTCGCGGGCCTTGTAGCTCGGACGCAGGTAGGACCGGTCGAGGGCCTCACGCGTGTCGTGGAGCTGTCGCTCCAGGTCGGCGTTGAGGTCACGCAGCCGCGCCGCCTCGAGCAGCAACGCCTCGATGGCGTCGAGCGAGGCCCGGTTGACCGAGGCGGCTCCCGGACGGTCGGGGTCGACCCACTCCTCCTGGGAGAGCCCGCTCGGCACCCCCAGCAGGTCGTCGACGTCTCCGACCACGTCGTAGCCGCGGGCCTTGATCTCCTCCACCCAGGTGCGGGAGAGGTCCATCGTCCACGGCTCCAGCGACGGGGGCAGTGACAGGCGCGGCGAGCGGCTGTTCTGCGACAGGGTCTGGTGGGCCAGCAGCTCGCGCACCAGCGGGCGGTAGTGCTCCGGCGGCAGCACCCGGTGCACCTGGCGGTTGATGCGGCGTACGAGGGTCGTCTCCGGGACGCCCATCGACGGGTTCACCCGCTCAGGCGTCAGGTCGAGCCCCTCCAGGCCGTCGAGCCCGAACGCCCGGCTGAACCGGTTCCACAGCTCGTCGCGGGGGGCACCGGGCGGCGGCACGGTGATGAGGTGGATCCGCTCGGGCGGCAGCGACGCCCCCCAACGGTTGATGATGTCGGGGATCTCCTGGACGCTCCAGAACCAGGAGCCGATGCGGCCCTTGCGCTCGGGGTCCTGGATGGTGGCGAGGAAGTCGGCGTAGCTGAGCTGGGCCCGGTGCTTGACGTTCTCCTGCCACTCCGCCGGGATCTGGCGTACGAGGTCACGCACCGAGAGCAGCACGTGGACCTCGGCGTCGCCGAACGACGACAGCGCGCGGTCGACCTGCGTACGCGAGGCCTTGGCGAGGATCTCGTGGCTCACGATCGAGGTGCCGTCGAAGTCGCGGACCTGCTCGGCGAGGCGGTCCCAGGCGCCGACCGCCTCCTGCTCGAGCCCGGCCCACGGCAGCTGCATCAGGTCGAGGGCGGCGAGGAAGTGGGCGTCGAAGCGCTCCGCGGGATAGTTCACGCCCTGCTCGGCGAGCACCGCCTGGTTGCGGAACAGCACGTCCTGCAGGTGAGAGGTGCCCGTCTTGGGGGTGCCGACGTGCACGAGCACCTTCCGGCGTCGCCCGGTCACGTCCATCGACCTCTCCCGCTCCTTCTCCTGCTGACTGACTGACTGCGTGTCCTGCTGGCTCACTGCTGCACCTTCCAGCCGCCCAGCAACAGCCTCACGGCCAGGTCGAGAGCGGCTCGATCACCGCCCGCAGCCGGGTGGGCTCCGGGGATCTCCCCGTCTCCGCCACCGGACCACTGGCGGTCACGGACAGGGTATCCAGCCTCCCGCAACTGCTCGGCGAGGCGGTCGCCACGCTCGGCGACCCAGCCCTCGTGCTCGCTCGGCAGCTGCGGCAGCCCGACGTCGAAGAACTCGTCGGGGAGCCTGGGCATCAGGCCGTCCCGCAGCAGGGTCCGGCGCTCGGAGACCGGGATCATCAGGCTCAGCGAGAAGGCCACGCGTCGGGCCAGCCCGGCCGCCGTACGCCCGGGGCGCCGCACCCGCGTCACGCGGGACCGGCCCAGCGCCCGGGGAAGGCGCCGTTCGTCGAGGACGAGCTCGACGGCGTCGTCACCGACGACCTCGCGCCAGTGCTCCACCAGCTGGGCGAGCTGCAGGCCGGGCGGCAGGCCGCGGCGGTGGCTCCAGTGGGTGAGCCACTCGTCCCAGCTGGCCACGGGGCGGTCGAAGCAGGCGTTGGTCCAGGCGTCGGCCAGCATCCGCGGCAGCTCGGCGCCGAGCACCACGACCCGGCCACCGGGGCGAGGGGCGTGGCCGCGGTCGGTCAGCTGGCGGGTGACCTCGGAGCGCAGCCACGGGTCGCCCTGCAGGACCACGCGGCCGCGCCAGGGCCGCTGGCGCACGCTCGGACGCGGCACCGGACCGAGGCTGACCAGGTCCTGGGCGAGGAGGTGGGCGGCGGCGCGCACGACCTCTTCGGCGGCGAGGGCGGTGGGATCGACGGGCGGGGCGCCGAAGCGGGGGTCGTACTCCGCCCCGACGAGCTCGAGCTCGGGACGGCCGCGGCCGGGAGCGGTGGCTCCCAGCACCCGGTCGGCCAGTCCGTGGGGGAGGCGCCCCTCGGCAGCGAGGTTGACGCGTCGCAGGAGCTCGAGCTGCTGGGCGCCGGGAAGGGCGCGTCCGGACGGGTCGGCGGTGCCGCTCCACTGCGCCCACTCGGTGGTGCCTCCGGCACGGAGGTGGGCCACCCATCCCCAGGCCCGGGCCACGCCCTCGGACCGCTCGTGACCTGCGGGCTCGGCCACGCTCACTTCCCCCGCAGCTGACGGGCGCGGTTGCGCAGCGCCTGGCTGACCGAAGGGGCCTCGGTGCGGTGGGCGGCCTCGCGAGTCATCGCGGCCAGTGCGTCCATGGCGGCGTCGAGCTGCTGGTCGGGCCGCGGGAGGTCGGGGTCGTGCCAGACCGTCTCCGGGGCCGGAGGGCGGGGCCGCAGCTCCTCGACGTCGCCGACGACGTCGACGCCACTGCCGGTGATCCAGTCGATCCAGATCTGGGCCTGCTCGGCGATGCCGTCGAAGCGTTCCGGCGGCAGCGTCACCGGCAGGCTCTCGCGGTTGACCAGCTCGCCCTCGGCGAGCATCTCGCGGATGAGGTTGTCGTAGGTGGCCTGGCGTCGTACGCCCATCTCGAGGCGCCGGTTCAGCTCACGGATCAGCTGGGTCTCCGCGATGCCCAGGGAGCGGTTGGTGCGCTCGCTCTCCAGCGGAGCCCACGCCGGGTCGATGCCGAAGGCCGTGCAGAAGCGCCGCCAGAGCACCTCGCCGCCGCGTTCGTGGGGCACCGTCACCACGTGGATGTTCTCCGGCGGCAGCTTGGAGCTCCAGTTGTTGAGCACGTGGGGCAGGTCGAGAGCCCGGTGGAACCAGTTGTCCCCGGCGTCGACCTTCTCGAGGAACTTGGCGAAGGTCCAGCGCCGCCCCTGCTTGATCGACTCCTGCCAGGCGGCAGGGATCTGGCGGCCGAGGTCGCGGGCCGAGTAGACGATGTGCACCTCGGACCCGGAGAGGTCGTTCATGGCCTTGATGATCTTCTCCGGCCGGGCCGGGGCGAGGATCTCGTGGCTGACGACCACGGTGCCCGAGGACCGGTTGATCTTGTGCACCAACGCGTCCCACGCACCGACGGCGTGACCGGGCGGGCCGCCCCAGTCCTCCCCGAGCAGGTCGAGGGCGGCGCGGAAGTGGAAGAGGTCGGCGGGGACCCCACGGCCCTTGGTCGGCACGGTGACTCCGTGGCTCGCCAGGAGCTCGGCGTTGCGTGCCAGGCGGTCCTGGAGATAGGTGGTGCCCGTCTTGGGCGCACCGATGTGGAGGTAGACGACCCGGCTCATGGGTCCGATTGTGCCAGCGTCTCGCGCACCACGGTCAGCGCCGGGCCGTCACTGCCCGGCCAATGCGCGGGCGACCGCCGACGCAGGGGTCTTGCCGAGCGCGTCGGCCATGAAGACCGAGGTCTCGACGACCTTGTCGAGGTCGACGCCGGTGCCGACTCCGAGACCCTTCAGCATCCACAGCAGGTCCTCGGTGGCGAGGTTCCCGGTCGCCGACTTGGCGTAGGGGCAGCCGCCCAACCCGCCCGCGGACGCGTCGAAGGTGGTGATGCCCACCTGCATCGCCGCGAGCGTGTTGGCGAGCGCCTGGCCGTAGGTGTCGTGGAAGTGCATGGCCAGCCGCTCCGGCCCCACGCCTGCGTCGGCGAACGCCGCGACCATGGCCTGCACGTGGCCGGCGGTGGCGACACCGATCGTGTCGCCGAGGCTGAGCTCGTCGGCGCCCAGGTCGAGCAGGCGTACGCCCGCGCGGACGACTGCGTCGATCTCGACGCCGCCCTCCCAGGGGTCGCCGAAGCACATCGACAGGTAGCCGCGCACGGTCATGCCAGCCGCCTTGGCGCGGGCGAAGGTCGGCTCGAACATCGCGAACTGCTCGTCGTAGGAGCGGTTGAGGTTCTTGGTCGCGAAGGTCTCCGTCGCGGAGCCGAAGACGGCGATGTGCTCCAGGCCGAGGTCGAGGGCCCGGTCGAGCCCCTTCTCGTTGGGCACCAGCACGGGCATCCGACGGGCCGCGTCACCGATCCGGTCGATGAGCAGGCCCATCAGCTCGGCCGCGTCGGCCAGCTGCGGCACCCACTTGGGGTGGACGAAGCTGGTCGCCTCGATGATCGGGAGGCCGGCGTCGAGCAGGCGGGTGACCATCTCGGCCTTCACCTCGACGGGGACGACCGCCTTCTCGTTCTGGAGGCCGTCGCGCGGGCCGACCTCGTAGATCGTCACCGCCTCGGGCAGCGCATGAGTGGTGATCGGCGTCGTGGGCACCGTCATCGGCAGGTCCGGGTGGCTCATGACTGCTCCCCCGGCCCGACGACGCTGGGCTCGCCAACGCTGGGCTCGACGACGCTGGGCTCGACGACGCTGGGCTCGACAACGCTGGGCTCGACGACGAAGAGTCGCGCGCCCAGGGTGACGAGGTCACCCACGGCTGCCCCGACCTCGGTGACGGTGCCGGCGAAGGGCGCCTTGAGCGAGAGCTCCATCTTCATGGCCTCCATCATGCCCAGCGTCTGATCGGGCACGACGCGGTCACCGACCGCGACCGTGACCTCCAGGACGGTGCCGGGCATGGGCGCGGTCAGGGTGCCGTCGCCCGCTGCCGCGGCGGTGTCGGCGAACGGGTCCGCGAAGGCGAAGACGAAGCGTTGGCCGCGGTGGACGAGCTCGACCTCGTGGCGCCGGGCGACGGCGAGGGCCCGTTCGTCACCGAGCTGGACGCGGGTCAGCCCCTTGACCTGCGGGCGCAGGGGCTCGCGCGTGGTCACGCCGGCCGGCACCTCGACCCACTCGTCGAGGTGCACGCGTACGGGTGCGGGCTCGGCGCCGGTGCGCCAGCCGTCCGTGCGGAACGGGCTGTCCTCGTCGTGCCGTACGGTCAGCGCCGCCGCCAGGCCCCGTGCCGTCGCCGGGTCGGGGGCGGGCACCGCGTTCCGGTCGAGCCACGCGGTGTCGATCGTCGCGTCGCGGAACTCGTCACGGGCGGCGAGGGTGCGCAGGAAACCGGTGTTGGTGGTCAGGCCGAGCACCACGGTGTCGTCGAGGGCGTCGAGCAGCGCGGCGCGGGCGGCCTCGCGGTCCTCCCCGTACGCAATGACCTTGCCGAGCATCGGGTCGAAGTGGGTGGAGACGACCTGGCCCGACTCGAGTGCGTGGTCGACGCGTACGTCGGCTCCCAGCACGTCGGTCCACATGCCCCACTGCACGAAGCTGGCGGTGCCGGCCTGCGGCAGGAACCCGTTGAACGAGTCCTCGGCGTAGACCCGGGCCTCGATGGCGTGGCCCTCCAGGGTGACGTCCTCCTGGGCGAAGTCGAGCGCCTGCCCGGAGGCGACCGCGAGCTGCAGGGCGACCAGGTCGGGCTTCTCACCGCGGATCCGGACGACCTCCTCGGTGACCGGGTGCTCCACCTGGAGGCGGGTGTTCATCTCGAGGAAGTAGAACTCGCCGGTGGCGTTGTCGAGGAGGAACTCGACGGTTCCGGCGTTGGTGTACCCCACCTCGGTGGCGAGAGCGACGGCCGAGGCGGTGATCGCGGCCCGCTCCTCGTCGCTGATGGTCGGCGCCGGAGCCTCCTCCAGCACCTTCTGGTGGCGGCGCTGCGTGGAGCAGTCGCGCTCGAAGAGGTGGCGGACGGTGCCGTGCGCGTCGCCCATCACCTGCACCTCGACGTGGCGGCCGGACTCGACGTACTTCTCCACCAGCAAGGTGTCGTCGCCGAAGGAGCTGAGCCCCTCGCGGGCCGCGGCGGCGCGCGCCTCGGCGAAGTCGTCGGGGCTGCGTACGACGCGCATGCCCTTGCCGCCACCGCCGGCGGCGGCCTTGACCAGCACCGGGTAGGCGAAGGTCGCCGGGTCGCTCTCGATGTCGTACGCCGGGATCACCGGGACGCCTGCGGCCACGGCGATCTCGCGGGCGGCGTCCTTGCGGCCCATGGCGTCCATGACGTCGGCCGAGGGACCGACCAGCGTGATGCCGGCCTTCTCCAGGGCGCGGGCGAAGACCGAGCGCTCGGAGAGGAAGCCGTAGCCGGGGTGGACCGCGTCGGCACCGGCCTCGACGGCGGCCGCGACGACCGCGTCGACGTCGAGGTAGCTGGGCACCTCGACGGCGTGGTCGGCGTCGCGTACGTGCGGAGCGTCCGCGTCGGCGGCCGTGTGGATGGCGACGCGACGGATGCGCAGCTTCTCGCAGGTCTCGAAGACGCGCAGGGCGATCTCGCCGCGGTTGGCGACGAGCAGGGTCTTGATCTGGGTGGGGTTCTGGTCAGCCACAGTCATCACATCCGGAAGACGCCGTAGGACGGCGCCGGGGTCGGGGCCTGGGCGGCCAGGTCGAGGCCCATGCCGAGGACGCGGCGGGTGTCGACGGGGTCGATGATCCCGTCGTCCCACAGCCGGGCGGTGGAGTAGTAGGGCGAGCCCTGGGTCTCGTACTGGTCGCGGATCGGCGCCTTGAACGACTCCTCGTCCTCGGCCGACCACTCGCCACCCCTGGATTCGATCCCGTCGCGCTTGACGGTGGAGAGCACGCTCGCGGCCTGCTCTCCGCCCATCACGGAGATGCGCGCGTTGGGCCACATCCACAGGAAGCGGGGGTCGTACGCCCGGCCCGCCATGCCGTAGTTGCCGGCGCCGAACGAGCCGCCGATGACGACGGTGAACTTCGGAACCACGCTGGTCGCGACCGCGGTGACCAGCTTGGCGCCGTCACGGGCGATGCCGCGATTCTCGTACTCGCGCCCGACCATGAAGCCGGTGATGTTCTGCAGGAAGACGATCGGGATGCCGCGGGAGTTGCACAGCTCGATGAAGTGGGCGCCCTTGAGCGATGACTCGCTGAAGAGGATGCCGTTGTTGGCGACGATGCCGACCGGGTGGCCCCAGATGTGCGCGAAGCCGGTCACCAGGGTCTCGCCGTAGAGCTTCTTGAACTCGTGGAAGCGGCTGCCGTCGACGATGCGGCGGATGACCTCGCGCACGTCATAGGGCTGGCGGGTGTCGGTCGGGACGACGTCGTAGAGACCCTGCGGGTCCTCCAACGGCTCCTCGGGCTCACGCTTGTCGTAGGACGCACGGCCGCTGCCAGCGCCCCGGAGGCCGTCGCCGTCGAAGCCCGAGACCGGCGGCAGGGTGTCGACGATGGAGCGCACGATCTGCAGCGCGTGGTCGTCGTCCTCGGCGAGGTGGTCGACGACGCCCGACGTACGCGCGTGCACGTCGCCGCCGCCCAGGTCCTCGGCCGTCACGACCTCACCCGTCGCGGCCTTCACGAGCGGCGGGCCGCCGAGGAAGATCGTGCCCTGGTGGCGCACGATGACGGTCTCGTCGCTCATCGCCGGGACGTACGCCCCACCCGCGGTGCAGGAGCCCATGACCGCGCTGATCTGCGCCAGGCCGCGGGCCGAGAGGTTGGCCTGGTTGTAGAAGATCCGACCGAAGTGCTCGCGGTCGGGGAAGACCTCGTCCTGCATCGGCAGGAAGGCGCCACCGGAGTCGACGAGGTAGACGCAGGGCAGGTTGTTCTCCGCGGCGATGGTCTGGGCGCGCAGGTGCTTCTTGACCGTGATCGGGTAGTAGGTGCCGCCCTTCACGGTCGCGTCGTTGGCGACGACCATGACGTTGCGGCCGTTGATCCGGCCGATGCCGGCGACGACGGAGGCCGAGGGCACGGCGTTGACGTCGGTCTCGTCCTTGCCGTACATGCCCCACGCCGCCAGCGGCGCCACCTCGAGGAAGGGGCTGCCGGGGTCGAGCAGGCGGTCGACGCGCTCGCGGGCCAGCAGCTTGCCTCGTCCGGTGTGCTTGGCGCGGGCCGCCTCCGACCCGCCCTGGCGGACCAGGGCGAGGCGCTCGCGCAGTTCAGCGGTGAGGTCGTGGAGACTCATGCGGCCAAGGTTAACGCTCATTAACCTGTTGCGCCACCACTCCGTGACGCCTGCGTCTACGGGCCGTTCGAGCGGTGGGCCGAGGTGAATGCCCGCTAACCTGAGCCGGTGACCGAGTCCACCAGCAGCGCGCGCCCGCCCCGGCCCGCCACCAGCAGGCGCCAGCAGCTGCTCGACCTGGCGGCCGAGATGTTCGCCCGCCGCGGGTTCCACGGCGTCTCGGTCACCGACCTCGGTGCGGCCGCCGGCATCTCCGGGCCGGCGCTCTACAAGCACTTCCCGAGCAAGGACGCGATCCTCGCCGAGATGCTGGTCTCCATCTCCGAGGAGCTGCTCTCGGTGGGGCGCGCCCGCGCGGCGAGCGCTGCCGAGACCGGCGACGTACGCTCCGCGCTCGCCGCCCTGGTCGGCTGGCACGTCGACTTCGCCCTCGCGCACAAGGCGCTGATCATCGTGCAGGACCGCGACTGGAGCTCACTTCCGGACGAGGCGCGCGAGAAGGTGCGGGGTCTCCAGCGCGACTACGTCGACCTGTGGGCCACCACGCTCCAGGAGCTCCAGCCCGAGCTGACGCTGGACCGGGCGCGAGCGACCGTGCACGCGACCTTCGGGCTGATCAACTCGACGCCGCGCAGCGCGCGCGTGCCCGACGAGGAGATGCGGGACCTGCTCGCCGAGATGGCGATGCGCGCGCTCGACGCCGCCTGAACGTGCGCGCCTGAACGGCTGTCGGCACCCGACCGGGGTCAGGAGCCGACGGGCCGACTCAGACGTCGAGGACGAGCTTGCCGCCCTTGGAGCGCGAGACGCAGACGTACATCTCAGTGTTGGCCGCACGCTCCTCGGCGGTCAGCAGGTCGTCGTCGCGGTGGTCGACGTCGCCGGAGATGACCTTCGCCAGGCAGGAGCCGCAGTGGCCCTCCTCGCAGGAGTAGTCGAAGTTCGGCACGTTCTTGAGCACCACGTCGAGGACGCGCTCGTCCGGGCCGACGATGGCGGTGACGCCCGAACGGCTCAGCTCCAGCTCGAAGGCGACGTTGCCCTTGTCCTTCTCGGCGCGCTCGGCAGCCGCCTCCTCGGAGGCGGTGAAGCGCTCGAAGTGCAGCTCGGAGGCGGGGGCGTACTTCTCGACGCACTGCTCGACCGCGGTGATCAGCGGCGACGGGCCGCAGCAGTAGACGGCCGTGTCGGCGTCGATCGCCTCGAGGGCGGTCTTGAGGTCGAGCAGGCCCTCGGTGTCCTGGGGGACGACGGTCAGGCGGTCACCGGCGATCTCGGTGAGCTCGTCGACGAAGGCCATCGACGCGCGGCTGCGACCGCCGTAGAGGACGCGGTAGTCGGCGCCGGACTGCGCGGCGGCGGCCACCATCGCGCGGATCGGGGTGACGCCGATGCCGCCGGCGATGAAGAGGTACTTCGGGCTCGGCTTCAGCTCGAAGTGGTTGCGCGGCGAGGTCGAGGTGATCAGCTTGCCGACCAGCTTGGTGTCGTGGAGCTCCTTCGAGCCTCCGCGACCGTCCTCCTCGCGGAGCACCGAGACGCGGTACTCGAAGCGGTTGGCCGGGTCGCCGCACAGCGAGTACTGACGGATCAGCCCGGAGGGAGTGTGGACCTCGAGGTGCGCACCGGGCTCCCACGCGGGCAGCTCGTCACCGTGCGGGTCGACGAAGGTGATGGCGATGACGCCCTCCGCCTCCTGGGTGACGCGGTCGACCTCGAGGTCGATCTTGAGCGTCCCGGCCGCCAGCTTCTCCGCCTCGAGCTTGCGCTGGGCGTCTGCCGTGGGGTCGTACGCCGACTGCGTCGCCACCGTCTGGGGCCAGGCCGACTTCGACTTCTTCAAGAACCGGAATGCCATGTTGCAGAGGATATATCGTCTACACCTTTACACGGGGACTTCCCGCAGACGACTTTTCCTCACTCCTCTCCGTGCAGCGACTCGGTGGCTCCGTCGACGGGCTCGACGATGTCCACCAGCAACGCGGCGGCCTGCTCGGCCGCCTCGACGGCGACCTCCACGTCAGGGAGGTCGCCCTCCCAGTCTGCCGAGTCACTGGCTGACTCCTCCGGCGGGCCGGCCAACCGGGCGACGAGGTCGGCCCGTTCGAGTCCGCGCAGGTGCAGGAGCACCAGTGGGTCCGCCTCGACCAGCCAGGCCACCTGGGTGAGCACCGCCAGCGCGTGGCGGCAGGGGTCGACCCACGCGTCGCAGCCGCAGGTGGCAGTCAGCCCCCCGTAGGGCAGCAGCTCGACCCCGGCCTCCTCCAGCGCCTCGTCCAGGCTCGCCGGCACGTCACCGCGCAGCAGCGACCCGACCCAGCCGGCGCCCGCGCCGACCACCTCGGCGAAGGCCTGCGCCTCCTCGGCGTCCATGACGGGCACCGTGACCGTGACCGTGAAGGCGTCGCCGCGCTCCATCACCGCGGCCACCACCCGCCCGGCCTCGAGCTCGATCTGGCCGACCTCCCCGCGACGGGCCAGGCCGGCGCCCTTCTTCAGGTCGTCCGGGTCGTACGCCGCCTCCTCCAGCGCCGAGGCGACCGCGCGCGCCCACCACGTGCGTACGGCTGCCGAGCGGCGCGGCTCGATGCGCGGGAACGTGCGGCTCATCGCCCCGCTCCCGACGTCTCGGTCATCGCAGCGCCACCAGGTCGCGCAGCTCGTCGTCGCTGAGCTCGGTCAGCGCCGCCTCGCCCTGGCCCAGCACCGCGTCGGCGAGGCCGCGCTTGCGTTCCAGCAGCGCCGCGATCCGCTCCTCCACCGTGCCCTGGGTGACCATCCGGTGCACCTGGACGGGCTTGGTCTGACCGATCCGGTAGGCGCGGTCGGTGGCCTGCTCCTCGACGGCCGGGTTCCACCAGCGGTCGACGTGCACGACGTGGTCGGCCCGGGTCAGGTTGAGGCCGGTGCCGCCGGCCTTGAGGGAGAGCAGGAAGACCGGCACCCGGTCGTCGGCGTCGTCGGCCTGGAAACGACGCACCATCTGCTCGCGCTCGGCCACCGGGACACTGCCGTGCAGGAACTGGTGCGGCACCCCCGCGCGGCGCAGGTGGGTGGAGATCAGGTTGCCCATGGCGACGTACTGCGTGAAGACCAGGACCGCGCCGTCCTCGGCGAGCACCGTGCCGATCAGTTCGTCGAGCAGGTCGAGCTTCTCCGAGCGCCCGTTGAGCTTGGGGTTGGCCTGCTTGAGGAACTGGGCCGGGTGGTTGCAGATCTGCTTGAGGCCGGTGAGCATCGCCAGCACCAGGCCGCGGCGCTCCTCGGGCTCGGAGCGCTCGATGCGCTCCATCCGGTCCTTCACGAACGACTCGTAGAGCACCGCCTGCTCGGTGGTCAGCCCCAGGAGGTGGTCGGTCTCGGTCTTGGGCGGCAGCTCCGGCGCGATGCCCGGGTCGGACTTGCGCCGCCGCAGCAGGAACGGCCCGATCAGGTCGGCGAAGCGCTGCGTGACCTTGCTGTCGACCCCGGCCTCGATGGGCGAGGCCCAGACCCGGCGGAACGCCAGGCGGCTGCCGAGCAGTCCCGGCACCACCCAGTCGAGGATCGCCCAGAGCTCGGTGAGGTTGTTCTCCACCGGGGTTCCGGTCAGCGCGACCCGCGCCCGGGAGTCGATGCTGCGCAGGGCGCGGGCGGTCGAGGAGGCGGCGTTCTTCACGTGCTGCGCCTCGTCGGCGACGACGAGGTCCCACCGCACCGACGCCAGGGTCTCCGCGTCGTTGCGCATCGTGCCGTACGTCGTCAGCACGAACCCGGCGTCGCCCTCGCCCGTCGGCCTCTCCCCGGCCAGCCCCTCGAGCGAGCGGCCTCCGCCGTGGAAGCGGCGTACGGGCGTGCCGGGCGCGAACCGCTCGATCTCGGCCTGCCAGTTGCCGAGCAGGGAGGCCGGGCAGACCACCAGGGTCGGGCCGTCGAAGCCGGCCTCGCGGCGGTGCAGGTGCAGCGCGATGAGCGTGATCGTCTTGCCCAGCCCCATGTCGTCGGCCAGCACGGCACCCAGCCCCAGGCCCGTGACGTGGGCGAGCCAGCTGAGGCCCTGGTGCTGGTAGTCGCGCAGGGTGGCCGCCAACTTCTTCGGCACCTCGACCGTCGCCTGGTGGGCCTCGAGCAGGCGCTTGCGCACCACCTCGATCGAGGCACCGGGGTGCACCTGCACCTCGGTCTTGTCGACCTCCACCACGCCACTGAGCGCGGCGGCGACCGCCTCGGCTGGGCGGGCGTTGCGGATCAGGCGCTTGCGGGCGCGACGGGCCGTGGTCGGGTCGACGACCACCCAGTTGTCGCGGAGCTTGATGACCGGTGTGGCCGCCTTGGCGAGCTGTTCCATCTCGGCCTCGGACAGCTCCTCGCCCCGCAACGAGACCTGCCACTTGAAGGCGAAGAGGTTCTCGGCCGAGAGGGTGGAGGACTGCAGGGGATCGTCGTCGAAGCCGCGCGACGAGGTCGACTCCACCACGGCCCGGCTGCTCAGGTCGCGGCCGATGCTGCGCGGCCACAGCACGTCGACCCCGACCTCGGCCAGCGCGTCGAGGCCGCGGTCGAGCAGGGAGGTGATCTCGTCGGAGTCGAGGACGAGCTCGTCGGGCACCCGCTGGTCGAGCAGCCGGTCGAGCACGTCCCAGGCGTCGGCAGCGCGACGGATCGCGATGCTGGCGTGCGTACGCGCCCGGTCGCCGAAGCCGTGCGAGGCGTCGGGCCCGGTCTCCAACCAGAGCGCCGAGGCGTCGGCGAGGTGCAGCGGGTTCTCCTCGGCGTGCACCTGCGGCACCAGGCGCAGCTCACCGGCGTACAGCTGCTCGTCGGCGGCCTCGACCCGCAGCGAGAGCGTGACGGTCTGCGGGCGGTCGTCGACGCCGTGGGTGCGGCGGATCCGCTGCAGGCGCGACTGCAGGCGCGAGGAGTAGTCGACCGGCGAGGCGGGCTGACGCACCTGCGTGCGGCTCGGTGCCTTGCGCGGGCTGGCGTCGACGACGGCGTCGACCATGCGGCGTACGACGCCCTCCGCCGCTGCCGGGTCGAGCCCGTCGTCGGCCCGGGCGGCGGCGAGCTGCGCGATGCGGTCGTCGTCGGCCGGCAGCAGCACCGGCACCCACCACGGCTGCTCAGGGTGCGGTCCGAAGCGGCCGTCGGCGACCAGGCGCAGCCCGAGGTGGGCGGCTCCCGCGAGCAGGACGACGGTGGGGTGCAGCTCGCCGCCTCCGCGCTGGGCGCGAGCCAGGACGGGCATCGCGGCGGTGACCGGCAGGGTGACCGTGCGCTGACCCGGACCGGTGAACTCGATCGTCGCCTCCCGCGGCGGCTCCGCCGAGCGCAGGGTCGCAGGACCGGAGGTGGGGACGAGACTCACGCCGACGACGGTAGCCGCTGAGTCCGACAGCGCTGGGGGCAGTGGGCCTCGGCTGGGAAGGAAACTCCTGCGCTGGCGGGAGGCCACCACCCCGGAAGGAAACTCCTGCGCTGGCGCGGCCCGACGAGCGCGACGCCGGCACTCACGTACCCGAACTGCCTGCTGAACCGTGGGCGTACGTGGCCCTCAGGCGTTAATGCGATGCCGTGGAGCCGTCATCCAGCCGACGTCGAGGCGGCTCAGTCGTCCTGGGACGAGAGCGCCGTGGACGTGAGTTCGGCTGGCTCGCCCGGTGGAGTCGCAACCTCGGGCCGCATCTTGGGGGGTGCAGCGGACCATGCCTTGAGGTGCTGGACGACGTCCTCGTAGAAGGTGTCCACCGCGTTCATCACGGAGTCGATGAAGGACCCACGGCCCCGACCTCGTTTCGTGCCCATGGGAACGCTCATCTCCAACCGGAAGGCCTTGAGCTCCCGAGTGGCGTCCAGCACCAACACCGCAGGGTCCTCGCGCACCACGGCCAAGAGGTCTGATGCACCTGCACCCCGCTGGTTCACCACGAATGCCTCCAGACGCAGTCCGTCAGGGGCGGTCTTCAGTTGACGCACCAACCAGTTCACACGAGTGGTGGCCCGTCCGGTCTTGGGCGCATCCACGTCGACGTGACACGTAACGGTGTTCGTGCGCAAGTTGGCCGTCACGGAGATGTCGCCCACCGTTCCGGGAATGCGTAGAGCGCCGCGAAGGACACCGTGGTCGACAAGACCAGTCCGCAGAATCTGCGCGCGCAGTGTTGGGTCACTGCGCTCCTTGCGGCTCATCTGGACAACTACGTCCGCCCCCAGCCTCCGGCCCAATTGCAGTGAGGCATACCGGATGAGTGCGTCGAAGCGCGCCACGACGTCGGTGATGGTGGGATCACCCGCACGCAACGTCCCGCTCGTGACCGCTTCTCGGAGCGGAACCCAGTCGGCGCCCATGTCGTCGAACTCGAGTGCCCCCGACTTCGGGTGTTCGAGGTAGCGGATGAGTTCACCCAAGACCCATGCCTGATCGGGGTCGGAGACACCGCGATGTTCCTTCTGAAGAACCGCGGAGGCGAGCACATCTGCCCACGACCAGTGGTGGAGTGCCACCTTTCGCAGTTTTCGGCGGTCAACCTGCGTCGGGTGGACGTCAGGACTGGGTGGAATCTCGTTGCTGATCGTGATCAGCGCGTCGAAGCCTTGATCACGGCAGATGTCGAGGTAGTTCTCCAACTGCTCCGTGGCGAGAGCGTTCTTCCCAGTCTTCACCTCGACGAGGGCGGTCCATTCCCTCGAACCGCGACGAACTCGAATGAGCCCATCGGGACGCAGGTCCTTCCCTCCCAGTTTGAAGGGAACCTCGATGTAGGTCTCGACGTTTCCTGCCGGGGCAGCCACCGTCCCGAGAAGCGCTCGGCCGAACTCCTTCACGGATGAAAGAACAGCCAGCAGCGCAGAAGTCGCGCGTCGTTCCTGCTCCTCCGCACCCGAAATCCCCGAGGTCGGAATCAGTCGTGCTGCGTGCCATGACTCTTCAGCCACAATCTCCCCTTCGCTTGTCCAGCAGGGTAGGGAAGATCGGCTCCCGACGGGGGGGATTTGGAGGCGCAGGAGCAATCCGCTCCTTCGGACCGTGCACGAGCACGAGCCACGGCACGTTCCCTGATGGATCACCACCACGGATTGTTGAGAACCGCACTAACCTCGAGCCATGAGCATCCTCGACTCCTCCATCGGCCGCCTCGACGGCACGACCGGCACCCTGCGCGACCTCACCGGCGGCAAGCCCGCCCTCCTGGTCAACGTGGCCAGCAAGTGCGGCCTCACGCCGCAGTACTCCAAGCTCGAAGAGCTGCAGGCCACCTACGGCGAGCGCGGCTTCACCGTGGTCGGCTTCCCGTGCAACCAGTTCATGGGCCAGGAGCCCGGCTCGCCCGACGAGATCGCGGAGTTCTGCTCGGCAACCTACGGGGTGACCTTCCCGCTGACCGAGAAGATCGAGGTCAACGGCGAGGGCCGTCACGAGATCTATGACGCCCTCACCGAGCTCTCCGACGAGGAGGGCAAGACCGGCGACATCCAGTGGAACTTCGAGAAGTTCCTCATCACCGCCGACGGCACCCCGGTCGCGCGCTTCGGGCCGCGTACGGAGCCCGACGCCCCGCACGTCGTCGAGGGCATCGAGAAGCTGCTGGGTTGAGCGGCAGCCCGGCCCCCGAACCGACCGCTACACCGTCACCTGCGCCGAGCCTCTCACCTCGGCGCGTGCCTCAATCCCTCAAGTCAGCACGCGTCATGGTGGTCGCGGCGTTGTCGACGGCACTCGCCGCCGGGGCCATTGCAGCGGCATGGGTGTTCATCGGCCCGACGGGGTTCTCCTTCGCCTGGGTCACTCACTTCATTCTCATGGCGTGGGTGTCTTGGATCGCGGGTCCGCGGGCGCGGATTCCCAATCACGGTTGGTTCCGGGTCAGGCCCTGGGAAGCGCGGCTCTACCCGGTCCTGGGGGTCCGGTTGTTCGGGAAGTTGCTCCACGTCATCGGATGGAACCGGGTCATAGCAAACGAACGTGGGTTCGGCGGCACGCGGGAGGGCCTGAAAGAACTCGACCAGCACACACTGCGCTCCGAACTCGGCCACAGCATCTGCCTTGTCGTCACTGCGGCCCTGTCTTTCGGCGTGGTGTCGGGAGAGGCATGGCAAGGCGCTCTTTGGCTGGTGGCCCTCGGACTCCTCTTCCATCTGTACCCAGCGCTACTGCAGCGGCTCGTGCGTGCCCGCCTCCAAGCCATATTCGCCAGGCTCTCAAGGAGGACCTAGCCAGCCCAGCGGCGGAACTGGCAATTCTGCCGACGGCAACGACTGTGAAAGCGGGACGCCACGCAACCCCGCGAGAACGGGGTGTGTCCGACGGCACGTTCAATGGGAGCGCCGATTGTTGCCTCGGCCACTAGTCTCGGCCAGTGACAAGTACAGAAACTCTTCCCGGCCAGGAGCCGGAGCAGGTCGAGAAGCTCGACCGCAAGCTTCTCCTCATCGCCGGCGTCGTCGTCCTCGGCGGCATCATGTCCATCCTCGACGTCACCGTCGTGTCCGTCGCGCTGGAGACCTTCGCCCGCGAGTTCGACGCCACCACCGCTGACGTCGCGTGGACGATGACCGCCTACACGCTGGCGCTGGCCACCGTCATCCCGCTGACGGGCTGGGCCGCCGACCGGTTCGGCACGAAGCGGCTCTACCTCATCGCCGTCGCCCTCTTCACGCTCGGCTCGGTGCTCTGCGCGATCGCGCCCGACCTGACGTGGCTGATCATCTTCCGCGTCGTCCAGGGCCTCGGCGGCGGCATGCTCATGCCGCTCGGCATGACGATCCTGACCCGCGCCGCCGGCCCCGAGCGCCTGGGCCGAGTCATGGCCGTCATGGGCATCCCGATGCTGCTCGGGCCGATCTTCGGCCCCATCCTCGGCGGCTGGCTGATCGACGTCGCCTCGTGGCACTGGATCTTCCTGATCAACCTGCCGATCGGCATCATCGGCCTCGTCTACGCGGCGAAGGTCCTCGAGAAGGACGACGTGCAGCCGTCCGAGACCTTCGACTTCGTCGGCATGCTGCTCCTCTCCCCTGGCCTCGCGTCGTTCCTGTACGGCGTCTCCTCGATCCCCGGCGCCAAGGAGGAGTCCGGCACTGCCTGGACCACCGAGGTCGTCGCGACCATGGTGATCGGAGCGATCCTGACCAGCCTCTTCATCCCGTGGGCGCTGCGCAAGTCCAACATCCACCCGCTGATGGACCTGCGCCTGCTGAAGAACAAGAACCTCTCGGTCGCGCTGATCACGATGTCGTTCTTCGCGATCGCCTTCTTCGGCGCCTCGCTCCTCTTCCCGCTGTACTTCCAGATGGTCCGCGGCGAGGACGCCCTGCACGCCGGCCTCCTGCTGGCCCCCCAGGGTGTCGGCGCCATCCTGACGATGCCGCTGGCTGGCCTGCTCGCCGACAAGATCGGCCCCGGCAAGATCGTGATGACGGCGCTGGCCGTCATCACCGTGTCGGTCGGGATGTTCACGCAGATCGACGCGGACACCTCGTACGTCTACCTGCTCAGCGCCCTCTTCATCATGGGCCTGGGCCTCGGCGGCGCGATGATGCCGATCATGACCGCCGCCCTGGCGACCCTCACCGACCACACGGTCGCTCGCGGTTCGACCCTGCTGAACATCCAGCAGCAGGTCGCTGCCTCGATCGGCACCGCGATCTTCGCGACCCTGCTGACCAACTTCATGCAGGAGAAGAAGTCGATCCAGGTGGCCGGCGAGGTGGCGGAGGCCGAAGCCCGGGGAGGCGACGCCGCCGTGGGTGAGCTGTTCGCCCGGCTGGGGCTCACCCCGGAGTCGTTCCAGTCACTCGTGGACAAGGTGCCGGGCGACCAGGCGGCGTCGTTCGCCTCGGTCTTCGTGGTGGCCACCGCCCTGGTGGGTCTCTGCCTCGTGCCGGCGTTCTTCCTGCCGCGCGAGAAGGTGCACGCACCGAAGGACGTCATGATCGGTCACTGACCGCGTCGTACGCACGCACGCGACGAAGGCCCCCGCTCCTGCGGGGGCCTTCGTCGCATCCGTACGTCGTGAGCAGTCGCGGTCGGCCTGCTCAGGCGCGCGCGGCGTCTGCCTCGGCCACGGCCTTCAGCCGCACCAGCGTCTCCTCGATCGAGCGCTGGGTGCCCTTGAGGCCGGTGATCTTGAAGATGAGTCGCGGCAGGCCCGAGTAGCCGCTGCCGTCCCACGTCTCGGTGACCCGGACCTTGCCGGCCTCGGGGGTGAGCTCGTAGCGCCACACGTGGGCACCGCGGTGCTTCCACGCGATCAGGGCGTCCTGCTCGTACTCGACCACGGTGTTGTTGGTCCGGTAGCCCAGGCCGCGCTTCATCTGCACGGTGAACTGCGCCCCCTCGCTGAGCCGCTCGGGGCCGTCCACGATCTCCTGCACGGACCCGGAACCGTCGATCCGGGTGTGCTGGCGCGGGTCGGCGAGGATGTCGAAGATCACCGAGGCCGGCGCGTCGACGAGGATGCTGGCAGAGGCGGTGAGGTCGTCCATGTGCCGAAGAGTAGTCCCCGGCGCCTGACCCGCGCACTGACGTGCGGCCATGATGGTGGCCCACTCGGGCGCTCGCGCCCATCCGGCGCCACTGGCACGCCACCTGCAGCGTGAGGTCGCCGAACGGCCGTGGCCGCTGGACGAGAGGAGTCGCAACGACTTCACGACCCTCGTCGACGACCTGCTCGACGGGCGGTGAGGGGTCGCCCTCAGGCCTGGACCGCCAGGACGAGCGGCAGGACCGCCTCGGCGCCAGCGTCGCGCAGCTGCTGCGCAGCCAGGGTCAGCGTCCATCCGGTGTTGACCTGGTCGTCGACCAGCAGGACCCGGCGACCCGACACGGAGTCGTCGTCCAGCAGGAGGCGTGAGCGGCGGCCGACGGCGGAGACACGCTGGGCGGAGTTGGTCGCGCCGGCACCCGGCGGGACGTCCACGTCGACGAGGGCGAAGCTGCCGATGACCGGCACTCGCAGGTAGCGCGACAGGCCGTCGGCCAGGTCCTGGGTGAGCACCCCGCGGCGGGTCGACTCGACCACCACGATGGCGTCAACACGCGGCCGCCAGTCGTTGAGCACCTGGACGACTGCCTGCACCAGCGGCACCGGGACAGGCCCGTCCGGGGTGGAGTCGCGGAAGAGCTCGCGCACCTGCTGGCCGTAGCCGAGGTCGGTCATCCGGGCGACGGCCCGACCTTCCTCGGCCTGCCCCTTGATCTTGCCCTTGAGGTCGATGCCGAGAGTGGCGAGCGCAGTGGGCCACATCTTGCGCGGCTCGACCGCCACGCCCGGGCGGCTCAGGCGCTCGTGGGCGGCCTCGACCGCCGCCTCGGACACGTCCGTGGAGAGGGTGAGCCCGCCGCAGTTGTCACACCGCCCGCAGTCGACGGCCTCCGGGTCGTCGAGCTGCTCACGCAGGTAGCGCATCCGGCAGCGGTCGGTGTCGAGGTAGGCGAGCATCGCCGCCTGCTCGCGCTCGCGCGCAGCCGTCACTCGGGCGTAGCGCTCGGCGTCGTACGCCCACTCCTGCCCCGTGGCCTCCCAGCCGCCGCGCACGCGACGGACGGCACCGTCGACGTCGAGCACCTTGAGCATGGTCTCGAGCCGGTTGCGGCTGAGGTCGACGTAGGTCTCCAGCGCCGCCGTGCTCAGCGTGCCCTGCTCCGAGAGCACGGCGAGCGTCTGGCGCACCTGGTGCTCGGGCGGGAAGGCGAGTGAGGCGAAGTAGGCCCAGATGTCACGGTCCTCCAGCTGCGGCAGCAGCACGACGGTGGCGTCGTCGGTGCCACGGCCGGCACGGCCCACCTGCTGGTAGTAGGCCACCGGCGAGCTGGGAGCACCGAGGTTGACCACGAACGAGAGCGTCGCGTCGAAGCCCATGCCGAGCGCCGAGGTGGCGACCAGCGCCTTGACCCGGCCCTCGACCAGGTCAGCCTCCAGGCGCCCTCGTTCCTCGGCCTCGGTCTGGCCGGAGTAGGCGCGCACCTCCAGGCCACGGTCGCGCAGGTAGGCGGACACCTCCTGGGTCGCAGCGACCGTGAGGCAGTAGATGATGCCGTTGCCCGGCTGGGCCGCGACGAAGTCGGCGAGCCAGGCGAGCCGCTGCTCGGTGGTCCGCATCTTCAGCACGCCGAGGCGCAGCGACTCGCGGTCGAGAGTGCCGCGCAGCACGAGCACGTCGTCGAGCTGGCGAGAACCGCTCAGCTGCTCGGCGACGTCACCGGTGACGCGGGCGTTGGCGGTGGCCGTGGTCGCGAGGACCGGGATGCCGCTCGGCAGCTCGTCGAGGAGCGTACGGATGCGGCGGTAGTCGGGACGGAAGTCGTGGCCCCAGTCGGAGATGCAGTGCGCCTCGTCGACCACCAGCAGCCCGCAGGTGGCCGCGAGACGTGGCAGCACCTCGTCGCGGAAGCCGGGGTTGTTGAGCCGCTCCGGGCTCACCAGCAGCACGTCGACCTCGCCGTTGTTGATCGCGGCGTGGATCGGCTCCCACTGGTCGTTGTTGGTCGAGTTGATGGTGACGGCGCGAATGCCGGCCCGCTCGGCGGCGGCGATCTGGTTGCGCATCAGCGCGAGCAACGGCGAGACGATCACCGTCGGCCCGGCGCCCATCTCGCGCAGCAGCAGGGTGGCGACGAAGTAGACGGCCGACTTGCCCCACCCGGTGCGCTGCACGACGAGGGCACGGCGCCGGTCGACCGCCAGCGCCTCGATCGCGGACCACTGGTCCTCGCGCAGCGTCGCGTCGTCGCGGCCGACCAGGGCGCGCAGGTGACGCTCGGCGGACTCGCGAGCGGCGGTGCGGTCGAAGGTCGCGGGGCTGGAAGTCATGGCCCCTGTCTAACAGGCGGCTCCGACAATGGGAGACGTACGTCAGTGCGGGGCGGCCGGAGGCAAACCGAGACGCTCGCGCGCCTGCTGGTGGAGCTCGACCACCGCCACCCGCAGCTGAGGACGCTCGGTGAGGGGGCCACCGGGCCACGGCACCCGGACCTCGATCGGGGCGCCGTCGACCGTCGCCGTCCAGACACCGGCCTCGGTGTCGAGGTCGGTCATCACGGCCGCGGTCGCCTCCAGCGCTCCGAACGCACGGACGATGTCGAGCGAGTCGTCGAGGTGGTCCCCGTTCATGTGGTTCAGGACGCCGGCGACGATGCTGTCGTCGAATCGCGATGCACTCATGCCCAGATCCTCACACACGTCGCGCACGGCGACGGCTCAGGAGCACGCCCACGAGGACACCGACGACGAGGAGCCCGGCAGCACCGCCCAGGACCACCGGGAGGGAGACGCTGCTGCTCTGCTCCGCCGCTGCCGGGCTGTCGGTCTCGGTCTCGGTCTCGGCGTCGGTGTCGTTGTCGGAGGTCGCTGCCTCGCCCATGTCGAGCCCGTCGGTGATCGTCCAGCTCGCACCGTCGACGTACGTCGGGCCGTCGGCGGGCTCGCCGTCGATCTGGAGGTCGATCTCGAAGGGCAGCTCGAGGGTGTCGTTGCGCCCGACGGCGACCATCAGGTAGTAGTCGCCAGCCACGGTGAAGTCGCCGCCACCACCGAAACCTCCACCGTCGAAGGCACCCGTCCGACTGACCTGCGGCGTCGCGGTCCGGAACTCGACCGGCGCCCTCGTGCCCACGTAGCCGAGGAACTCCGCGCCCTTCGGAAAGTCCACGTTGGCGCCGAGCGGACTGTGCAGGGACATCTGGGCCATCGGCGGCGCCAGTCCGAACGCCTCGCGATGGTCGGTCGTCCCGGCTGCGAAACGCATGCCGACCCTGGCGGACTGGCCGTAGTCCAGGCGGAACCGGTAGATCAGGGCCTCACCGGGCACGATGTCGCTGGACCAGAGGCCGCTGGTGAGCTCGGGCGCCTCCTCGAGCGAGGCCGCTCCGGCCACCTCCTGGGCCGTCCCACCGAAGGCCGGCTTCTCGATCGGGACGTCACCCTCCGGCGCGACGAAGCCGTCGTCCTCGACCGGCGGCTCCTCGGTGACCCGCAGCCCGATCTTGACGTCAGGGGTGCCATGGCTGCGCTCGACCATGACCCTGTAGGTCCCGGGGAGGTCGCAGTTGCTCTCCGCCCCGGCCGTCACCTGGACCCCCTTGAGCAACAGGGCGTGCATGGAGGACCGCACCGTGTAGGCGTAGTCGCACCTGTCGCCTTCGGGGTTGGTGATCTCCATCCGGGTGACGTCGTTGAAGCCCGTGCCGCCCTGGGTCACCGCCGCGACCCGCAGGGTGCTGCCGGCCTCCTTCCGCTCGAAGGAGTAGTACTTGGCGTCATAGCCCTTGACCGTGCCGATGGTGTCGATCCAGCTGCCCACGGTGATCGGTGTCGGGTCCTGCTCGGTGCCGCCGCTGATCGGTTCTCCGAACAGGGTGAAGGGCTGCGCCGCGCGGCTGGCCACCCGGGTCAACGTGGCCTCGATGTCCGCTGCGTCGTCGGCGTCGAAGTAGTCACCGTTGCCCGCCTCGGCGATGCACCTGAGGTGCTCGCGGGCCTTGCCCGAGACCGACAGCCCGACCACGTCGATGCGCAGGTCGATGCCGTCCTTGGCCAGGTCCTTGGCGACCTTGCAGGGGTCGGGGTCGCACGTCGACTCGCCGTCGGAGACCAGGATGAGCGACCGCGCGCCCTCGCTGCCGAGGTCCTTCGCGGCCTCACGCAGGGCGTACGGGATCGGCGTCTCGCCGTAGGGCTTGTACTTCTTGATCTCGGCCAGCATCGCGCTGCGGTTGTCGACGCCCGCCGGCACGACCAGCTGGCTGTCCTCACAGCTGCCGGGATCGGTCCGCGAGAAGACCTTGGCGCCGAAGACCCGTAGGCCGACCTCGGCGTCGTCGGGCAGCCCTTCGACCACCGTCCGCAGCGCCGACCTGGCCGCCTCGATCTTGGTCTTCCCGCCCTTGGCCGGATCCGCCATCGAACCGGAGGCGTCCAGGACGAGCATGGTGCGCCCCTGACCCTCTCCGTCGGCCATCGCCAGCGGCTGGGCTGCTGCCGAGCCGTGCAGGCTGGTCCCCGTCGCAGTGAGCAGGACGGCCAGCGCCACGAGGCGCGTGCGCCAGCTCGTACCGGTCTTCCTCATGTCCCCCCCGGGATCAGATCGGTGAACGTCGCGGCCCACCGTAGAGGTCAACCCCCGCCGGCTGGGCAGCGACCCACCGCGATCACCAGATCCGGACCCGGTCCTCCGGCTCCAGCCAGAGACCGTCACCGGGCTGCGTACCGAAGACCTCGTGGAACTCGTCGAGGTTGCGGACGATGTTGGCGCGGAACTCCGGCGGGGAGTGCGGGTCGATCGTGAGGTACTGGAGGTCGAGCTCCTTGCGGCGCTTCGTGCGCCAGCAGTAGGCCCAGTTGAGGAAGACCTTGCGCTTCTGCTCATCCGTCGCGGAGTCGCCCACCGCGATCAGGAATGCCTTGTAGCCGATCGTCAGGCCACCCAGGTCGCCGATGTTCTCACCGACGGTGAGCTGGCCGTTGACGCGCTCGCCGGGCAGGGCCCGAGGCTCGAAGGCGTCGTACTGCTCCACGAGGGCCTTGGACTTGGCCTCGAAGGCCGTCTTGTCGTCGGCGGTCCACCAGTCCTGCATGTTGCCCTCGCCGTCGTACTGGGCGCCCTGGTCGTCGAAGCCGTGACCGATCTCGTGGCCGATGACCGCGCCGATGCCGCCGTAGTTCTCGGCCGGGTCGGCGTCAGGGCTGAAGAACGGCTTCTGCAGGATGCCGGCCGGGAAGCAGATCTCGTTGGTGCCGGGGTTGTAGTAGGCGTTGACCGTCTGCGGGAGCATGAACCACTCGTCGCGGTCGACGGGGCTGCCGATCTTGCCGAGCTCGCGGTCGGTCTCGAAGGCGGACGCTGCGCGCACGCACGCGACCAGGTCGCCCTCCACGACGTCCAGCCCGGAGTAGTCGCGGAACTTCGTCGGGTAGCCGATCTTCGGCCGGAACTTCTCCAGCTTCACGTAGGCCTGCCGCTTGGTCTCCTCGCCCATCCAGTCGAGCGCCTCGATGGACTGGCGATAGGCCTCGAGCAGGTTGTCGACGAGCTCGTCCATCATCTCCTTCGACCGCGGCGGGAAGTGACGGGCGACGTACTCGCGGCCCACCGCCTCACCGATCGCGCCCTCGACGAAGGCGACGCCACGCTTCCAGCGCTCGCGCAGCTCGGGCGTGCCCGAGAGGGTGCGTCCGTAGAAGTCGAAGTTGGTCTCGACGAAGTCATCAGTCAGGTACGACGCGAGGTTGCGCACCACCTTCGCGCGCAGGTAGGGCTTCAGCTCCTCCACCGGCACCGCGGTCAGCACCGCGGAGAGGTGCTCGAAGTAGGAGGGCTGGCGCACGCACACCTCGGCGATGGTGGCGTCGCTGCCGCCCAGCGCCGCGACGTAGCCGCTCCAGTCGACCGACGGGGCGAGCTTGTCGAGCTCCTCGCGGGTCAGGAGGTTGTAGGTCTTCTGCACGTCACGCGTCTCGGCGCGCTCCCAGTGGCCCTCGGCCAGACGCGTCTCGAACGCGAGCACGGCCTGCGCCTGCTCGGCGCCGTCGTCGATGCCGGCGAGACGGAAGAGCTCGGTGAGGTAGGCGACGTACTTCTCACGCACGTCGGCGAACTTCTCCCCCGCGTAGTAGGACTCGTCGGGCAGACCCAGGCCGCCCTGGGTCAGGTTGACCACGTAGCGGTCGGACTGCTTCGCGTCGGTGTCGACGTAGGACCCGAAGAGGCCCCCGCCACCGTGGCGCTCGTAGGCCCCGAGGAAGGCCCACAGCTGCTCACGCGTCTCGAGGGCGTCGACGTCGGCCAGGAGCGGACGGATCGGGTCGGCACCGGCGGCGTTGATCGCCTCGGTGTCCATGAACGTCGAGTAGAGGACGGCGATCTTGCGCGCGTCCTCGGGGTTGGCGACGTCGTCGGCGTTGCCCTGGGAGAGCTCGGTGATGATCTCGCGCACGTGCTGCTCGGCCTGGTCGGCCAGCGTCACGAACGGCCCCCAGCTGCTGCGGTCGCTGGGAATCTCGGCGGTCTCCAGCCAGGTGCCGTTGACGTGACCGAAGAGGTCGTCCTGGGGGCGGATGTCGAGGTTCATGCCGTCGCGGGCGTCATCGAGAATCGTCACGTCGTCACCCTAGCCCGCGGCAACGACACTTCGAACCGAGTTCGTCCGGGCTCCGACGCCACCGTCAGGTCGCCGCCGTGCGCCCGCACGATGGAGCGTGCCAGCGGCAGCCCCAGACCGGCGCCCGACGTCGAGCGCGAGCGGGCGGCGTCACCGCGCGCGAACCGCGTGAAGACCTCCCCCACGAACTCCGGGGAGATGCCCGGACCGTCGTCGGTGACTCCGAGCAGCACCCGGTCGTCCTCGACGACCAGCCCGGTCGTCACCGTGGTGCCGGGTGGCGTGTGTTGCCGGGCGTTGGCGAGCAGGTTGCTGAGCACCTGGTGCAGCCTGAGTGCGTCGCCCTGGACGGTGACCACCTCCTCGGGCAGCTCCAGCCGCCAACGGTGGTCGGGACCGGTCACCCGGGCGTCCGCGACGGACTCCACGACCATCCGGGTCAGGTCGACCTCCTCCACCGCGAGCGCCCGACCGGCGTCGAGGCGGGCGAGCAGCAGAAGGTCCTCCACCATCGCCGTCATCCGACGGGCCTCCTCCTGCACCTTGCCCAGTGCATGGGTGACGCCGTCGGGATCCTGTCCACGCAGGCCCAGCTCGGCGTAGCCGGAGACGGTGGCCAGGGGAGTACGCAGCTCGTGGGAGACGTCGGCAAGCAGCTGTCGCGCCTGGGCCTCGCTGCGCCGTCGCTGGTCCAGGGCCGACTCGACGTGGTCGAGCGCCGCGTTGAGCGCGAGGGCCATCCGGCCCACCTCGGTCCGGGGGTCCTCCAGGTGCTGCGGCACGCGCGCCACCCCGATCTCGCCCGTGGTCAGGTCGGTGGCCGCGACGTCCTGCGCAGTGACCGCGACCTCACGCAGGGGCCGCAGCTGACGGCGTACGACCAGCGCGGCCAGGGTGCCGCCCAGCAGGGTCGCGACCGTGCCGAGCCCCAGACCCCAGAGCGTCACGGTGTTGCGGGCTTCCTCGACGGGTGCCGTCGGCAGGCCAGTGACGACTGTGATGCCGTCCACCTCCTCGACCTGCACCCGGTATTCGCCCAGTCCCGTCAGGTCGACGGTGACCGGCCCTCCACCCACGGGGAGCCCGGCGAGCGCATCGAGCACGTCGTCGTCGAGCGTCCGCAGGACGCCGGAGGAGTCGATGCGCTGTCCCCGCCCTTCGCCCCCTGCGAGGTAGGCCGTCAACGTCCCGGTCCCCTGCCCTCGCGCCTCGCGGATCGCGGGGGGCGGACCACCGTCGGGCGAGGACGTGTGGGGCCCGACGAGCAGGGCCCGCTGCGCACGCGCGCCGGCGGCCGTCAGGTCGGCGTCGAGCTGGTCGGTGACGTAGGCGCCCACGACCCAGGCCGTCGACGAGACCACGACGACGGAGACGAGGGCGATGAGTGCCACCACGGCAGCGGTCAACCGTGCGGTGAGCGAGCGCCCGACGAAGCGCATCAGGCCGGCTTGAGGACGTAGCCGGCACCCCGCATGGTGTGGATCATCGGGGCCCGGCCCGCATCCACCTTCTTGCGCAGGTAGGAGATGTAGAGCTCGACGATGTTGGCCTGACCGCCGAAGTCGTAGTCCCAGACCCGATCGAGGATCTGGGGCTTGCTCAGCACCCGACGAGGGTTGCGCATCAGGTAGCGCAACAGCTCGAACTCCGTCGCCGTCAGGTGGATCTCCTCGCCGCCGCGACGCACCTCATGGCTCTCCTCGTCGAGCTCGAGGTCACCCACGACGAGCAGCGAACCCTGCTCACGGCTGGTCGCACCGGAGCGCCTCAGCAAGGCGCGCACACGCGCGACCACCTCCTCCAGGCTGAACGGCTTGGTCACGTAGTCGTCGCCGCCCGCGGTGAGACCCGTGATCCGGTCCTGCACCCCGTCACGGGCGGTCAGGAAGAGGACGGGCACCTCAGGCTGGTCCAGGCGCACGCGCCGCATGACCTCGAGCCCGTCGAAGTCGGGCAGCATCATGTCGAGCACGATCGCGTCGGGGCGGAACTTCTTCGCGGTCTCGACCGCCTCACGACCGGCGTGGGCCACGCTCACCTCCCACCCCTCGTAGCGCATCGCCATGGCCAGCAGCTCGGTCAGGTTGACCTCGTCGTCCACGGCGAGCACGCGCAACGGCGAGCCGTCGGGACGGGTCAGTGGCGCCGTGGTCATGACTCGATCATGCGCCTGGTCACCACCCCGTGGCTGGGAGGCGGCTGTGAGGAACCTGTGAACCGCACCCGCGGGGGCGTTCACAGGTGGGTCACAGGCACGACCCAGCGTCGTTCCAGCGAAGCCCTCCACCGTGGGTGATGTCGAAACGTACGCCCCGAAGGAGGAACGATGAAACCCCACGCCCGCTGGCCCATGATGGCCATCGCCCCCGCGCTGGCGACTGCCCTGGTCCTCTCCGGATGCTCCGCGACCGAGGCCCAGTCGGGCTCGAGCAACTCCGACTCGCCCGCCGCCTTCGACGAGTCGGCCCTGCACTCCATCAAGGTCGACGTCGACCCCGACGAGCTGCAGGAGATGGTCTCCACCTACCTCGAGTCCGACGAGAAGGAGTGGATCAAGGGCGACGTCACGATCGACGGCCACGCGTTCAAGGACGTCGGCCTGCGGCTCAAGGGCAACTCGTCGCTGCGCAACCTCACCGAGGACACCAGCCCGAGCGAGATGCCCTGGCTGCTGCGCCTCGACGAGTTCGTCGACGGCCAGGAGCACGAAGGCACCACCGAGTTCGTCGTGCGGCCGAACCGCTCCGCCACCTCCCTGAACGAGGCGGTCGCGCTCGATCTCCTCGAGGAAGCGGGGCTGGCCACGGAGCGCTCGATGGCGACGTCCTTCTCCGTGAACGACGAGGACCCTGAGTTGCGCCTGGTGATCGAGAACCTGGACGAGAACTGGGAGAAGGAGAACTTCGAGGGCGACGGAGCCCTCTACAAGGCGGAGTCCGAAGGTGACTGGTCCTACCGCGGCGACGACCCGGACGACTACGAGGACGTCTTCGACCAGGAGACCGGCGAGGACGACATGACCCCGCTGATCGAGTTCCTCGACTTCGTCAACAACTCCGACGAGGAAGAGTTCGCCGAGAAGCTCCCCGAGTGGCTCGACGTGAAGGCCTTCGCCACCTACCTCGCCTTCGAGGAGGCCATCGACAACTTCGACGACATCGATGGCCCCGGCAACAACGCCTTCCTGCGCTGGGACGCGGCGAAGAAGCAGTTCACCGTGGTGGCCTGGGACCACGACCTCGCCTTCGGGGCGCGGCCGGAGGGCCCTGGACGCGAGCCGGGTGACGGTGGCCGCGACGGCCAGGACGGCAAGGACAACAAGGACGACGCCCCGCAGGGCCCGCAGGGCCCGCAGGACGGACCGCAGGACGGACCGCAGGACGCCAAGAACGACGGCCAGGACGGCCCGCAGGACGGCGACGGCAAGGACGCGCCGAAGGTCATGCCTCCGGGCGGCGGCCCCGAGCATGCCGACCCGCAGCCAGGACCCGGCATGCCCGGTGGTGGCGACAACCCGCTCGTCGAGCGCTTCAAGGAGGTCCCCCAGTTCCAGCAGCTGCTGACCGAGGCGCGTGAGCAGATCCAGACCGACCTCTTCGACTCGGGCCTGGCCGAGGACGTCCTGCAGCGGTGGGTCGACCTGCTGGCCGAGGACGCGGGAGACCTCGTCGACGAGGAGACGCTGAGCGCCGAGGCCGAGGAGGTCCGCTCCTCGATCAAGGGCGACCACGACGCCGGCGACCACGACGCTCAGGGCTTCGGCCCGGGCGCGCAGATGGGGTCGGAGCGGGAGTCGGAGAAGGGGCCGGGGCAGCGCCAGCGCCTCGAGCAGGACCGACGCCCCGAGTCGGGTCCTGAGCAGGGCTCCGCGAAGGACCAGCGCGAGGAGGCGCGCAAGGACCAGCGCGAGGACAAGTCACGCGACCACTCGCGGGACCACTCGCGTGACCAGGCGCGTGACAGGGACCCGGCGAGGAGCCCTGACTCACGGGAGTCCTGAGCTCACCCCCCGTGCGGCCTTCGGGAGTCACCCACTGACTCGCGGAGGCCGCACTGCGCTGCAGTCACGCGATCCGGACGACCAGCTTGCCCGTGGCGCGGCGCTGGTCGAGGTCGCGCAGCGCCTGCGCCATCTCGTCGAGCTTGTACGTCCCGCCGATCGGCGGCTTGACCAGCCCGGACTCGATCATCGGGACGAGCGTGCGCCACTGCTGGTGCATGTAGCCGGGACGCACCATGGCGAAGGCGCCCCAGCCCACGCCGCGCACGTCGATGTTGTTGAGCAGCAGCCGGTTGACCTTGACCTCGGGGATCCCCTGGCCCGCGGCGAAGCCGACGACGAGCAGCCGACCCAGCGGCGCGAGCGCGCGCAGCGAGTCGGTGAAGAGGTCGCCGCCGACCACGTCGACGACCACGTCCACGCCGTGCCCGCCGGTCAGCGCGCCGACCCGCTCACGGAAACCGTCGACCAGGACGGTCTCGTCAGCGCCGGCGGCGCGGGCGACCTCGGCCTTCTCGGGCGTCGAGACCACCGCGATGACGGAGGCGCCGAGGCCCTTGGCGACCTGGATCGTGGCCGTGCCGACTCCCCCCGCCGCGCCGTGGACGAGCACGATCTCACCGGGACGCAGCCCGGCCCGCTCGACCAGGGCGAACTGCGCGGTCAGGAAGTTCATCGGCAGCGCCGCGCCCTCGTCGTACGACAGCACGTCGGGGAGCGGGAAGACGGCGTCCTCGGAGATCGCGGCGAGCTGTGCGGCGCCGCCGTAGGGCGCGACCGCGGCGACTCGCTGGCCGACCTGGAACTGCTCGACTCCGGAGCCGAGCGCCTCGACCGTGCCGGCCACGTCGACGCCGAGGGTGAAGGGCGGCTCGGGCCGCAGCTGGTACTGGCCCTGGGAGAGGAGCAGGTCGGGAAAGGAGACGCCGACGCTGTGGACACGGATGAGGACCTCGTGGGGACCGGGGGACACGTCGGGGACGTCGCGGACCTCCACGCCGTCGGGGCCGGTCGTCTGGATCACCTGGGCTGCGCGCATGGCGACACGTTAGGACCTCTCGCCCGCTTGCGCGAGGGGCACACAGCCCAAATGTGTCGCTTCGACGCCTCGGTCACGGCAGGCCAGCGGGCGGGCCCAGGACCACCGGCAACGTCTCGTAGCCGCGCAGGATGCGCGTCGTACGCCGTCGTGCCCCGACCACCAGGTCGACGTCACCGAAGCGCTCGAAGAAGGCGCGCAGCCCGACCTCTCCCTCCATCCGCGCCAACGACGCGCCGAGGCAGTGGTGGCGACCTGACGAGAACGAGATGTGCTCGCGGGCGTTGGCGCGGGTGACGTCGAAGGCGTTGGGGTCGGCGAAGACCTCCGGGTCGCGGTTGGCCCCCCACAGGACGGCCGCCACCAGCGTTCCTGCCCTGACCTGGTGGCCGAGCAGGTCGGTGTCGACCGTTGCCTGGCGCGCGGTCAGGAGCACGGGCGGGTCGTAACGCAGCACCTCCTCGACCGTGTTGGGCCAGGACGCCTCCTGGGCGCGCAGCTTCGCCAGCTGGTCGGGGTGGGCGGCCAGGAGGGCGATGCCGTTGGAGAGCAGGTTGACGGTCGTCTCGAAGCCGGCCGCCAGGACCAGCCCGGCGGTGGCGCGCAGCTCGGTCTCGTCCAGGCCGGCCCCGTCCACCTCGGCGTGCACGAGCTGGCTGAGCAGGTTGTCACCCGGGTTGCGGCGCAGCTCGGCGAGGTGGTCACCCAGCCAGTCGTCGAACTGCGCCAGCGCGCGGTGCACGCGGCGGTACTGACCCAGGCCCAGACCCAGGTCGAGGCTCGGTGCCGCGGCGGCTCCGAAGCCCAGGACGCGTTCGTGCTGGTCCTCGGGCACGCCGAGGATCTCGGCGATCACGGCCACCGGCAGCGGCGCGCAGTAGTCGGCCACGACGTCGACGGTCTCGCCACGACGGGCCTTCTCCTCCAGGGCGTCGAGGAGCTCGGTGGCCAGCTCCTCGGTGCGCCCGCGCAGCCGCTCGACCGCCCGCTTGGTGAAGACCCCGGTCACCAGCCTGCGGTAGCGCGTGTGGTCGGGCGGGTCGGTCGCCAGCAGCGACGGCGGCTCGAGCGGGTGGATGCTGCGCGGTGCGGTCGCCTCGGCGATCGAGCTGAGTGGCCCGTCCTTGCCGGGGAAGCCGGTCACGAAGTCGTCGCGGGTGAGCACCTCGCGCACGCCGGCATGGCTCGTGACGACGTTGCTGAACTTCGCCCGCACCACCGGGCCGACGGCGCGGATCTCCTCGATCGGACCTGCGACGTCACCTCCCGCCATCACCATGCGTGCCTGCAGGTCGCCCTGCTTGGCGGCCCGGCGGAGCACGAGGCCGGGCAGTCCGTGGATGACGCCCCAGTGCACCGTCTCGCGGACCACGCCGGGCACGCCGGTCACCAGGCGCCTCAGCTCACGCGGCACCGGAGGCGGCAGGGTGACCGTCCGCAACCCCGATCGCAGGCGGCTGCTCACCTCAGTCACTGCCATGGACCCCTCCAGACGAGGCACCCGGACCGGAGACGGGCACTCACGCCACCGTAGGGAGGCGGCGAGGCACCGTCAACGTCCACCGAGACGGATGCAGGCACCGACGTCGACGGTTCGAACTTGTCGCCCCCTCCCGGCAGAATGACCGCCGTGAGTGATCCGATCATCGACAACGTGTTGGACACCGTCGGTGATCAGGCGGTGGGGCGGGCCGTCCCCCGCGCGTTGACCCCGTTCAAGATCCCGGCCTACCGCAAGCTCGCCGCCGCCCTGGTCTTCTCGTCCTTCGCCGGTGGCGTCTGGCTGGTCGCGCTGGTCTGGGAGGTGTTCCGCCTCGGCGGCAGCGCACCCCAGCTCTCCTTCGTCTCGACCATGGCGGCGGTCGGCGTCATCATCCCGGCGCTGCTGGCCGGGGTCGTGGCCGACCGGGTGCCCCAGAAGCTGATCCTGCTCGCGGTCGCCGGCGTCGAGCTCACCGGCATGGCGTTCGCGGCCGCGGCGGCGTACGCAGGCTTCAGCAGCGTGGGCCTGCTCGCCGGCACCGCCTTCGTGACGGGCATGGCGATGGCGTTCTACTACCCGGCCTACTCGGCGTTGCTGCCCTCGATCGTCCCGGCCGAGGACCTGATGGCGGTCAACGGCTTCGAGGGGATGGTGCGACCGACCATCGGCCAGGCGATCGGCCCTGCGGCGGCTGGCGCGGTGATCGGCGTGGCAGCTCCCTCGTCGGCCTTCGCGATCGCCGCCGCGGCGATGGTGCTGGCGATCGTCGCGCTGACCACGGTCCCGCGTACGCCGCTGCGTCGGACGTTGGACGAGCGGCACGCCACCCACCCCGTCCGCTCGGCCTTCACCGACATGGGCGAGGGCGTGCGCTACATGGTGCGTACGCCGTGGCTCCTCGCCTCCCTGCTCTTCGCGTGCCTGAGCGTGCTGGCGATGATGGGGCCCCTGGAGGTGCTCGTCCCGGTCTTCATCAAGTCGACCCTCGAGGGCGACGCGAGCGACCACTCGTGGGTCCTGGCGGCCTTCGGAGTCGGTGGCGCGGTGGGGTCGCTGGCGATGGCCTCGATCCGGATGCCGCGGCGCTACCTCACGGTCATGATGGCCTGCTGGGGGCTGGGCTCACTGCCCTTCGTCCTCATCGCCGAGGCCACAGCTCTCTGGATGATCATCCTGGCGTGCTTCGTCGTGGGCATCACCTTCTCCGCACCGACGGTCATCTGGGGCACGTTGCTGCAGCGACGCGTCCCGCCGGACCTGCTGGGGCGCGTCTCCTCGCTGGACTTCTTCGTCTCCATCTCGCTCATGCCCGTGTCGATGGCCCTGGTCGGCCCGGTCTCCGAACTGATCGGTGTGCGCGCGACCTTCTGGATCGCTGCGCTGGCCCCTCTCGTGGTCTGCGTCGTGGCGTGGCTGTGGGCGAGGATGCCGGCCGACGAGGTTTCGAACCCCCTGGACTGAGACACTTCTCCCGCGCGCCCTGACGTGGCAGGGTCAAGGGCACCGAGGCGCAGGAGGGATCCATGGCGACACAGGACGCGGCAGCGGACGAGAAGGTCAAGCGGGGAGCGTTCTCGTCCCGCAAGGTGTTCATCTTCGCGGCCATCGGTTCGGCCGTCGGGCTCGGCAACATCTGGCGCTTCCCCTACGTCGCCTACGAGAACGGTGGCGGGGCCTTCCTGATCCCCTACCTGGTGGCGCTCTTCTGCGCGGGCATCCCGTTCCTCTACCTCGACTACGCACTGGGCCACCGCTTCCGCGGGTCGGCGCCGCTCTCGTTCGCCCGCCTGAGCCGTCCCGCGGAGGGACTGGGCTGGTGGCAGGTCGGCATCTGCTTCATGATCGCGGTGTACTACGCCGCCGTGCTCGCATGGGCGCTGCGCTACACGTTCTTCTCGTTCAACCAGTCGTGGGGCGACAACGCCGAGGACTTCTTCTACGGGGAGTTCCTGAAGGCCGGCGAGGTCGGCGTCGACCTGACCGTGGTCGCGGGCGTGCTGGTGCCGATGGTCCTGGTCTGGCTCGCGGTCATCGTGATCATGGTGGCCGGGGTGGAGAAGGGCATCGGCCTCACGTCGGTGGTCGGCATCCCGGTCCTCGTCGTCGCCTTCCTGGCGCTGGTGGTGCGGGCCCTCTTCCTGCCGGGAGCGGCCGAGGGCCTGGAGGCCTTCTTCACGCCCAACTGGGAGACCCTGACCCATGCCGGCGTGTGGGCGGCAGCCTTCGGCCAGATCTTCTTCTCGCTGTCGATCGGCTTCGGCATCATGATCACCTACTCCTCCTACGTCGACCGCGACACCGACATGACCGGCTCGGGAGCAGTGGTCGGACTGGCCAACTCGAGCTTCGAGCTGCTCGCCGGCATCGGCGTCTTCGCGGCGCTGGGCTTCCTGGCGCAGGCCAAGGGCGCGGAGGTCGGTGATGTCGTGGAGGGCGGCGTGGGGCTGGCGTTCATCGTCTTCCCGACGATCATCAGCGAGGCACCCTTGGGGGCCCTGATCGGTGTGCTCTTCTTCGGCTCCCTGGTGATCGCCGGCCTGACCTCGCTCGTCTCGGTGCTGGAGGTCGTGGTCTCGGCGATCCGCGACAAGTTCGACCTGTCACGCCGCCTGGCCGCCTCCGTGGTGGCCGTGCCCTGCGCGGTGATCAGCCTGGTCTTCTTCTCCACCGCGAGCGGCATCTACGTGCTCGACATCCTCGACCACTTCATCAACCAGTTCGGCATCCTCCTGGTCGCCACGGTGTCGATGGTCGTGGTCGCCTGGTCGCTCCGGGCGCTTCCCCTGCTGGCCGACCACCTCAACGTGCACGGCTCCATCCCGCTGCTGCTGTGGTGGCGCGTCCTGGTCGGCGGCGTGGTCCCGATCGCGCTGGCCTACATGGTCTTCGACTCCTTCCAAGCCGTGGTCGAGACGCCGTACGGCGGCTACCCGACCTGGATGATCGCGCTCTTCGGGTGGGGTGCCGCTGCCGCCGTCATGGTGCTCGGCTACGTCATCTCGCCGATCCCGTGGCGCGAGGACACCTCGCTCGCCGACCCGGGCGAGGAAGCGCCACCGCACGTCGACCCCGACCCGTTCCCCCACGTCCACGTCCACGACCCGGTCCGACCCGCGGAAGGAACCGATGAGCGATGAGTGCCACCGCGATCGTGATGATGATCTTCTCGATGCTGGTCCTCTGGGGAGGTCTGGTGCTGGCGATCGTGCTCCTGGTGCGCGCCGACGGCCGACGCGGCAGGGCTGACGCGGGGCCGGACGTACGCCCCGGCGGGCAGCACTTCACGCGTGACCTGTGAGCCTCGGGCAGCGACCCGGACCTGCGTGCTGAGATGGGGTCCATGAGCGACACGACGCAGCTGCGTTTCGGCATCGACTTCGGCGGCACGGGCATCAAGGGCGCGGCGGTCGACCTCACCGCGGGCGACTTCGCGAGTGAGCGCGTCAAGGTGGACACCCCCGAGGAGTCGACGCCCGAGGCAGTCCTCGACATCTTCCGTACGATGCTCGCCGACCACCCCGACATCACCGGACCGGTCGGCGTGACTGTTCCGGGCATCGTGCGCCATGGCGTCGTGGGCCTCGCCCCCAACATCCATCCCGCATGGCAGGGGCTGGACGCGGACGAGTTCCTCACCCGCGGGCTCGACCGGGACGTCCACGTGGTCAACGACGCCGACGCCGCAGGGTTGGCGGAGGCGGCCGTCGGTGCGGCGAAGGGTCGCAGCGGCGTGGTCCTGGTGACGACGCTCGGCACGGGCATCGGAACCGCCCTGCTGCACGACGGAGTCCTCGTGCCCAACGTCGAGCTTGGCCACCTCGAGATCGACGGTCGGGTGGCGGAGAAGTGGGCCTCGACCAAGGTGCGCAAGTCGGAGGGACTGACGTACGAGGCCTGGGCGAAGCGGTTGACCGTCTACTACCGCACCGTGGAGCGGCTCTTCTCCCCCGACCTCTTCGTGGTGGGTGGCGGAGTGAGCGCCTCGCACCACAAGTTCCTGCACCTCATCGACATCGACACCGAGATCGTGCCTGCGACGCTGCAGAACCGTGCGGGGATCGTCGGCGCGGCACTGCTCGCGGAAAACTAGAGAGCGCGGCACTGCTCGCGGAAAACTAGAGAGCGCGGCACTGCTCGCGGAAAGCTGAAGAGCGCGGCACTGCTCGCGGAAAGCTAGAGAGCGCGGCGTTGCTCGCGGCCAACTAGGCTGGTCCGGGTGGAAGATCAGGAGCTGCTCAGGGCGTACGACAGCCAGCTGCGCGAGGCGTCGGAGTTCTCGACGGCCACCGCCGTACGCCGCGATGGACCGCTGTGGATCGGCCGGTACGGCGACCGGGGGCACGTCAGCTACCGCGACCTGCAGGGCCTCAGTGGCGACGAGCTCGAGTCGCTGGTGGCACGCACCGTCCAGGGCTTCCTCGATGACCCGCGCCTGAGCCAAGGTGAGTGGAAGACCCGCGGTCACGACCTGCCCAGCGACCTGCCGGAGGTGCTGGTCGCCGCCGGGTTCGTCCCCGAGCCGCGAGAGACGGTCATGGTGGGTGAGGCGGAGGGAGTCGCCGCCCTGGCGCACGACTCCCTGCCCGACGAGGTCGAGGTGCTGAGGGTCGACCAGAGGCCGGATGCGGAGCGCTGGGTGCTGGCTGCAGCCCGCATGCAGCACGCCGTGTTCGGCAGCGGTCCCGAGCCGGACGAGGCGCTGGCCGGTCAGGACGCCCGCGCCGAGGGCGAGGAGTTCTGGGTCGCTCGGGTCGGCACCGACGTGGTCGGCGCCGGACGGGTCCAGCGGGTCGCCGGGACCGAGTTCGCCAGCCTGTGGGGCGGCGCGGTCGACCCCGCCTGGCGGGGACGCGGGCTCTACCGGGCGCTCGCGTCCGGGCGGGCGAAGGCGGCCGCACGCGCGGGGGCGCGCTATCTGCACAGCGACTGCAGCGACATGTCCCGGCCGATCCTGGAGCGGGCCGGTCTGCGGCCGATCACCACGACCACGCCGTACGTGTGGACCAGAGCCGGGACCGTGCGAGACGGGTGAGACGCCGAGAGGTCACGCCGGCCGTGCGGCTTGGAGGCATCGTGCTGATCGGCGCGATGCTCGCCGGGTGCGCCGGCCAGGACCTGACCATCACCCCCGAAATTGGCGAGGTCCGAACCAGCGAACCCGCAGCAGGCGGACCGGGCGGAAAGGACCCGGCGACCACCGGATCGCCCGCCGCCCCCGCCGTGGAGCCTCCCCCGCGGCTGACCGAGCGCCTGCTCCCCGCCGACCTCCTCGTCCAGGTGGAGCGAACCCTCACCGCCGACGAGATCGCTCGGGTGAGGCGAGTGGCCGGGATCGACCACGTGACCCCGCTCTCCCTGGCCCAGGTCAGCGTCCAGAACCGGGTGCTGACGCTGGCTGCGGTGGACGTCAGTCAGTACCGGCGCTTCACCCAGCGCCGGACCGCCCGGTACCAGGCGGCGTGGGATCGAGTCGCCGGCGGCGAGCTGGCGGTGGACCCGAGCGTGCCCCGTCGTCTCTGGGAGGCCGACGACCACCTTCGCCTCGGCAACGACCGGCAAGCGCCCCGGGTGCACATCGGGGCCACCGTCTCCCAGGTCCCCCAGGTCGACGCCGTGCTCAACCCGGCGTGGGGCCAGGAGCTGGGCATGCCGGCCGACAACGCGCTGCTGATCTCCACCAGCACGACCGAGCCGCGGGTGGTGCGCCCACGGGTGGAGCGCGTGCTGCGGCGGCTGCTCGGCGAGAAGCCGTCGGTACAGGTGCAGGTGCTCGGCCAGGACCGGGACCTCACGGCCGTCCAGAGCGCCTACCTGACCGGAGGCTCGGTCGCCCTCGGCTCCTTCACCTACCGGGTGCTCGAGGATGGCCGGATCTCTCCCGACCCGGCGTGGGTGGCGGAGAGCATCGTGACCGATGAGGTGCCGATCCTCGGACAGGTGACCTGCCATCGCGTGGTGATGCCGCAGCTGCGTGCTGCCCTCGCCGAGATCCGGCGGGCCGGTCTGGCGGCCAAGATCAACGTGGCCCAGTACGGGGGCTGCTTCAACCCGCGGTTCATGGCCGACGCTCAGAGCCTCTCGCTGCACGCCTTCGGCATCGCGCTGGACCTCAACGTGCCCGGCAACCAGCGGGGCACCGTCGGCACGATTGACCGGCAGGTGGTGAGCATCTTCGAGAGGTGGGGCTTCGCCTGGGGCGGCCGCTGGGCATGGACCGATCCGATGCACTTCGAGATGGATCGCCTCGTGGCGGCTCGCTAGCCCGCCCCATCGACTAGGTCGCGCGGGTCACCCTCCACCACCGTGTTGATCGCGTTCGCGGCACCGGTGAGGTATCGCTCCACGACCGCTCGCTCCTCCTCGGTGAACTGCGCGTCGTTGGCCTGGAGAGCCGCGAACATCGGCGTCAGGTGCAACCACGCCTCGCGTCGTCCGGCGTCGGTGATGTGCACGCCCGTACGACGACGGTCACCCGGGATCGGGCGGCGTACGACGTGTCCCCGCGCCTCGAGACGGTCGACGACGCCGGTGGCGGCTGCCGTCGTGATGTCGAGGTGGCGGGCCAGCTCGGCCGGCCCCATCATCTCGATCGAGAGCAGCTCAAGAGCCGTGAGGTCGGTCGGGCCCAGCCCGGTGCGACGCGACAGGACGTGGTGCAGGCGTGCGCCGATCCGGGTGATCTCGCGGAGCGCCCTCAGCGCGCCGCTGTCCTTCCACCGTGCGGGCATCTCTCCCCCTCATCAGGACTGGACCACCGGACAATCTCGGTCATTTCGCTGACACCGGGAACAAGTGAGCCCAGAGACTTGGTTGCTAAGTTTGTTGGCAATCAAGCCAGCAAAAATATAACCCACCCTCACCACTCCCCCAGGAGCCCGCGCCATGTCCACCCCCGCCCCCGGAACCAACCGGGTGACTCGCTTCATCGCCGGTCGACGTACGGCATGGATCGTCGCCCTGCTTCCGCTCCTCTTCGCGGGCTGGGTCATCAGCCTGGGGGAAGCCGAGGCGCCCACCGACCCCAGCCTCTCCCTCCCCGACGGCTACGGCATCACCCAGGCCACCGACCTCGAGGAGCGCCTCACCACCGAGGAGTCCTCGGCTGCCATCCTGCTGTGGACCGCCGACTCGGGTGAGCTCAGCGAGCAGCAGCTGGGCGAGCTGCGCAAGGCCGTCGGCAAGGGCCCCTTCGTGGTCGCCGAGGACCGCTCGGCCGTCTACACGGTCGTGCCGGTGGACGCGCAGGACTCCAGCGAGATCCGTGAGCAGGTCAAGGACCTGCGGGCCGAGGTCAAGGCCGACGCCCCCGACGGCGTGAGCGGTTCCGTCACCGGACCGGCCGCCATCCAGTCCGACTTCAGCGAGGTCTTCGCCGGCGCCGACGTGCGCCTGCTCCTGGCCACCGCGAGCATCGTGGCCATCCTGCTGATCATCACCTACCGCAGCCCGGTGCTCTGGATCGTCCCGCTGGTGGTCGTGGCGGTGGCTGACCGCCTCGCCGCGATCAGCGCGACCCAGATCATGCAGAACGTCGACTTCGTCGCCTGGGACCAGTCGACGGTCGGCATCCTGTCGGTGCTCGTCTTCGGAGCAGGCACCGACTACGCCCTGCTGCTGATCTCCCGCTACCGCGACGAGCTCAAGCGCGAGGAGTCGCGCCACGTCGCCATGGCGCGCGCGCTGCGGCGTACGTTCGAGTCGGTCGCCTTCTCGGCGTCCACGGTCGTGCTCGGCGTGCTCACCCTGCTCCTCTCGGTCTTCCCGAACACCCGCGGGCTCGGCCTGGCCTGTGCCATCGGCGTCCTGATCGCCGCCACCTTCGCCGTCGTCGTCCTCCCCGCCGCGCTCGTGGTCTTCGGCCGCTGGCTCTTCTGGCCGATGACCCCGAAGGTCGGCGACACCCAGCTGGTCGACGGCAAGGGTTTCTGGCACAAGGTCGGCCGCCGCGTCGACAGCCGTCCGCGCACCTTCGTGATCGGCACGCTGGCCCTGCTGGCCGTGCTGATGGTCGGCTTCTCCCAGGTCAAGGTCGGGCTCGAGGAGTCCGAGCAGTTCCTCGACACCCCGCCGGCGCTGGTCGCCGCCGAGCGCCTGGGCGAGTCCTACCCGGCCGGCACCAGCGACCCTGCCCAGGTGCTGACGGAGGCCAACCCCGGCGAGGTCCTCGCCGCGGTCAAGAAGGTCGAAGGCGTCACCTCGGCCATGATCTCCGACGAGGGTGACGGCGTCGCGATGATCGACGCCGTGACGGCCGCCGCGCCCGGCACCGACGAGGCGAAGGCGACCGTCGAGCGGATCCGCTCCGCGGTCGACGGGTTCGACAAGACCTACGTCGGCGGTGGCGACGCCGAGCTGATCGACGTGGCGGACGCGTCGAACCGTGACCGGATGCTGATCCTGCCGGTGATCGTGCTGCTGGTGCTCGGCGCGTTGATCCTGCTGCTCCGCTCGCTGATCACCCCGGTCCTGCTGGTCATCACGGTGGTGGCGACCTACGCCGCCGCGATGGGCATCTCGTGGTGGGTCTTCACGTTCGTCTTCGGCTTCCCGGCGATCGACCAGAGCGTGCCACTCATGGCCTTCCTCTTCCTCGTCGCACTGGGTGTCGACTACAACATCTTCCTCATCACCCGGGCCCGCGAGGAGGCGCTCAAGTTCGGCAACCGAGTCGGCATGCTCCGCGCGCTCACCGCCACCGGAGGCGTGATCACCAGCGCAGGCATCCTGCTGGCGGCGGTCTTCGCCGTCCTCGGCGTGCTCCCGCTGGTGGTGCTCGCACAGCTCGGCATCATCATCTTCTTCGGCGTCCTGCTCGACACCCTGCTGGTGCGCACGGTCCTGGTCCCGGCCCTGGCGATCTCCCTGGGCGACAAGTTCTGGTGGCCGCGCAAGCTGCCGACGCCGGCGGCCGGTGAGGGCGACCGGGACGGCTCGACCCCCCTGGCCGGCACCACTACGGTGGCTGGATGACCGACAACAACGCCGTGAGCGTCAACGACGCCCTCGAGGCCGACCGCTACGAGATCCACGTGGCGGGCGAGCTCGCCGGGTTCGCCGACTACCGGCGGCTCGACGGCGTGATCGACTTCCTCCACACCGAGGTCTTCGACGCGTACGAGGGCCGTGGCCTGGCGAAGGAGCTCGCCACCGCGTCGCTCAACCACGTACGCCAGCAGGGCATGGGTGCGCTGCCGCACTGCGCGTTCTACCGCGGCTTCATCCAGAAGAACCCCGAGTACGTCGACCTCGTCCCCGAGGAGTCGCGTGCGGAGTTCGGGCTGGCCTGAGCGCCTCCCCACGACAGCGCAAGCAGGGCCCCGGAGACATCTCCGGAGCCCTGCTTGCGCTGTGATCGGTGGGACTGCGTCAGCTGGGCTGCGGGACCTTCAGCGCCGCCTCGATGTCGTCGGCGATCTGCTCGGGCTTGGTCGTCGGCGCGTAGCGCTTGATCACCTGACCGTCGCGGCCGACGAGGAACTTGGTGAAGTTCCACTTGATCTTGTCGCCCAGCAGGCCCGACTTCTGCTGGCGAAGCCACTGGTAGATCGGGTGGGTGTTGTCGCCGTTGACGTCGACCTTGGAGAACATCGGGAAGGTCACGCCGAAGTGACCGGTGCAGAAGGAGGCGATCTCCTCGTCGGTGCCCGGGTCCTGGTGGCGGAACTGGTCGCACGGGAAGCCGAGCACCGAGAAGCCCTGGTCGGCGTAGGTGTCCTGGAGCTCCTGGAGACCCGTGAACTGCGGGGTGAACCCGCACTGCGAGGCGGTGTTGACGACGAGGAGCACCTGGCCCTCGTACGACGTGAACTCGGTCGGCGTGCCGTTGATCGCCGTGGCAGAGAAGTCGAAGAGGGAGGTCATGCGGCAAGTGAATCAGGCCACACCAGCGAGCGCCTGCCAATCCCCGCGCCGAGCGGCCGTGTCACCGACGCAGCCGCCCGGCGAGCACGTCGACCCCGTCACCGGAGACGTCGCGCAGCGCCGCGCTGCGACCGGCGACCACCAGGGCGACCGCCTCGCTGGAGCCTCGTACGACCGCCCCCTCGCCATGGCTCCACTCCTGGTCAGTGGTCTCGAACCGCAGCCCTGACAGTCGCGCGCGAGGGACGAAGCCCTTGCTCGCCGGCTCGGACACCAGGAAGTCCAGGGCCGGGCGCCACGAGGACGGCGGCGGGTTGACGTCCAGGCCCAACGGCCGGGCGGCGTCGCGCAGGTGGATGCAGGTGTCGGTCATCGGTCCGAGCGCACCGGTCACGGGCGGGTCGAGGCGCCGGTCCGCCCGTGACCGCAGCTGCTCGACCAGCACCTCGGTCGGCTGCTCAGCGTCCCGCTTGGCGGTCTCGTCGACCATCCGGCCGAGGTCGAAGCGGTACTTCACCAGCGCCTTCACCAGGAACCCGACGGTGAAGCCACCCTCCGGCGGCACGAGGTGTGCAGCGACCTCTCGCACGGTCCAGCCGGCGCAGAGTGACGGCGTACGCCACTGCTCGGGCGACAGGTCGGCGAACATGTCCGCGGCCAGCAGGCGGTTGGCCGTGGCGATCTCGTACACCTCGTCAGGCGCATGGGAGGACATGGCACCACCGTAGGGAGGAACCGGGTGCTGCGTCAGCCCCCGTGACGCGCGACGTCGTCGGCCAGCACCTGGGGCCAGCGCGCCACGTCGGCGGGCGTACGCGCCACCTCGAGCCGCGCGCACGGCAGCAGCTCGGCGAGGCGCTCGGCGGTGGAGACCGGGTGGGCGGGGTCGTCGATCCACGCCAGGATCGTCACCGGTACCCGGATCCGCCTGACCTGCTCGGGATCGGGCAGGTCGGTCAGCGCAGCGCCACGGAAGAGGGTCGGCAGCAGCTCGGGCGAGACGTCCGGCACGGTCTCCGGGGCGTCGACGGTCGCCGGCGGGCGTGGGACCAACCGCCCCGCCGCGAGGAAGGTGTCGAGGCCGCGCTGCTCGACGACGTCGGCCGCCCGCAGGTAGTCAGCCGACTTGGCGCGTCGCGACTCCCACGCGGTCGGGGGGACCAGGAGCGTCAGGCTGCTGAACCGCTCGGGGTCGACGACCGCCGCGTGGAGCAGCGTCGCGCAGCCCATCGACGGGCCGACGCCATGCACCCGCTCACCGGGGAACCAGTGCTCCAGCAGGGCGAGGAGGTCACGCGCCAGGACCGGCCAGCGGTAGTCCTCGGGGACCCGACGGCCGGTGGAGCGTCCGTGGCCACGGGCGTCGTAGCGGAGCAGACGGGTGCCGCTGAGACCGCGGCCGAGGTCGAGGTCGAGCAGCCGGTCGCGCCGGCGGCTGGAGGTGAGGCCGTGGAGCTGCACGACCGGGTGTCCACGCTCGTCGCTGAACTCGGTGTCCAGCTCGGCACCGGGCACGCTGAACGTCGTCATCGGTTCGCTCCTCCCCGTGGACCGCGGGCCTAGGCTAACGCCATGCGGCTGACCAACGTTGCGCACCTTCGCCTGCCGTTCGGTCGGCTCCTCGGCTACGACGTCACCGTCAGCGAGCCCGGCCGCGCCCTGCCCGTCTCCTTCGACCAGGCGCTCCACGTGGGTGCCGGTGACCGGCCCGGGTCGTGGATGGCGCTGTCGTTCAAGCTGCCCGAGGCGGTCGCGCTCGATGACCTGGCGACCGCCTGGCTCGCCGTCGTCGCGCGGCACGGGACGCTGCGCACCGTCTTCTCCCCCGGCGAGGACGGCGCGGACGGCCCGGCGCTGCACGAGGTCGAGGTGGGTCCCGGCGCCTGGGTGGAGCACCCGATCGCGCCCGGCCAAGCGGTCAACGCGGCCCTGCGCGACGTGCTCGACGCGGCGTGCACCCCGCACGCCCGCCCCTCGCACCGCATCTGCGTGCTCGAGACCGCCGCCGGCCCCACCGTCGTGGTCGGCGCCGACCACGCCCACACCGACATGTGGTCGATGCTCGTCATCGCCCGTGACCTGCTCACCTCGCTGGCGGCCGTGGAGTCGGGCGCGAAGCCGGCGCTCCCGCCGACCCCGACCTTCGCCGAGCACACCCAGTCACTGCGCGACCGGCCCGCGGCGCCCGAGGAGGTCCGTCGTCGCTGGGCCGAGATCATCACCGACGGCGGCGGGGTGATGCCGTGCTTCCCGATGCCGCTGGGTGAGGTGACGACGCTGCAGCGCGAGCGTGTGGAGGTGCGCGACGTGCTCGACGTCGACGACTGCGCCGCCTTCAGCGCCGAGGCCCGCGACCGGGGCGTCTCCACGCTCGCGTTGGTCGTCTCCTCGATGACCGAGGTGACGCAGGAGCTGGCCGCGCAGCCGTTGCGCGCCGTCTTCCCGGTGCACAGCCGCTACGAGCCCACCTGGCACGACTCGGTCGGGTGGTTCATCACCAACTCGGTGCTGGAGAGCCACGACCCCGAGCCGCGCGCCTGCGCCGCCGCCGTCAAGGAGGCCGTGCACCTGGGCTCATCGCCCCTGGCCGACGTGCTCGCGCCCTGGGGTGGCATGCCGATGGCGCCGGGCATGTTCGCCATCTCCTGGCTCGACCTGCGGCGGCTCCCGGTGCGGGTCGACGCGGCCGGTCTGGAGGCCCAGTACGTCGGCGCCGAGATCCTCACCGACGGCGTGATGCTCTGGTTCATCCTCGACGAGGCCGGACTGCACCTGCGGTGCCGCTACCCCGACACCGACGAGGCCCGCCGCAACGTCGGCGCCTGGCTCGACGCGCTCGTCGCGCACGTCGGCGCCCACGCGCGCGAGTCGGCGGGTCGCCGCCTCGTCGTCGACGGCGAGGTGTTCCGGGTGCAGCGAGCCCGGCGTACGGAGGTGGGGACGCTGGTCGCCCTGCTCGCCGACGACCCGATCGGAGCGACGCGCGAGGGAGCCGAGCTGCCGCGCTACGAGGCGGCGTACGACGCCATCACCCGCGACTCCTCCCACTACTTGGCGGTGGTGCGCGACGCCCATGACGAGGTCGCCGGCACGATGCAGCTGACGATCGTCCCGGGGCTGTCCCGCGGAGGCGCCACGCGGCTCCAGGTCGAGGGCGTACGCGTGGCTGCCGCCCACCGCGGCCGCGGGCTCGGCACGGCCATGCTCGGCTGGGCCCACGACCACGGCGCCGCCCACGGCGCGACGTTGGCGCAGCTCACCACCGACCTCGCCCGCACCGAGGCGCGCGCCTTCTACACGCGGCTGGGCTACGAGGAGTCGCACGCCGGCTTGAAGCGGGCGCTGTAGGGCGAAAACGATTCGTCGCCCGAGCGCGCCGGATGACAGGCTCAGCGCATGGGTCACGTCGACGTCGCACACCTCGAATACGTCCTCCCCGATGGGAGGCTGCTGCTCGGTGACGTCTCCTTCCGGGTCGGCGAGGGGTCGGTGGTGGCGCTGGTCGGGCCCAACGGCGCCGGCAAGACGACCCTGATGAAGCTGATCGAGGGTGTCCTGACGCCTGACTCCGGCACGGTCTCGGTCTCCGGCGGCCTGGCCGTGATGCCGCAGTTCGTGGGCAGCGTCCGCGACGGCTCGACCGTGCGCGACCTGCTCGTGGCCGTGGCGCCCGACCGCATCCGCGAGGCCGCTCGCGCGGTGGACGCGGCGGAGGAGGCGCTGCTGCACAGCGACGACGAGGCCACCCAGATGGCCTACGCCCAGGCGTTGTCGGACTGGGCGGAGGCCGACGGCTACGACTACGAGAACACCTGGGACATGTGCACGATGGCCGCCCTGGGCATCCCGTTCCACGCCGCGCAGCACCGCGAGGCCAGCACCCTGTCGGGCGGTGAGCAGAAGCGCGTGGTGCTGGAGGCGCTCTTCCGCAGCCCCGCCGAGGTGCTCCTGCTCGACGAGCCCGACAACTACCTCGACGTGCCCGGCAAGCGGTGGCTGGAGGAGCAGCTGCGCCAGACCCGCAAGACGGTGCTGCTGATCTCCCACGACCGCGAGCTGCTCTCCGAGGCCGCGGAGAAGATCGTCGCGGTCGAGCCCTCGCCCGCCGGCGCCGACGTGTGGGTGCACGGCGAGGGGTTCGCCAGCTTCCACGAGGCCCGCCAGCACCGCTTCGCCCGCTTCGAGGAGCTGCGTCGGCGGTGGGACGAGCAGCACGCTCGCCTCAAGAAGCTCGTCGTCAACCTGCAGCAGGCCGCCTCGGTCAGCCACGCGATGGCCTCGCGCTACGCCGCGGCCCAGACCCGGCTGAAGAAGTTCGAGGAGATCGGACCGCCGCCGGAGCCGCCGCGCGAGCAGGACATCACCATGCGCCTCAAGGGCGGACGTACGGGCGTGCGCGCGATCACCGTCACCGACCTGGAGCTGACCGGGCTGATGAAGCCCTTCAGCCTGGAGGTTTTCCAGGGTGAGCGGGTCGCGGTGCTCGGCTCCAACGGTTCCGGCAAGTCCCACTTCCTGCGACTGCTCGCCGGCGGCGAGGTCGACCACGCGGGCACCTGGAAGCTCGGCGCCCGCGTCGTGCCCGGACACTTCGCCCAGACCCACGCCTACCCCGAGCTCAACGGCCGCACGCTGCTCGACATCCTCTGGTCGGAGCACTCGCTGCAGCGCGGTCCGGCGATGTCGTCGCTGCGGCGCTACGAGCTGGAGCAGCAGGCCGAGATCACCTTCGACCGGCTCTCGGGCGGCCAGAAGGCGCGCGTGCAGATCCTGCGCCTGGAGCTGGGCGGGGCGACCTCGCTGCTGCTCGACGAGCCGACGGACAACCTCGACCTGGAGAGCGCCGAGGCGCTGCAGTCCGCGTTGGAGGCCTACGAGGGCACGGTGCTGGCGGTCACCCACGACCGCTGGTTCGCCAAGACCTTCGACCGGTTCCTGGTCTTCGGGTCCGACGGTGTCGTGCGTGAGACCGACGGCCCGGTGTGGGACGAGGGCCGCGTCGAGCGGCCTCGCTGAGCCTCGATTCGGGTAGGGTCGAGGCGAAGGAGGTGGCCACCATGGCAGACACTGCCAGTGCCGCAGGAGGGGGAGCGATCTACGGCCTCGGCGTCTTCGGGGCGTGGGTCTACTTCTGGCAGGACGCCGACCGCTTCGCTGAATACGCATACGCGGTCTTCCAGGGCATCTTCTGGCCTGCCTACATGGTCTTCGAGGCCTTCGCAGCGCTCAACGCGTGAGGCCTGCGCCGCCACCGAAGGAGCCGTCCGACAGGACGTCCGGCCCGACGTCCGGCAGGGCGCACTGGGTGCTGCACGTCGACATGGACCAGTTCATCGCCGCGGTGGAAGTCCTGCGCCGCCCCGAGCTGGCTGGCCTGCCGGTCATCGTCGGCGGACGCGGTGACCCGACCGAGCGCGGCGTCGTCTCCACGGCGTCGTACGAGGCCCGCGCCTTCGGGGTGCGCTCGGGGATGCCGCTGCGTACGGCGGTGAAGCGCTGCCCCGACGCGGTCGTGCTGCCGGTCGACAAGGCGGCGTACGACGCGGCGTCGGCCGTCGTGATGGCAGGCGTGCGCGCGGTGCCCGGCACGGTCGTCGAGGTGCTCGGGTGGGACGAGGCGTTCGTCGGGATCGAGACCGACGACCCCGAGGCGGTGGCCCGCACGATCCAGGAGCGGGTGCTCGCCGCCACCGACCTGCACTGCAGCGTCGGCATCGGCGACACCCGGGTGCGGGCCAAGATCGCCACCGAGTTCGGCAAGCCGCGAGGCACCTTCCGGCTCACCGAGGAGAACTGGTTCGAGGTGATGGGCGAGCGGCCCGTCCGCGACCTGTGGGGCGTCGGGAGCCGGATCTCCCAGCGCCTCGCCGACCTCGGCATCGCCACCGTGCACGACCTGGCCACGAGCGACGACACCCAACTGGCCGCGGCGTTCGGGCCACGCACCGGGCCGTGGCTGGGCGAGCTGGGGCGCGGCGCCGGCAGCGCGGCCGTGGACGACACCCCGTGGGTGCCGCGGGCGCACGGTCGTGAGACGACCTACCAGCAGGACCTGGTGACCGCCGACGAGGTCGAGGCGGCCGTGCAGTCGCTCGCCGAACAGGTGGTCGCCGACATCCGTGCCGAGGGCCGGCCGTGCCAGCGGGTGCACCTGAAGGTGCGGTTCGCGCCCTTCTTCACCGTCCACCGCTCCCGCAAGCTGGCCGAGCCGACGTGGGAGCCGGCCGTCGTCGCCGCCACCGCGCTCGACCTGCTGCGCCGCCTGGAGGACGAGCGTCCGATCCGCCTGCTCGGGGTGCGGGCGGAGATGGTGCCGCCCCAGGGCGGCTACTGATCAGACGCTCCTGCCGGGTGTGCAGATGATGCAGGGCGGGGCCACCGCAGCGGCATCATCTGCACACTCACCCTCAGGGGATGCGGTGCAGCCACTCGTCGGTGGCGAACTTCGACGCCACCAGGGCCTCGGCCTCGGCCAGCGTCTCCTCGTCCAGCGCCACCGGCGTCAGGCCATAGCTCTCGGCGAACTCGCCCACCAGCGCCTCGATGACCTGCTCGCGCTCCAGCCCGGTCTGCGAGCGCATCGGGTCGACCCGCTTGGCGGCCGACTTCGTGCCCTTGTCGGAGAGCTTCTCGCGCCCGATCCGCAGCACCTGCGTCATCTTCTGCGCGTCGATGTCGTAGGCCATCGTCACGTGGTGCAGGACGCCGCCGGTGGCGAACCGCTTCTGCGCGGCGCCGCCGATCTTGCCCTGCGGTGAGGCGATGTCGTTGAGCGAGGCGTACGACGCGTCGACCCCGAGACCCCGCAGCGCGCGGAGCACCCAGGCGTCGAGGAACTTGTAGGACTCGGCGAAGCTCTGCCCGGCGACGAGCGTGGCCGGGACGTAGAGCGAGTACGTGATCGTGTTGCCGGGCTCGACGAACATGGCCCCGCCACCGGAGACACGGCGTACGACGGCGATGTCGTGCTCGGCCGCGGCGTCGAGGTCGACCTCGTTGCGCACGGACTGGTAGGAGCCGATGATCACCGCGCTCGAGGCCCAGTCCCAGATGCGCAACGCCGGCCGGCGGCGGCCTTCGGCGACCTGGCGGGCGAGCACCTCGTCGACCGCCATCTGCATGAGCGGCTCCAGCGGGCCGGCGTCGACCAGCTCGAAGTCGTGGTCCTCCCAGGTGGTCGCGCGGCCCAGCGCGCGCATGACGGTCAGCGCCACGTCGCGGGGCGCGAAGCCGAGCATGACCGCGTCGCCACGGGCCTCCTCGACCCGAGCGGTCAGGGCCTCGAAGGAGGCGTCCACCGACACGCCCTCGAGGGCGGCGCGGATGTCGTCGAGGGCTTCGTCCGGCTCGAGGAAGAAGTCTCCGGAGACGACGACGTCGACCAGTCGGTCGTCGTCGACCCGGGCGTCGACGCGTACGAGCTTGCCGCCGGGGACCTTGCGTGCACCGCTGACCTTCATGTGGACGTAAGCGTCCCCCGTCACGAGGTCATTCCCGCCCGACGACGAGGTGGCAGGCGTCACGCCCGGGTGCCTCCGACCCCGCGGCCTGCGACGGCCACGGCGCGACTTAGCCTCGTCGTCCCGGGTTCGTAGGTCCCCCCACCCTCATGGGACCCGGGAGAAGGATGCGTCATGCCCCTGCAAGCCCCCCAGACCCTGCCCGACACCGACACCGACACCGAGCGCCTGCTCGGCGTCGACGAGCTCTTCTTCTCCACCACCGACTCCCGCGGCGTGATCCAGCAGGCCAACTCGGTCTTCGTACGGATCTCCGGCTACGCGCTCGACGAGCTGCTCGGCGCCCCCCACAACCTCGTCCGACACCCGGAGATGCCGGCCGGCGCATTCCGGTTGATGTGGTCGTGGCTGGCGTCGGGCCGCCCGATCGGCACCTACGTGTGCAACCGGACCAAGGACGGTGACCACTACTGGGTCCACGCGGTCGTCAGCCCCGTCGCCGACGGCTTCCTGTCCGTGCGGATGGCTCCGCGCGAGGGCACCCTGGAGACCGTCCGCGAGGTGTACGCCGTCGCTCGCGCCGCCGAGGCGGTGGCGGAGGACCGTGGCGCGACCCGGCGCGAGGTCGCCGAGGTCGGTGAGGAGGCGTTGCTCCAGGCGCTGCGCGAGCACGGGTTCGACTCGTACGAGGAGTTCATGCACGACGCACTGCCGGCGGAGATCTCTGCGCGCAGCCGGGCCGCGGAGGCCCACCAGCGGCCCGCGGCCACGGGCGAGATCGCGCAGGTGCTCACCGGCACCCGCGCCGTCGACGCCCTGCTGGGCGAGCTGGTCGGGCGCCTCGACGACTACCAGGCGCTGGGCGACGAGCTCACCGACACGTCCCTGCACGTGCTGGCGATGACCGCCGGACTCCAGGGATCCGTGGTCGCTGCGCAGGAGGCCTCGGCACTGGTCGCCGACAAGTCACCGGTGCTGGCCAACGTCGCGCGGGTGATGGCCCAACCGATGAACGAGGCGATCGCCGACCTCGAGAAGCTCTCCCCCGCCTTCGCCCACCTGCACACCGACATCGCCCGGATGCGCTTCCAGATCGCGCTCGCGACGCTCTACAACGAGATGGCCGCCGCGTTCGCCGCCGAGGTGCACGACGGGGTCGCCCCGCACGAGTCGCTGTCAGCGGTCCCGTTGCTCTGCGACGCCGTCGAGGCGTGCGTGGTGGAGATGTCGCAGCAGGTGCAGCAGGTCAACGCCGACCTGGAGGAGGTCGCCGGCGTGGTCACCGAGGCAGCCGGTCTGCTGGAGGACTTCCGTCGCTTCATCGGTCAGTGGCGCCACCTGGTCTTCCGCCACGCCCGCGTCGAGCTGGGCGAGCAGGTGCGTCCGGTGGACGAGCAGATCAGCGCGTCCTGGCGCTACGCCGAGCAGCTCCAGCAGCTGGCCCAGCGAGCCTCGGGCGCCATCGTGGCGTTCGACCCGGCGGCCTTGCGATCGCACTTGGTCACGATGCGGGTGGAGTGAGCGTGTCGCGCAGGTAGCAGATTCGGCAGTTCCCGAAGGACGGCACCGCCACGGCCGATGGGGAGATCGACTGAACCGTCCGCCTTGGCGCCGTCCCCCTGCCGTGGGTGACCCGGCACGCCCGCGCCTTGCGCCGGACGGTTTCCGCCGTCCCCCTGGAGCTCGCCTTGTCCATCCTGAAGAACGCCGCCTCCCTGCTGTGCCTGGCGACCGTCGTCTCCACCGTGTCCACGGTCCACGCCGACGCTGCCGCCGCCGCTACCGGCGCGGCGAGCTCGTGCTTCGCGGCCCCAGACGCGTCGGCCCTCGGGACCGCACGTGGGCGCACCCTCTCGACCCTCCACCACCACGACGGGAAGGTGTTCTACGGATACGGCGACTACGACGCCAACACGGGCTCGTCGTCCACCCCGCAGGGCACGAACGTCTCCTACTTCGACCCCGGGACGAACGAGTTCACGGTCGCCTTCCCGCACTTCAAGTCCGAGGAGGTCAACACCTTCCGAACGTTGAGCGACGGCAAGCTCTACGTGCCCAACATCGACCCCTCACTCGGCGCCCGGGCCACCAACGGCTACGCGACCGACGCCGACGGACAGTGGGCCGACATCGGGGAGGGCATCAACAGCGTCCACGTCTTCGACGTGGCCCGCGTCGGCCAGGAGGTCTTCGTCGCCGGAGCCCACCAGCCGGTGGCAGGCGGGGATGCCCGGGAGCAGTACCGAGCCGTCGTGTGGCGCAGCGCCGACGGCGGCAGGACGTTCACCGAGTCCCTCGTCGACACCCACGCCGACGTCACGATGCGCGACGGCTTCGAACGCTTCTACTGGCTGGCCGTCCTCGACGGGAAGGTCTACGCCCGCGCAGACACGAACAACAGCTCGCCGATGATGCGTTTCGATCCCGCTGCCGGCGGGTGGGAGGCGGCTCCCGGGGTGACGGAGCCCGACTTCGGTCGTTGGATCTACGACGGGCACGACGTCCTCACGTGGAAGGGCCGCATCTGGACCGCCGGGTCGTCGGGCCTGCGGTGGTACGACGGCACGACGACCGGCCGCGTCGCGCTGCCGCGTACGGCGCTGCCGCGCAACGCCGCGGTCGGGACGGACGGCCACCTCTACGTCCTCGACACCGCTTCCCGGGTCTGGCGCATGACCCACACGTCGGTGTCGCAGGAGATCGACCCGGTCCCCTTCCGGGAGGCGGCCGCCGCCGCTGAGACGCTCCTCCAGGAGACGGGGAGTGCCATCGCCTCGGCCGAGGCGGTCGACGAGGCCGCGCGTCTGGCGCTCGGGGCGTCGGCAGACCACCACGAGTCCAGCCTCGAGGCGGAGGTCCGGGCGAGCAGCGCGCTGGCCGAGGCGCGGGACGCGCTCGAAGCAGCCCACGAGGCACTCGCTGCGCAGCGCGGCGCGCGGACGGAGGCGCGCACGGCGCTGGACGTTGCCGACACCCGCGCCGTGGAGGCCGAGGCTGCCGTGTCGAGCGCCGAGGAGAAGGTGTCCGTGCTCGAGCGGGCCCACTCCGGGGCGCGGGCGACGGTGGAGTCGGCGCTGTCTGCGCTCGTCGCTGCCAGTGCTGCTGCCGTGGAGGCCGACGAGGTCGAAGGCGACCGCACCGAGCGACTTCGCTCCGCCACCTCGCAGCGGGAAGCAGCCTCGGTGGCGCTGCTGGACGCTCGGGCTGCCAGGGCCGCCACACAGGACAGGGTCACGTCGCTGCAGCGGAAGTCGAGCGCGCAGGCCGCGAAGGCGAAGCGGGTGCGGGCGAGGATCTCCTGGCTCAGGAAGTCCGTCGCCACGGCGAAGAGCCGGGCCCGCCGGCTGTCCCTCCGGAAGCGTGTCGCCACTCAGCGCAGGCACCTCGCCCGCACCACCGCCGCTCGCGCCTCCACGACCAGGTTCTTGACGGTCGCCCGGGCCGACGCTCGCGAGGCCCGCTCCCAGGAGCAGGCGGCGGTGCACCACCTGTCGGAGCGTCAGCGCGCGGTCTCCGAGGCGACCACCGACCTCACGGCCGCCCAGGGTGCAGCTCGTGCGGCGACAGAGGCCTCCCTCGCTGCGGCCGCTGCGCACAGAGTCGCTCAGGACGAGGAGCACGCCGTCGAGGTGGCATTGGCGGCGGGCAGGCGCGTGCTGCACGACGCGGTTGCCCGGTCCACCGCCGTACGCACGGTGGCCACCGCCGCGGGCACCGCACTCTCGACGGCCGAGAAGGAGCTGTCCTCTTCCACCGCTGCCGCCACCCGGGCCGAGGCCGACCTGGTCGAGCGCACGTCCGCTGCCGCGGCGGCCAGCGCGGCCGTCGAGCAGGCGGCGGTCGCCCTCCGCGACGCCACCGAGGCAGCTGCCTCCGCCCGGGCGCGCGCGGACGAGGCCGCAGAGAAGGTCAGGTCCGCCGAGGCGGGACTGGCGGTCGCGCGTGAGCGCCTGGCAGCAGCGAAGGCCACCGCCGGGCGTCCCCCGCTGACCACCTACACGCTCTCCTCGAAGGCTGTCGCCGAGCTGGGCAACGCCTCCGCCGTCACGGTCACCGACGGCAGGCTCTGGTACTCGAAGGGACGTGGGGACGCCACGCTGTGCTTCCGGCCGCTGACGCAGTGAGGTGGTGAGCCCGGACAGGGTTTCCGCGCGGGTGACGGCCAGGACGACGGAGCGCCCGTTGGGATCCACGGCAACCCAGCCGCGGCCTCCCGCTTTGTCGATGCGTTCCGTGCTGTCTACAAGGCAAGTCACCCAATTGACTGACAGCAGCGTGCCCCCTCGACGAGATTCGGCAACAAAACTCCGGCCGCGCGTCACGTAGCCCTTCAGCCACCGCGTCAGTGGGTTGACGAGGAAGCGTCCTCGCGCCAACCCCGAGGAGGCACCATTGAAGGGCGAAGACTCGTTCCTGGAGTTCGCGGAGGCTCGCACGCCGACGCTGCTCCGGGCCGCCTACCTGCTCTGCGGCAACCACCACGAGGCCGAGGACCTGGTCCAGGAGACGCTGGCGAAGCTGTACGTCGTCTGGGGGCGCCGGCAACTCGACAGTCCGGTCGCCTACGCCCGTACGACGCTCACGCGGACGTTCATCAGCAGCCGCCGGCGGCGAAGCAGCACCGAACGACCCACGGAGTTCCTGCCGGACGTCCAGGCTCCCGGCGCCGACGCCGACCTGCGGGTCGACCTCGTCGCGCAGCTCGCACAGCTGCCCCCGCTCGACCGGGCGGTCCTCGTGCTGCGCCACCTGGAGGACACGTCGGTCCGCGAGACCGCCGAGATCCTCGGGATCAGCGAGGACCTCGTCCGGTCGCGCACCATGCGCGCCCTGCAGAAGCTGCGCCTGCGCATGACCGAGACGCCGGAAGCGTCCTTGACATGAATCACCACCAGGGAGATGACATGAACACCACCGACACCGACCTCAACGACCTCTTCCGGTCCGCCACCGACGACCTCGGATTCGAGACGGGGAACGTCGTCGCCGCAGGAACGGCGCGCGGGCGCCGCCTGCGCCGGCGCTCGGCCGCCGTCCGCATCGTGGGGAGCGTCGCCGCCGTGGCCGTGGTCGCCCCGCTGGGCTGGCTGGCGCTGAGCAACCAGGGCACCGATGCCCCCACAGCCACGACGCCGGCCGACCGGGTCGCGGCGGGCACCGACCAGATTCCTGCGGTGGCCGCCAGCGAGGTCATCCCCACCCTCGCCGGCCTGGTCGAGGAGATCGCTCCCGACCTGGAGACCTCGCCGTCGAACGACAGCGAGATCCACGAGATCCCGGTGCCGGGCGTACGCATGGGCACTCTGACAACCTCGGACAGCCAGGGATCGGGCTACGTGACGCTCCGGATCTCACCTGCCCAGCCGGCGGCATCGCACGAGCGCACCGTCGCGAACGTCTGCTCCGACCTCCTGCCGGGCATGGTCACCTACACCTGCACGGAGGTGGCCGAGGGCACCCTGGCCACTCGGACCCGGTCGCACGAATTGCCGCGGTCAGCGACCACGGCCGAAGCCATGCTGGTCACCCGCGAGGGCCTGGTCGTCATCGCTCACTCGCACAACTACAACCACCGGCGGGCCACCCGGCCGACGCCACCGCTCGACGTGGAGCAGCTGTCCGCCCTCGTCACCGCCGACGCCTGGATCACCCAGGGGGACGCCGCGGCGTTCCTCGAGGAGTACCCGCTGGGCACCCTCGCCTTCGATGCCGCCGGCGCTGGCGCCGAGCTCGCCACGATGATCGAGGAGGCAGTGCCGGGAGTGACCATCACCGAGCTGGACGCGGCGACCTTCGCCGCCGCCTATTCCCACGACGTCTACTTCACCTCGTACACGCGCAAGGGCCTCCTGGTCGACGACGGCGGAGGCGTCTCCTACGTGGAGGTGCTGCTGGAGTCGGCTCCCTACAACTTCACGGTCGAGAATCCGCCCGCGTGCCCGGCCAGCTCCTGCAGGCAGGACGAAGGCGGACGCCTGGACACCCAGGAACTCGCTTCCGACAAGGATGGCTCGGTCATCACCTACAACCGTGCCTCCTACCAGCGGGCCGATGGTGTGGGGGTGACGGTGAGGTCGACCACCGCCGCGGGGCCCGAGACTCCCGGCTCCACCCCCACTCGTGACGCCCCACTGCTCTCCGTCGAGCAGCTCAGCGCCATCGCGACCTCGGACGTCTGGGTGAACTGACGCCCAGCACCACGACGAGAATGACAGAAGGCCCCGATCGTTAGATCGGGGCCTTCTTCACGTGCGCGAGGGGGGAGTTGAACCCCCACGTCCTTTCGGACACACGGACCTGAACCGTGCGCGTCTGCCTATTCCGCCACTCGCGCTTGAAGCGTTGAGAACATATCCCACACGGCCGCTCCAGCCCAAACCGGGGCACGACCGCGGCAACCGCGGCGCGTGCACAGCGGCGTACGCCACACCGCTCCTGCACACAGGTTTCACCTTGTCCCCGCAGTGGGAACGGTTGTTCGTCACCCTGCCCCGATAGCATCGCCACAGGTCGCACTGCCCTGTCCGACCACCACCCCGGATGAGAAGGAGGTCGCGTGGGCGCCCTGCAACGATTCGAGCAGCGCCTGGAGAACCTCATCTCCGGTGCCTTCGCCCGCGCCTTCCGCAGCGCCGTGCAGCCGGTCGAGATCTCGGCCGCGCTCCAGCGCGAGGTCGACAACAACTCGCAGATCCTGAGCCGCGACCGACGCCTGGTCCCCAACCAGTTCCAGGTCGAGCTGGCCGACGGCGACCTCGACCGCCTCGCTCCCTACGACAACGCGATGGCGCGCGACCTGGCCGAGCAGCTCGAGGAGCACGCCGAGGCCCAGGGCTACGTCTTCCCCGGCCCGATCGAGATCACCTTCGAGCACGCGCCCGACCTGCCCACCGGGCAGATGCGCGTACGCAGCTCGGCCCGCGCCAGCGTCACGGGCGGTGACGACCACCGCTCGCGCGCCCGCAAGCCGCACGCCGTGCTCGAGATCAACGGCACCAAGCACCCGCTCCTGCCCCCCGGCGTCGTCGTCGGGCGCGGCACCGAGTCCGACGTACGCATCAACGACCCGGGCGTCAGCCGGCGCCACGTCGAGTTCGACTGCGTCGAGCGCGGTGACGGCCCCTACGTCACCGTGGCCGACCTCGGTTCCACCAACGGCATGCTCGTCGACGGCCAGCGAGTCGACCGCGCACGCCTGGGCAACGGCTCGACCGTCCGCATCGGCAGCACCGACATCCGCGTACTCTTCACCGACGATCACGCGGGGCCGAGCGCGGGAAGGAACTGAACCGTGTCCGAGCTGACGCTCTTCCTGATCCGCTTCGCCTACCTGGCGGTCCTGTGGATCTTCGTGCTGGCCGCCATCTCGGTGGTGCGTTCCGACATGTTCGGTGCGCGCGTGCCGGAGCCCCGTGCGGCGCGCGGAGCCCCGCGCGCCAAGCCCGGGAAGGCCGGCAAGCCCAGCAAGGCGCCGCGCCGCCGCGGCTCGCCCACCCACGTGCTCGTCGTCGAGGGTGCGAACGCCGGCGAGCGGGCCGACCTCAACGGTGAACCGGTCCTGATCGGCCGCGGCTCCGACGCCGCCATCCGCCTCGACGACGACTACGTCTCAACCCGCCACGCGCGCATCGCGCTGTCGGGCGACCAGTGGTACGTCGAGGACCTCGGCTCCACCAACGGCACCTACGTCGGCTCCTCCCGCATCACCGAGCCGCTCGCCGTCAGCGTCGGCACGCAGGTCCGGATCGGCAAGACCCTCCTCGAGCTCCGGAAGTAGGGCACCGCCGTGACCGAGCTCGACACCGACACCGCCATCAGGCCGGCCGTGCGCCCCGACGCCGACGGACCCGAGGGCGGCAACGGCGCGCTCCGGTTGCACTGGTCAGCCCTCTCCGACGTCGGCCGCGTCCGCAAGGACAACCAGGACTCCGGCTACGCCGGACCGTGGCTGCTGCTCGTCTGCGACGGCGTCGGCGGTGCTGCCCGCGGCGACGTCGCCTCCTCCACGGCCGTGCAGGTCCTGCGACGCCTCGACGAACCGTCCTCCGAGGACCTGCTGGAGCGCCTCGCCGGTGCCCTGCACCGCGCCCACGACCGGATCGCCGAGCTCGCCGAGGAGGACCAGAGCCTCGACGGCACCAGCACCACCGCCACCGTGGGCCTCTTCGACGGCCAGTCGCTCGGCCTGGGCCACGTCGGCGACTCGCGGGCCTACCTGCTGCGCGACGGCGAGCTGAGCCAGCTCACCCACGACCACACGTTCGTCCAAGGGCTCGTCGACGAGGGCCGGATCACCGACGACGAGGCGCGGGTCCACCCCCACCGCAACCTGATCCTCAAGGCGCTCGACGGCGTCCGCGACCCGGCACCCGACCTCTTCACGGTGGCGCTGAGCCCCGGTGACCGCCTCCTCTTCTGCTCCGACGGCGCCTCGGGCGTCCTCGACGACGAGCGACTGGGCGCCATCCTCGGCCAGGGCACACCCGACTTCGCCACCGTCGAGCTCGTCCGTGCCAGCCTGGAGGCCGGCAGCACCGACAACGTGACCTGCGTGGTCGCCGACGTCGTCCCCGCCTCCGACGCCCCCGTCGACGCCGACCCGCTCCTCGTGGGCGCGGCGGCCGACCTCCCGCGTACGGCAGGTGCCCCGCTCGGCGAGGCGACCGTGAAGGCGCGTACGCCGCGTTCCAGCACCGCACTCCCCGACGGGGCCAGCGGTGCGATCGCCACCGACCCACTCGACGTGGAGGCGGTCCGCTACGCCCCGCGTGCGCCGCACCGCTTCGCGTGGCTGCGCGCCCTCCTGGTGGTGCTCACGCTCGCCGGCGTCACCTGGGTGGTCGGCGTGGGCGCCTGGTGGTGGACCCAGCACCAGTTCTTCGTGGGCGAGGACGACGGCGTCGTGACGATCTACCGCGGCGTCGACACGACCCTGCCGGGCGGGTTCGAGCTCTTCCACCCCTACGAGACCACCGACGTCGTCGTCGACGGGCTCTCCGACTACGACGCCCAGCTGGTCCAGGACGGCATCGCCGCCGCCGACCTCGAGGCGGCGCGCACCACCGTCGACAACCTTGCTGCCCAGCAGTTCGGGGAGTGAGATGGCCCAGCTGACCCATTCCGGCTCCGCGCCCAGCTCGCTCATGGGCTTCGTGCACCGCAGCCGCCGCGGTGCCGAGCTCTTCCTCCTCATCCTCGCCCTCGCCGTCGGCCTGGGGGCGTACGCCGCGGTCGGCGTCGGCGTCAACGGCGAGATCCCCGTCAACATCGTGGGCTACGGCGGCTGGCTGACCGCCCTGCTGCTCGCCGCCCACGTGGCGCTGCGCTTCCTGGCGCCGTACGCCGACCCCGTGCTCCTGCCGGTCGTGGCCGCCCTCAACGGGCTCGGGCTCGCGGTGATCTACCGCATCGACCTGGCGCGCGGCAAGGAGATCGGCGGCCTGGCCCAGCAGCAGCTGATCTGGATGACCCTCGGGGTCGCCCTCTTCGTCGCCACGCTCTTCGTGGTGCGTGACCACCGCCTGCTGCAGCGGTTCACCTACACCTCGGCGCTGGCGGCGGTGATCCTGCTGCTGCTGCCGATGGTGCCCGGCCTGGGCTTCAGCAACTACGGCGCCAAGATCTGGATCAAGGTCGCCGGCATGACCTTCCAGCCGGGCGAGATCGCCAAGGTCCTGCTGGTCATCGCGTTCGCCGGTTACCTCGTGCGTCACCGCGACGCGCTGGCGCTGGCCGGACGGCGCATCCTCTTCATCGACCTTCCGCGCGGCCGCGACCTGGGCCCGATCCTGCTGATGTGGCTGATCAGCCTGGGCATCCTCGCGGTGCAGCGCGACCTCGGCTCGGCCCTGCTCTTCTTCGGCCTCTTCCTGGTGCTGCTCTACGTCGCCACCGAGAGGCCCGGGTGGATCGTCGTCGGCTCCGTGCTCTTCGCCGCCGGCGCGACGCTGGCCTACTTCGCCTTCGGCCACGTGCGCAACCGCGTGCGGATCTGGCAGGACCCGATGGCCTACATCGACGCGAAGCCCGGCTCCGGCCAGCTCGTCGAGGGTCTCTTCGGCATGGCGTGGGGTGGCCTGATCGGACGCGGCTTCGGCGAGGGCATGCCGTGGCGCATCCCCGTCGTGGAGTCCGACTTCATCCTGGCGGCGATCGGCGAGGAGCTGGGTCTGACCGCCGTCATGGCCGTCATCCTCTGCTACGGCCTGATCGTCGAGCGGTCGCTGCGCACCGCCCTGATCTGCCGTGACGGCTTCGGCAAGCTGCTGGCCGTCGGCCTCGGCTCGGTCATCGCGCTCCAGACGTTCGTGGTCATTGGCGGCGTCACCGCGCTGATCCCGCTGACGGGTCTCACCACCCCGTTCGTCTCCTACGGCGGCTCGTCGCTGATCGCCAACTGGGTGATCATCGCCCTCGTGGCGCGGGTCTCCGACCACGCCCGCAAGCCACCACCGGAGCTGACCCCCGACACCGACGAGGACCTGAACGAGACCACCCAGGTGGTGAGACTGCGATGAACAAGCCGATCCGGATGATCTCCATCTTCTGCCTGGGCCTCTTCCTGCTGCTCCTGGTCAACGTGACCTGGCTCCAGGTCTTCCGCGCCGAGACCCTCGCCGAGGACGGCCACAACCAGCGCGTCATCGCCGACAACTTCTCCCGCGAGCGCGGGGCGATCTTGGTGGGCCGCCAGCCCGTGGCGAAGTCGGTGCCCACCGACGACCAGTACAAGTTCCAGCGCGAGTACCCGCGCCCCCTGCTGTACGCCCACCTCACCGGCCGCTTCAACTGGTTCGGCACCACCGCCCTCGAGCGCACGCAGAATCCCGTGCTCTCGGGCCAGGACTCGCGGCTCTTCGTCAACCGGGTCATCGACATGCTGAGCAACCGCTCCCCCAAGGGCGGCAACGTGCAGCTCACGATCAACGCTGCGGCGCAGCAGGCGGCGTACGACGGACTCTCGTCCCTCCCCGGCAACGTGAAGGGCGCGGTCGTCGCCATCGAGCCCTCGACCGGCAAGATCCTGGCGTCGGTGTCGCTGCCGACCTACGACCCCAACAAGCTCGCCAGCCACCGTTTCGGGGAGATCATCAAGGAGCAGGAGCGGCTCCAGAAGGACCCGGCCGAGCCGCTGATCAACCGTGCCGCCGGGATGCGCCTGCCGCCGGGCTCCACCTTCAAGTTGGTCACCGCCGCCGCCGCGCTCGAGTCGGGCAAGTACAACGCCGACTCGCAGGTGCCCGGCGGTCCCTCCTACCAGTTGCCGCTGACCTCCGGCGAGTCCGGACGCATCGACAACGAGGGCCGGTCCTGCGGCGCCAAGACGGTCAGCTTCCGCCAGGCGATGCAGAACTCCTGCAACACCACCTTCGCCGCGCTCGCCGTCGAGGTGGGCGCTGAGGCGATGCAGGAGCGCGCCGAGCGCTTCGGCTTCAACGAGGAGTACCTGGACGACCTGCCCCAGGCGGTCTCGGTCTTCCCCCGCGACATGGATGCCGCGCAGACCGGCCAGAGCGGACTCGGCCAGTTCGAGGTCGCCGCGACCCCGCTGCAGATGGCCATGGTCGCCGGCGGCATCGCCCACGGCGGCAAGGTGATGAAGCCCTACCTCGTGGACGAGTACCGCACTCCCCAGCTCCAGGTGCTCGACACCATCGAGCCCGAGGAGCTGCACCGCGCCATCTCCGCGCGTACGGCCCGTGAGCTCACCGACCTCCTGGTCGGCACGGTCGACAGCGGCACCGCGAGCCCCGCCGCCATTCCCGGCGTGAAGGTGGCCGGCAAGACCGGCACCGCCCAGTCGGGCATCGACGACGTCCCGCCCTACGCGTGGTTCGTCTCGTTCGCCCCCGCCGACGACCCGGAGGTGGCAGTCGCCGTGATGATCCAGAGTGCCGACATCCCCCGCGGCGAGGTCGCCGGTGGGCGACTCGGCGGCCCGATCGCAAAGGCAGTGATGGAAGCGGTGATCTCCCGATGAGCAGCCCCACGAGTGTCGGACCGGGTGGGCGTTACGTCCTCGAGTCCCGCATCGCCACTGGTGGCATGGGCGAGGTCTGGCGCGCCACCGACACTGCCCTGGGCCGCGAGGTCGCGGTCAAGCTGTTGAAGGCCGAGTACGCCGACGACGCGATGTTCCGCCACCGCTTCGAGTCCGAGGCCCAGCACGCCGCGCAGCTCTCCCACCCCGGGATCGCTGCGGTCTACGACGTCGGCGAGGCCAACAACCCCGACGGCGGACCGCCGCGACCCTTCCTGGTCATGGAGCTGGTCGACGGCCAGCCCTTGTCGAACCTGATCAGGCCCGACGCGCCGATGGCGCCGGACGCCGTGCGCGACCTCCTCGCCCAGGTCGGCGACGCGCTGGGCGCGGCGCACCGCGCCGGGATCGTGCACCGCGACGTGAAGCCCGCCAACCTGCTGGTCACGCCGCAGCGCCAGGTCAAGGTCACCGACTTCGGCATCGCCCGCGCCGCCGAGGCCGTGGCGTTGACCCAGACCGGCCAGGTGATGGGCACCCCGCAGTACCTCTCCCCCGAGCAGGCCGAGGGTGGGCGGGCCACCGCCGCCTCCGACGTCTACTCGCTCGGTGTGGTGGCCTTCGAGTGCCTGACCGGGCGACGCCCCTTCCAGGCGGACTCCCCGGTCGCCACCGCCCTCAAGCACCTGCGCGACCCCGTGCCCGAGCTCCCCGACTACGTCCCGGCCGACCTGGCCCAGGTCGTACGCCGCGCCCTGTCGAAGAAGCCCGAGGACCGTTTCGCCGACGGCTCGGAGTTCGCTGCCGCCCTGCGCGACCCCGCGGCGTACGCCGGACCGCTGGGCGACCAGACCGTCGTGGCCGCGACTCCCCCCACCGAGCCGACCGCCGTGCTGGCGCCGACCGAGGCGGTGCCGGTCACGGCGATGACGCCGACGCCCACCGGTGCGGCGCCGGTGACCACGCCGCCGAGGGACGACGACCAGAAGTCGGGACGTACCGCCGTCATCGTCATCGTGGTCCTCCTGCTCCTCGCACTGCTCATCGGTGGCTTCCTGTGGTGGCGCTCCAACGACGACTCCGAGCCGCCGACCACGCCAGAGACCCCGTCGCAGTCCCCCACGTCCGAGGAGACCGAGGACCCCGATCGCGTCGAGGTCGACGCGGCCGACTACGTGGGTCGCGACGTCCGCGAGGTCGTCGCCGAGCTCGAGCGCCTCGGCCTGCGAGTGGCCCGCGACGAGAGCACGAACCCCGGGGGCGAACGGGCCGGTGAGGTGTTCGAGGTGAACCCGTCCGGCACGCTCGAGAAGGGTGACAGGATCACCGTGTCGTTCTGGGGCGAGGAGGCCTCCGAGCCGGAGCCCACCCCCACTCCGACACCCACCCCGACGCCCAGCCCCACCCCTCGGCCCACGCCGACCCCGACCCCGACGCCGACGCCGACCCCCACGCCGACGCCGACCCCGACTCCCACCGACGACGAGACGACCCCCGCCGACGAGAGCCTGACCCCCAGGCTCGAGTCGTGAAAGGCCTGAGATGAGCAAGTCCGAGCCGATGACAGTCGGCGGCCGCTACGAACTCGGCGAGCTGCTGGGTCGAGGCGGCATGGCCGAGGTCCGCAAGGGTGTCGACACCCGCTTGGGGCGCACCGTCGCGGTCAAGCGCCTACGGACCGACCTGGCCTCCGACGCCACCTTCCAGGCCCGTTTCCGGCGCGAGGCGCAGTCGTCGGCCTCGCTGAACCACCCCGCGATCGTCTCCGTCTACGACACCGGCGAGGAGTGGAGCGACGAGGCCCAGGGCGGCGTCGCGCAGCCCTACATCGTCATGGAGTACGTCGCGGGGCGCACCCTGCGCGAAGTCCTGCGTGAGGGACGCAAGATCCTCCCCGAGCGCGCCTTGGAGATCACCAGCGGTGTGCTGGCGGCGCTCGACTACAGCCACCGCGCGGGCATCATCCACCGCGACATCAAGCCGGCCAACGTCATGCTGACCCCCTCGGGTGACGTGAAGGTGATGGACTTCGGCATCGCCCGAGCCGTCTCCGACGCGTCCTCGACGATGACGCAGACCGCCGCCGTGGTCGGAACGGCCCAGTACCTCTCCCCCGAGCAGGCCCGCGGCGAGACCGTGGACTCACGATCAGACGTCTACTCCACCGGCTGCCTGCTGTACGAGCTGCTCACCGGCCGTCCCCCCTTCGTCGGTGAGTCCCCGGTCTCGGTGGCCTACCAGCACGTCCGTGAACCCGTCACGCCTCCGTCGGAGATCGACGCCGACCTGCCGCCGGAGATCGACGCCATCGTGCTCAAGGCGCTCGCCAAGCGGGTGGAGGACCGTTACCAGTCCGCCGCCGCCATGCGCCAGGACATCGACCGCTACCTCGCCGGCCAGGCAGTCTTCGCTACCCCGACCCCGCAGCCGCCGGCCACCTCCCAGACGGCCGTCGCCACCCCGGCCATCCCCGCTGCCCCCACCGACGACCGCAACGGGGACCGGGGCGCCGGCAAGGACAACCGTCGCGAGCGCAGTGGTCTGGTCCTGCTCATCCTCGGCCTCCTGGCCGTGCTCATCAGCGCAGCGGTCTTCGTGCTGCCGCGGATCTTCGAGGCGGCCGACGACCAGGTGCGGGTCCCCAACCTGATCGGCATGACCGAGGCGGAGGCCCGTGAGGCGATCGGTGACGCCGAGCTCAAGGTGGGGCGCGTCGACTACGAGGCCAACGAAGACGCCCCCGCCGACGAGGTGATCAGCCAGGACCCGAGCGCGATCTACGTCGACCCCGGCTCCTCGGTCAACCTGGTGGTCTCCACCGGTGCCCCCATGGTCGAGGTGCCGTTCCTGGTGGGTCAGGACCGCAAGGCGGCGCGCCAGGTGCTCGTGGACCGCAACCTCGAGGTCCGCATCCAGGTGACCGAGTCCGACGAGCCGCTCAACCAGGTCGTCCGCACCGACCCGGCGGCCTACAAGGAGGTCCCGGAGGGCACCGTGGTGACGCTCTTCGTCTCCGACGGTCCCGAAGAGATCCCCAACGTCGTCGGCATGACGCAGGAGGCCGCCGAGAAGGCCCTGCGCGACGCTGGCTTCGAGCCGGACGTCCTCACGACGAGTGACACCACCGAGCCGAAGGGCACGGTCATCCGGCAGAGCCCCCGGGCCGGCAAGGAAGGGTCGAGCGGCGACACCGTCACGATCGTTGTCTCGACCTACGAGGAGCCGGCCCCCGAGGAGACGCCGTCGCCGTCGGACACGCCCACGACCACTCCCACCCCCACGCCGACCCCGCCGGGACAGCTGCGCGACGACCGGGACTGACGACTCAGGACTCCAGCGGCACGGCGTAGGAGAAGTTGACCGGCGCGTCGTACGCGGGAGCGGTGATCCAGTCGTGGAACTCGACGTCCCACCCCAGCGAGATCTCGGGGTCGGCGACGGCCTGACGGAAGAGTCCGACCGCCGGGTCGGTCTGGACCTCGTTGTAGATCGCGAGCTGGTCGCCCACGGCGGTGATGACGTAGGGCGGCGAGAAGGGCTGACCCTGCAGCTGCACGGTGTTGCCGCTGCACTTGATGCCCGTGGTGGAGATGATCCGCTGTCCCATGATCGTGACCGCCTCGGCCCCACCACGCCACATCGCGTTGACGACGGCCTGGATGTCCTGCTGGTGGACCACCATCTCGTTGATCCGTTCACTGCTGGTCGCTCCGGCGATCAGCGACTCCGGCGCGTCGTCGAGCGTCACGGTCACCCCGGTGCCCGAGCGAGGCGTGAAGCCGGTCGGGTCCTCCATGACCTTGACCCTGGCGTTCGTACGCTGCGCCTTGCGGTCGCCGACCGAGGCGCTGAGCGCCTTCACCTCGGCGTCGAGCTCGGCCGCCTGGGCGTTGAGGCGCTCCAGCTCCTCGGACTCGGCCTCGACGATGGAGGCAAGATCGGTGTAGCGGGTGGGACGCAGGTCGGTGCCGTCACTGTTCTGCGCACTGACCATGAAGAGCGTTCCGCTGAGCAGGAAGACCACGGGCGTACCCCAGCGCCATGCCCGGCGAGGGGGGGAAGCGTGGGATCCGTGCGTCATGGCGACTACGCTAACTGCGCCCACCAACCCGAGTCCCACCACACACCACTAGGAGCACGGCGGTGTCCAAGCCCAAGGCCAAGAACGAGTCGGTCGAACCCCGGGAGAAGCTCGTCTCCGTCCGACTGCTGATCGCGGTGCTGCTGGTCGTGGCGGGGATCGCATGGATCGCGTACTACTACGCGGGCGTGCGCCCCGACCCCACCGTCTTCCCGGCGGAGAAGCCGGGTGGTCCGGCGTTCATCGCCGACCTCGGCAAGTGGAACTACCTGATCGGCTTCGGCGCGATCATCGTCGGACTCATGGTCTCCGCCCACCCCTCCACCCCGTTGGGCCGCGGCCGCGGCGTCGTGGTCGGGATGCTGGGCTGCTTCCTGATCGGCCTGCTGTGGATCTGCACGTTCTACATCTTCAGCGGCGACAAGATCTACGACATGTGGGTCTTCAACGACCTGCAGAACTACAACCTGCTGGTGGGCATCGGCTTCATGGCGGCGGGCTTCTCCTTCGCCACGCGCTGGGAGTGAGCACCCCTCCACCTGCTTCTTCCACCAGGTCTCCGCGAGGGCCGTACCCGTTGATCGGGTGCGGCCCTCGCTGTCATTCGCCGGGACGTTGCTCATCCACATCTGGGGAGAAGCCTGTGGACGAATTACATCCCTGTAGTTATGCACAGGTTCATCCCCATCTGTGGAGGATTTTCCCCGGTCTCCCGCCGGGAATGACCAAGTTCTCCACAGGCTGACGACTGTCAGGCCCATCCCAAGAGTCTCTCTCCACAGGAAGGGCCCTGCCAGAGCTCCGAAACACAAGAACCCGCCTCGAAGGGCGGGTTCCGTGTGTGTGGCCGGACGCGGGCCACGGGCGTACGCGACTCAGGCCAGGGCCAGTCCGCGGGCGACGAAGGCGGCCGCGATGACCAGGCCGATCAGGGCGAGACCGGCCCACTGCCACCTGGCCCGGTGCGGGCCCTTGGGGGCGAGCACCAGGACGGCCGTGGCCACGGCGCCGGCGACGAAGCCGCCGAGGTGGCCCTGCCAGGAGATGCCCGGGATCGTCACGGTGATGAACGCGTTGAGGGCCAGCAGCATGAGCAGGCCGCGTACGTCGCCGCCCACGCGCCAGGAGATCAGGAGCAGCGCGCCCATCAGCCCGAACACGCCGCCTGACGCGCCCAGCGTGGAGGAGTGGACGTCGGCGAAGGCGAAGACCGTGGCGCCGGCGCCGAGGGTGGAGAGCAGGTAGACGGCAAGGAAGCGGGCGCGGCCCAGGACGCGCTCCACCGGCGGCCCGAGGATCCACAGCCCCATCGCGTTGAGCGCGATGTGCCAGATGCCGACGTGGACGAACCCGTGCGTCAGCACCTGCCAGAACGCGCCGTCCGCGAGTCCTGGGTGCCACGAGGCGCCGGGGACCTGCGAGCAGAGCTCCGCGGTGGTGGCGTTGGGGAACCACGTCCCGGGGTCGTTGGCCAGGCAGGACCCCAGGGGGGAGAGCATCAGCTGGTCGGCCAGCCAGGATCCGGCGCCGCCGGTGGCCACCACGGCCACCCAGATCGCCACGTTGATGGCGATCAGGCCGATGGAGGTGGCCTGCGGGTTGGCCGACCGCTTGCCGCCGAAGGGCGTGAGGCCCTGACGGGTCTCCTTGGCGCCCTCGCTGACGCAGTCGGGGCACTGGAAGCCCACGGCGGCGTCGCGCATGCAGTCGGGGCAGATCGGCCGGTCGCAGCGCTGGCAGCGGATGTACGTCTCCCGTCCGGGGTGCCGGTAGCACTGCGGCACCCCGGACGCGGAGTGGGTGGGGTCGACGGGAGGCTGGGCCGACTGGTCGTTCACAGGTCTCCTCGATGCCTTCTCGTCGTCACCCGGGGTGGATCAGCGGGTGATCTCGACGTGCTCGATGACCACGGCGTCGACCGGACGGTCGTTGCGGCCGGTCGGAGCCTTGGCGATGGCGTCGACCACGTCGCGCGAGGCCTGGTCGGCCACCTCACCGAAGATGGTGTGCTTGAAGTTCAGCCACGGGGCCGGCGCCACGGTGATGAAGAACTGCGAGCCGTTGGTGCCCGGGCCGGCGTTGGCCATGGCGAGCAGGTAGGGCTTGTCGAAGACGAGCTCGGGGTGCGGCTCGTCCTTGAAGGTGTAGCCCGGGCCACCGGTGCCGGTGCCGAGGGGGCAGCCGCCCTGGATCATGAAGTTGTCGATGACGCGGTGGAAGCCCAGGCCGTCGTAGTACGGGACGCCGGAGCGGCCGGCGTCGTCCTTGTACTCCTTGGTGCCCTCGGCCAGACCGACGAAGTTGTCCACGGTCTCGGGAGCGTGGTTGGGGAACAGGTTGATGACGATGTCACCCTTGTTGGTCTTCAGGGTGGCCTGCAGGTCAGCCATGAGGCGCCTCTCGATCAGTGGTGGGAACTTGCCCCCTGATCCTGCCACGCACCGGTGAAGGCCCACCCCGCGCGTGGCCACTGGTGGTCGTTTGCGTGGCGTGGTGAGATGGACGCACCAACCGAAGGAAGGGATCGAGATGGGTTTGCGCAAGCAGAAGTCGTTGATCGAGAAGGCACAGGACGTGGCCGAGCAGGCAAAGCCCCAGGTGGAGGCAGTGCTGGCGCAGGCGTCCGAGCTGGCGCAGGAGGGCCTCAAGCAGGCCGCACCCCTCATCGAGCAGGGCAAGGCAGCGACCGTGGCCGGGCTGGCCCAGGCGGTCGACGTCGCCAGCAGCGCCACCGAGAGTGCCCAGCACTTCGTCGATGCCAAGGCCGCGGAGCTCAACCCCGCGCCGCCGAAGTCCAAGGGCGGCAAGCTGCGCAAGGTGCTGCTCTTCGGGGGTCTCGCCGCCGTGCTCGGCGTCGTCGCCAAGAAGTTGAGCGCCAAGAAGGAGTCCGCGAAGTGGCAGCCGGCCTCGACGCCGGCGACCCCGACGCCTCCGCCCGCCTCCAACTCCGGGGCCCACGTCGCTGACGACCCGGCGGGTGCCGACCCGGCCGAGGCCCTGGCCGACGCGACCGAGGCTCCGCACCCGGTCACCACGCCCGACAACCCGGCCGACGTGGTCGACGTCCCCCCGACCGAGGGTTACTCCTCCGGCGAGAAGCCCTCGCGGGACTGACTCACACTCGACGCTGACTCACCTCGAGGCGGCACCCACCGGGAGACCGGCGGGTGCCGCCTCGAGTGCGTACGAAGGCGTCAGCTGATGCCCAGACGCTCCAGGTGGAGCATGGAGGCCAGGTAGGTGGCCTCGATCTTGTCCTCGACGCTGGAGAAGTCGCGGTAGGCGAGCAACGAGTCGTCGCGCGCCGACGTCCCGGCCGCCGGGAGCACGTGGGCCTCGACGTGGTCCGGGAGCTCGGCCAGCTCGCGTACGAAGCGGTGGCGACGCGCGATCTCGAAGGAGACACGGGCCACCTCCCACGGCTTGCTCGGCACGGTCAGCGGGCGGTCGATGCGCCCGACCTGGAGCACGAAGATGCGGGTGGCGCCCATCGCAGCCGCACGACCCAGCGGGATCGAGTTGACGATGCCGCCGTCGAGGAAGTGTTCGTCGCCGACGCGGGCGGGAGGCAGCAGACCTGGGACGGCGGCGCTGGCCAGCACGGCGTCGATCACGGGACCGTCGATGAACCAGTGCTCCGCGGCCCGCTCGATGCTCGAGGCGCAGACCTGGAACTCCACCGCGAGGTCGGAGAACTCGGCGTCGCCCAGCTCCGAGTGCAGGATCCGGCGGATCGGTCCGGGGTCAGCGAGGTGGGTGCCGCTGGAGACCGCCCTCTTGACGGTACGCAGCGGCGAGTCGCCGTAGAGCTCACGCGCCAGCTCGGTGCCGCGCCACAGCGTGGTCATGCGCTCGACCGCGGCGAGGCTGGGCTCGTGAGCGACGATCGCGCCGTTGAGGGCGCCGATGCTCGTGCCGATCACCAGGTCGGGGGTGATGCCGCGCTCGAGGAGCGCACGCAGCATGCCAACCTCGACGGCACCGAGGATGCCGCCACCTCCCAGCACGAACGCGGTCTTCACGACTGCAACTGTCCCACCTGGTCAGTGGTCCGTCCGGCGAACTCCTCAGGGTGGTCGCGCTTGATGCGCTGGGTCGCCTTGTGCTCGGCCCAGAACGACACGATCGGGATCGTGCCGGCGGCCAGGATGCCGAGGGTGTAGCCCATCGACCACTTGGCCTTGCGCGCGAGCGAGAACGCGAAGACGAGGAAGATCATGTAGAGCCAGCCGTGGGCGGTGCCGAGGATGCTGGTGATGAACTCGCCGAGGTTGTTGGCGCGGCTGCCCTCGTCGAACCAGTTCGGGGTGGGGATCTTGTCACCCACCCACATGGGGGAGCCGTCGAAGTTCGACAACGGGACGCCGATGAGGCAGAGCACGATCAACAGCACGCCGACCACGTAGGCCATCACGCGGTAGCGGGTCAGAGCCTTCTTCACACCGCGAGGTTACCCGTCCGAGGCAACCGCGTCGGGGGTGCGGGCAGCCACGAGCTCGTCGCGGCACCAGCGCAGCCAGATGAAGGCCGCGAAGCCGGCGAAGATCCACCACTCCAGGCCGTAGAGCAGGTTGCGCCAGCCCGTGGTCGCCGCCACCTCGGGCACCTCGTCGACACCCACCGGCTCGAGTCCCTCGGTGCCGGCGTTGATGTTGTCGGCGTCCACGTCGACCACCGCGAACCCGCCGTAGAGGTCCTGGTCGACGTGCTGGATCGCGTCGCCCAGGCGCACCTGCGGGATCACGTCGTCGGAGCGGTCGGAGTCGGTGACGCCGGCCGTGCCTTCCGGCGGCTGCAGCCACGCGGTGAGCTCAGCCTGACCACGGGGCGTCGCGGGGCGGGGATCGATGGAGGCGACCCAGCCGCGGACGACCAGGAGGGCCGGTGACTCGGCTGCGTCGGCCTCCTCGCCCACCGCCAGGGGCGTCATCACCCAGTAGCCGGTGCGGTCGCCGCTGTCGCGACCCTCGACGTACAGCGTCGAGTCGGGCAGCCACGTGCCGACCATGGTGACCGGGCGCGAGACGGCGTCCTGCGGGAAGGGGTCGTCCGGTCCCAGCGCCTCGGCGAGCGGGACGGCCTCGAGCTCGGACCGGTCGGTCGCGCCCTCGTCGCGCTGGTCCTGCCACGAGCCGAGCTGCCAGAAGCCGAGGATGATCGCCAGACCGACGCAGAAGAGGCCGAAGAGGTGTGCTCCCAGCGCCACCGGGCGGAGCAGGACGGGGACACGCACGTTGGCGATTCTAGGTGGGGCCTGGTCGGCAGCCGACCGGCGGCTGGCTGAGGGTGCGGCGCACGCTCAGCCGGGGGCGATGGCGCGACGGCGGCGCACCAGGACCACCGCGGCCGTGAGGACGCCTGCGGCTGCACCCGCCACGAGCAGCGTGGCGATCCAGGGACTGAGGGGCACGTCGGCGCCCTGCGCGCCGCCCTCGACAGGCGTACGCGCGTCCGCCGGCACCTCGTGCGCCTCAGCGTCCGTGACCGAGCAGATGGTGGTGGAGAAGTCGTCGGCGGCGCCGACGACGTAGTGCTCGCCCAGGTCGAACTCCGCGTCCAAGCTGCTCATCACCTGGCCCAAGAGGCTGAACGGCCACGACTCCTGCTCCTGACCGCCCTGCACCCAGACCTCCTCGGCGAGGTCGGGGCCCTCCCAGACGCGCTCGACCTCGAACTTCGTGTAGGTGCCCCGCTCCTCCACGGCCGTGCCGGAGAAGATGACCGGCGAACCGGCGGGCGGGAACTCCGCCGCGACGCAGTCGGCGGAGGCGGGCGCGAGGCCTGCGAGCACGAGCACGAGCAGGGGCATCAGGGCGAGGGCCGCGAGCGCGGCGGACAGTCGTACGGGCATGGAGTCCTCCTGGGCGTCGCCGGTTGGACGCCGCCGCTCGCCAGGCGGTTCCCCCGGCCGGTTGCTGCGTGCGTCGGGCCCCTGACCCATCTGCGCGGCCCTTTGAGGTTACCTGGTGACCCAAAGGGGCCGCGTTGATGGGCACCGGGCCGGCCAGCCGTCATCCAGAGACGCCCCGAAATGAAGAAAGACCCGGGGTGGACCCCCAGGTCTTTCAGTGGAGCCTGGGTGAATCGCCCCGGGTCTGGTGGAGGCTCTCAATCCATGGAGGATGAGAGTCATGGCAGCACCGAGGAAGTACCCCGACGAGTTGCGTGAGCGTGCCACCCGGATGGCGGTGGAGTTGCGGGCAGACCCGGCGACGAAGCAGGGCGCGATCAGCCGAGTGGCTGAGCAGCTCGGGATGCATCCGGAGGCTCTGCGGAACTGGGTGCGGCAGGCCGAGATCGACGGCGGTGTCCGACCGGGCACCACGACGGCTGAGGCGCAGCGGATCGCCCAGCTCGAGCAGGAGAACCGCGAGCTACGACGGGCGAACCACATCTTGAAGACGGCTTCGGCTTTCTTCGCGGCGGAGCTCGACCGCCCCACCACCAGGTAGTGGCCTACATCGACGCCCACCGACACGACGTCGTCGAGGGGCGCGAGGTCGGGGTCGAGCCGATCTGCGCGGTGCTGAAGAGCGCCGGCGTGCAGGTCGCCCCGAGCGGCTACTACGCATCGAAGACCCGCGAGCCGTCCGCGCGATCGCAGCGAGATGCGGCGTTGGTCGAGGACATCCACGTGGTCCACCGGGCGAACCTGGGTGTCTACGGTGCGCGGAAGATCCACGCGGCGTTGAACCGCGACGGCGTCACGGTGGCCAGGTGCACCGTCGAGCGGCTGATGCGCGCCGAGGGTCTGCGCGGGATCCGGCGGGAGAAGGGCCGCAGGACCACCATCGGTGACGGCGCAGAGACCGAGCGCCCCGAGGATCTCGTGTCGCGAAAGTTCGTGGCGTCGGCACCGAACCAGTTGTGGGTGGCAGACCTGACCTACGTCCGAACCCACGCGGGGTGGACCTACGTGGCGTTCGTCCTGGATGTGTTCAGCAGGAAGATCGTGGGCTGGCAGGTGTCCACGTCCTTGCGCACCGACCTGGCCCTGGACGCCCTCGACATGGGTCTGTGGGAGCGGCAGCGGGCCGGCCAGGACGTGACCGGTTTGGTGCATCACAGCGACCGCGGAGTCCAATATCGCGCGATTCGCTACACCGAGCGACTGGCCGAAGCCGAGGCCGTCGCGTCGGTGGGTTCCAAGGGAGATTCCTACGACAACGCGATGGCTGAGGCGTTGAACTCGCTGTTCAAGGCCGAATGCATCCGTAACCCGATGATGCGCCCGAAGGGCGGCTGGAAGTCCGTCGCCGACGTCGAACTCGCGGTCGCGGAGTACGTCGACTGGTTCAACCACCGGCGTCTGCACGGCGAGTTGAAGCAGGTCCCACCAGCCGAGTTCGAGGTCAATCACTGGGCATCTGAGATGGTCAGTGACTACGTTGAAACACCGGCACCGGCAACCGCTGGTTCCAACTGAACGAGCCTCTACGAAACCCGGGGCGATTCATGGGGGACTCGAACCCCCAACCCCCTGCTTGCAAAGTGGACAAGGAGGCCGACCGGTCGATCCCGGGGGCCTGCGCGGAGTGCGGTCGCCCGATCAGCTCACCCAAGACCGGAGTGGCGTCCGGACCGTCAACGTCCCCCGCCGTTCCTCCCGATGCTGCAGCAGCACCTGCTCGTATACCAAGCCGAGCTCGACTCGAAGCAACTTGAAGCGCAGCCCGTCCCCTCTACCGCTAGGCGACCGGCTCGACCCTCTGGAAGTACGGCTGGCGCAGGTGGTGAAGGGCCGGTACGTCGCCCGGGTGCAACTCGACAACGGTCGTTCCACGGTCGTCCGGGAGCCGACGCGGGCGTCCGTGGCCGCTACGGTCGGCACGAGTTGACCAACCTGATGTCAAGGGGGAGCTGGTCGAGCGGATGCTGCAGTCGAGCGGTCGGCCGATCGACCCTTCGCGGCCGTTCGTGGACGCGATGCCGCCTAATGGGCATCGGCGGCCCGTCGCTGGAGGGGATTACCCGCGGCATCTCGGCGTTCAGCATCGATAAGTTCGCGCTCGGCGCGACGCGCTTCAGCGACCGGATTGAGTTCGGGATCCTGAGTGCACGGGCGGCGGCGTTCCTGGTGTCGGTGGGCGTTGAGCTGAACGTCCCCGTCGCGGGGAGGGCGTGGGCAGACAGAAACGAGCATGTTGACCGCTGACCGCGCCGCGCTTGCTAGCGGTTGCTCCCGAGGAGCCGACGAATCGGTTGGGACTTGGTCGATCGCTGCGGCGAGGCGGCGCTGCCTGACCACCCTCGCGTAGCTAGACTCACCGGTCATGGTTTCCTGCGTCCGGCAACTCGCGCGATGAGTGTCGCTGATACTGATTCGATGTACTCGACCTGGACGAGGGGCAGGGACATCGCTTCGCTGGGCACAAATGACGGAGCGACGCCCCTGGCCTTCCAGAAGTGGCATAACTTCAAGGAAGCTTTCGCCCCCGAACTTATCTATCAGGCCGTAAACAGTGTTGGTGGTGATGTCAACGCGTGTCTTGACCCCTTCGGCGGAAGTGGGACTACGGCCCTCACCTGTCAGATGCTAGGGATCGAATCGACGACCGTAGAGGTCAATCCCTATCTGGCTGATGTAATAAGAGCGAAGCTTCACACGTACAACTCGGACCTACTAGTAGCGCGATTGCGTGACGTCCGTCGGGTAAGTCGACGGATTGTCCCCGACCTTGACCTGGCGCGAGCTGTGCTACCGCCGACGTTCATCGAGCCAGGCGTGGGGGGACGATGGATTTTCGGGACCGAAGTCGCATCTGCGCTGGTTGCACTCTTGGAAGCCATCGACTTAGCCGCCGCTGACGACGAGCACAGCCGTCGGTTCTTCCGGGTCGTCGTTGGCGGGATGCTGACAGAGGTCAGCAACGTCCTCGTGAGCGGAAAAGGGCGACGTTACCGACGGAATTGGCAGGAGCGTTCAGTAACCGCGAATGAAGTGCTTTCGCTCTTCGCGCTGCGCGTCGAAAGTGCTATCGCAGATATCATTACTTTCGCTGGCCGCCCAAACGTGCATTCAAAGGTCGTGCACGGCGACGCTCGGACCCAAACATTCACCAACCTGTTCGATCTGTCAGTATTTTCGCCTCCCTATCCGAATTCTTTCGACTACACCGACGTATACAATGTTCAACTCTGGATGTTGGGCTATTTGACGGATACCACAAGCAACATTACTTTGCGACGAAACACCCTAGCGTCACACGTGCAGGTGTCTCGTACCTATAAGCCGGCGCCTGACGGGTCGACCATCCTAAGCGCGACGCTTCACGGTCTGGATGCAGAGAAGGACAGTCTATGGAGTAAGCATCTCCCAGCGATGGTCGGCGGATACTTCCAGGATCTCCTAGAGGTGACGGAGACCGTCCTTCGCTCCCTACGAGCGGGCGGCGAATGCTGGATGGTTGTCGGTGACAGCAGGTACGGGCAGACCCATGTTCCGGTTGCGGACGTCATCAAGGAGTTGCTGTCGGCGCGTGGCTACGACGTATATAGCGCAGAGCCAATCAGACATATGAAGACCTCGGCGCAGCAGGGCTTCAAGTCGTCGCTTGCGGAGAGCCTGCTGAAAGTGCGGTTGTAGCACCAGCGGCACGAAAAAGCTTCACATCGGGGTACAGGGGCCAGCTCTTGACGGCAACTTTTAGCCCGCTCGCTTTGCTTTCGACCTTCTTAAAGCAGGCCTCGTCGGTCGGATTTACGCGCATGTCGAAGCAGCAAAGTGCCCCTGCGCGAGCACTTCGCTCTTCCCGATATGCGTGGGCTTGGTCGACACCCTCGCTGAGCCACTTCTCCGTCTGGGAGTTCGAAGTAGACGCCCCTGTTGATCCGAAGGACCGAATTACTTTCAGTTCGAGAATCGCGGGACGCGAGACCTGACGAGTCGTTGGATCAAGCTCCTCGATCTCCAAATCGAGGCGGCCGGCCACTAGATTCTGCTCGGGGTTGATGCGGCAGAGGGGAAGTCCTACTGAGAGGCCCGTCCGAAGGTAGGCCTGGATCTCAACTTCAACGTGCCGTACCGGATAGTGCTTTTCCCGGTTCTTCCAGAGCTTTGCTCCGCCCTGGTGGCCGGACGGCGTCACCAACGTCGAACGGTGAACTATGTCGACCAACTCGAACACCTTTGACAGGTCCACGGCGCTTTCAGCGAGCCTCATGGACATTGCCCGCTCTGGGTCGCTGAGACCGTGCGGATAGAAACGAAGCATCGGACCGCGAGCTGTCTTCCTGTACGTGACTGCTGCTACGTCGCCGACGCCAGCAGAAACGACCGCCGGGAACATTTCGTCGAAGCTTGCCTGCGTTTCAAACCGCGTCCCGCGAATCACAGGCGGACCGACAAACCACATGCCGGACGTTACATCCGTCTCTCCGTCATCTAGCGCAAAGAAGGTCTCTCTTGGGAGGTCCGCAAGTTCGTCGGGAGGCGAAGCTTGGAGTAAAAACACGGCGTGAGAGCCAGTTTCGTCCTGGTGAGCCCGGAGCCACGCGCGAAGGACCTGCGCGACGCCACGCGCGAAACGCTCTTCGTCGGAAAGATCAGAGTCAACTCCGGCGAACGGGAACGAGTCCAGGGTTCCAAGAAGGACGGCGTCGTCAAAGTCGGGCGAATTAGGCAATTCGAAGCCTTGAGTAGAGGTGGCGAAGGTAAAGGTGAACTAGTTGAGCGTCCGTCAGGTCTGCGTCGGGCGCCAGAGCACGGAACTTTTGCGCTACCTCAGACGTGGTTCGACCACTTGCCGACGCTTGGTCAAGTTCGATGACGCTGCCCACATCAGCGAAGGGGTCGGCGTAGGAGGCATCAACCGTTCCGATGCTGGCCAGCCCATCTGGTCCGAGCGCGGCCGCCGCGTACGTCACTTCACGCACAAATTCGAATTGTCGCCTGAAGTATTCATTCGTCAGAATTCCATCCAATGCCGGCGTCGCTAATGGCGTCAGGCTGAAACTAGCACTTATCGGCGATTCGTCACTGGAGGTTTGCGAAATGGAAAGTTTCTCCACTTGCACCACCCCTCGGCCAACCAGAACGTCTAGGTCTCTCTGAAGGGCGGGAAAGTTGGGTCGGGTTCGCTGCTTTAGAACCTGCGAATCTAGAATCGGTAAGCCCCAGACGGGCGACAAAGCGTCCGCTAGGTAGGCGATGGTGTGTATCGCAGTTCCAGGCACGGGCCGAAAGCCAGTCTCGTGCGCGCAGCGGAGGATCAGCAGAAGTCGGACGCTTCTGCGTGAATCTCCAGAAGCCTCTTCCCCCGACGCCTCGCCCCAGGGCTTCGTCATGACTGGCGGTCTGTTCGCGCTCGGGCAAATAGAAGCCGTCGGACTTTCCGGTACTCACTATCAAGCTGCCGGGTGGCCGCCGTCGGCGCCGCAATGCTTAGAAGGTCAACCACCCGCCTGTCGCGGCTGCTGCGGATCTTTGATTGGCGCAGAAGTGACGGAATGAGGTCCCCGTCGACGAGGTTCGAAGTCACCACAAGGCGGTTCTCCCCATGCGATGCGTAGTTCGTCAACACCTTCGCTGCGCGTGACACAAACACGGCGTCGAGCGAAGATTCTGGAGCGTCGATAACCAGACTGCCGCCGGACGTGGCGGCGACTTCCATCAGCGACATCCTGAACGACAGATCGATGAACTCTCGTTGGCTCTCAGAGACCTGAGTGGGACCGGTCCGCCTTGTTGAGGACTCGAAGCCGGCCCCCGACATTGCGAGTTCAAAGGCCGCGAACTCCACCAGTTCTCCGGTTTCGCCGACTCGGCTCTTTCGTGGCTGCCACGCCAGTTCACAGTCTTCGACGAGAAATCCCTTGGCGTAGGCATCGAATGCGGTCTTAATTGCATCGCGTTGCTGAGCGATGCGTTCATTTACATTAGCTACGAAGTTGGAGAATTGGTGGCGCTTCGCATTCAGCTCCTCCCGTCGCATCTCGACATTAGCGCGCATACTTGCCATCGCATCGCGCTGCTGATGAACGTCGCGCTCATTCGGCGGAAGCTGCTGAATCAGCTCGTCGATTGAGACAGCTCGCTCGCTCGTAGTTGCGGTCAACTTCGAGACAATCTGAAGCGCGTCGGCGTGCTCGAGCTCGGCCGTTCGAAGGGCCTCGCTAGCTTGCTTCGATTGCACTTCCAATTTTTTGGCGGAGTCCCTAGCACGTGATAAGAGACGAGGGTGATGAGCATGCTCATTGTCGCTGCGTCTGACGTGTGAATCGCACACGATGCAGTGATCATCCCTCAGACGCGCCTCCAACTTATCGCGGAAAGATGGAACGTCATTGCCACAGGTCAAGCAGCGCGACTCGGACATGATCTGACTCAGGAGATACCGGGCAGTCGCGGAGGTATCCGGGAAATTCGCTGCAATCGCTTGCAACTCCAGTCGTTCGATCGCTTTAAACGCGGACTGGCGATCTTGATCCACTGTCAGTGCAGCAAGGCGTGCGGCGGACCGGCGAGATGACAGCTCGGCAAGCTGGTCTGTCAATGTGTCGAGTTGTTCCTGCTCTTTCGACTGCATGCCAGCCAGAAGCGTCAGGCTCTGGCGAACCTCATCGGCGTTCGACAAGGCTGCCGTTGCCTTACTGAGTCGCTTTGTCTCTTTATTTAGTCCATATTGAAGATTACGAACTAGCGAGTCGAGCTCAAGTACTTCTCTCTCGCGGCGAGTCCATTCAGCCGATACATCGGGTGGGAGGAACAGGAGGCGCAGGAGCTGCCTCTGTGCTGTTGCATCCCATATCAGCGCCTGCCGGTCTTCAAAGTAGAAGATTAAGTGTCGAAGAGTGAGAATCCAGTCACCAAAAGAAGCAAGTCCGCTTCTGCGGATAATCTCCTCTTGGAAAACTTGCTCTGTCTCTTCGTATTGCTGGCCCGATATAGAGAAGGCTTCCAGGCTGAGATCGGCGAGGTTTCGGCGAACTGTGACCTCGTCCGTTCCCATGAGGAATGTCAGTGTGGCCGTTGCAGATTCGGCACCATCTGAAACCCGGTCGGCGAACGTCCTCTGCTCCGCCCTGCTTCGCGTGCGAACGTCGAGGCTTCGTCCGCCGAGGGCTGCGGCGTTGCCGAAGCTCGGAATGTCCTGGGTGCCGCTGAGGACCCGATAGAGCATGGTGACGAAGGTGGTCTTACCTAGGCCGTTCGCTCCGAGGACTAGGGTTAGGCCGGAACCGATTTCAAGGTCTATACCCGGACGCGCGTCTGTTCCGGGGTAGAGCTGGTAGTCGTCGATGCTGATGTGCTGGAACACCGGCAGCTGGATCACGCAGGCCCCCCGCAAGTGCTTGGTCGGGAGATGCTGGACAGGTTCGACACCGTTGCTGGTCAACCTTCGCGGACGGGGGTTCGGCAGGTGGGCGCTACCGTATTGGATGTCGGGGCCCGTGCGCTGGTTTTCTCTCACATGGGCTCGCTCGACGTCCTTCTTACCGCATCGCCTGGTTGGGCGGTACCCCAAGCTTGAGGGTGCACCGCCCGATGGGAGCTGGGATCGGTATCGCGTCGCCCTGAGGTCAGAGTTGACGCGGCCCAGTCGCGCCCCCAAGCGGGCGGCTCGCTGTTGGCTCGGAGGAACCCGCCGGCTTCGCACCCACAGGTGATGCCATCCACCATGTACAGGAGCTGGGTCGCGGAGACAGACTTCGGAGACGAACTCGCTCGCGAAGGCCACAACACCGACGCGGCGACGACTCCGGCCGCATGCTCGAGTCCCCCAGGACGGGACTAGCGCGCCTAGACACTGAGCCACGACCGCCCACCGGACTGTGGTGCCCGCGTCGCGCGACGCCCACGGTCCCGTGAGCCTCGCCGAGGCTTCAATCCGCTGATCGAGGTCCATGGCACTGGAGACGATGCCGACAGTGCTCTCCCCCACCAGTCCCCCACAGCCCGATCCGACTTAGCAGGGGGTTGAGGCCCAGAGACGCCCCAAAATGAAGAAAGACCCGGGGTGGAGCCCCCAGGTCTTTCAGTGGAGCCTGGGGGACTCGAACCCCCAACCCCCTGCTTGCAAAGCAGGTGCGCTACCAATTGCGCCAAGGCCCCGGTGACTCCCGGAAGAGTCTGTCAGGCCTTGCCCACGGTGTCGGTGGCCTCCGACCAGAGCGCCTGTTCGGCCTTGCCCTGGTCGATCCTCTTCTTCGCGAAGAGTGCCGCGACGGCGGCGAGGACCAGCAGAAGGATCTTCTTCATCTCGTCCCCTGTCCGGCGATGTGTGCAAGAACTGGTGGGCCTAACAGGACTTGAACCTGTGACCTCTTCCTTATCAGGGAAGCGCTCTAACCGTCTGAGCTATAGGCCCTCCCTCGGTCAGACCGAGCGAGGCTGCCACCGGAGTGGCAACCGAGGGGAAACGTTACCTGACGCCTCGCCCCCGCGACAAAACGGGTTACCTGGCGTCCTCCGACAGCGTGAGCTCGACGCCTCCGAGCAGGGCCGCAGCCATGTTGTAGAGGAAGGCACCCAGCGTCGCGATCGCGGTCAGGAGGATCACGTCGATCACCGCCACGATGAGCGTGAAGCCGAGCACCCGGCCCATGCCCACGTAGTCGCGGATGTCGAACGTGCTCGCCTGGTCACCGCTGGTGATCACGGTGGCGACGGTGTCGTTGACCGCGTCCCACAGCCCCGCGGCGCCCAGGATGGTCCACACGATCAGCACGGCCACGAAGGTGACCACGCCGAAGGCGACCGAGAGCAGGAACGACGTCTTCATCACCGACATCGGGTCGATGCGGGTCAGGCGTAGCCGCGCGCGACGCGCCACCTTGCCCGAGGGAGTGGTCTTCGCCATGGAAGCGGTGTCACTGTGCTCGCGCGCCGCCTTGGCGATCGTGTCCTTCACCCGCGTCGAGAAACCGGGGTTGACCGACGTCTCCTCGGTGGTGGGTCCGTTGCTCTCGGCCATCAGGACTCGTCCTCAGTCGTCTCGGTGGTGGTCACGGCGTCGGCATCCGCCTCGTCGGGAACATCCTCGTCCGCAGCATCATCGCGAGCCTCGACCGAGCGGGCAACCACCGCGACCGAGTCCCCCTTCTTCGGGGAGACGAACTTGACGCCCATCGTGGAGCGGCCGGTGGGCCGGAAGTTCTCGTCGATGGGGCTGCGTACGACCTGACCACCCTCGGTGATCGAGAGGATCTCGTCGCCCTCCTCGACGATGAAGGCACCCACCAGGACGCCGCGCGCCTCGTCGGCCAGCTTCATCGCCTTGATGCCGATGCCGCCACGCGACTGCACGCGGTACTCCGGGATCGGGGTGCGCTTGGCGAAGCCACCGTCGGTGATGGTGAAGACGAACTGCTCGCGCAGCTCCTCGACCTCGGCGCCCTCGGCCTCCGCCTGCGTCGTCCCACCCGGGACGACCTCGCCGTCGATGACCTCGGCCGCCACCTGGTTGGCACGGATCACCGACATCGACAGCAGGGAGTCACCGTCGCGGAACTTCATGCCGGTGACGCCTCCGGTCGCGCGACCCATGGGCCGCAGCTGGTCGTCGGAGGCCTCGAAGCGCACCGACTGGCCCTTGCGGGAGACCAGCAGGATGTGGTCGTCGGGGTGCACCAGCTCGGCGCCGATCAGCTCGTCGTCGTCGTGTCGGAAGTTGATCGCGATGACGCCGGCCTGGCGCGGGCTGTTGTAGTCACCCAGGCGCGTCTTCTTGACCAGGCCCTGACGCGTGGCGAGCACCAGGTAGGGCGCCTGCTCGTAGTCGCGGATGGCCAGCACCTGGGCGATCTTCTCGTCCGGCTGGAAGGAGAGCAGTCCGGCGACGTGACCGCCCTTGGCGTCACGACCGGCCTCCGGCAGGTTGTAGGCCTTGGTGCGGTAGACGCGTCCCGCCGAGGTGAAGAAGAGCAACCAGTGGTGGTTCGTGGTCGCGATGAAGTGGTCGACCACGTCGTCGCCGCGCAGCGTGGCACCGCGTACGCCCTTGCCACCGCGCTTCTGGGTCCGGTACTGGTCGGCGCGCGTGCGCTTCGCGTAGCCGCCGCGGGTGATGGTGACGACCAGCTCCTCGTCGGGGATGAGGTCCTCCATGGAGAGGTCCCCGTCGGCCGCGATGATCTGCGTACGCCGGTCCTGGCCGAACTTCTCGACGATCTCGCCGAGCTCCTCGATGACGATCCGCCGCTGGCGGACCTCGTCACCCAGGATGTCGAGCAGGTCGGCGATCTCGATCTCGATCTTGGCGAGCTCGTCGATGATCTTCTGACGCTCCAGGGCGGCCAGACGACGCAGCTGCATCTCGAGGATGGCGTTGGCCTGGACCTCGTCGATGTCGAGCAGCTCGATGAGGCCGCGGCGGGCGTCGTCGACGTCGGGGGAGCGACGGATGAGTGCGATGACCTCGTCCAGCATGTCGAGCGCCTTGACCAGGCCTCGGTAGATGTGGGCGCGGCGCTCGGCGTCGGCGAGGAGGAACTTCGTCCGGCGGACGATGACCTCGATCTGGTGGGCGACCCAGTTGGAGATGAACTGGTCGATCGTCAGGGTGCGCGGCACGCCGTCGACCAGCGCCAGCATGTTGGCGCTGAAGTTGGTCTGCAGCTCGGTGTGCTTGAAGAGGTTGTTGAGCACCACGCGAGCCACCGCGTCGCGCTTGAGCACGACCACGAGCTGCTGGCCGGTGCGCGAGGAGGTGTTGTCCTTGACGTCGGCGATGCCCTGCACGCGACCGGAGTCGGCGAGCTCGGCGATCTTCAGCGCCAGGTTGTCGGGGTTGACCATGTAGGGCAGCTCGGTGATGACCAGCTGCGTACGCCCCTTGGCGTCCTCGCTGATCTCGACCACTGCACGCTGCTGGATCGAGCCGCGACCGGTGCGGTAGGTCTGCTCGATGCCGTTGCGGCCGACGATCATCGCCGCGTTGGGGAAGTCAGGGCCCTTGATCCGCTCGACGAGCGCGTCCTGGAGCTCCTCGCGGGTGGCGTCGGGGTGCTCCAGCGCCCAGACGGCGCCCGCGGCGACCTCACGGAGGTTGTGCGGCGGGATGTTGGTCGCCATGCCGACCGCGATGCCGGCGGAGCCGTTGACCAGCAGGTTGGGGAACCGGGCCGGCAGGATGGTGGGCTCGGAGGAGCGGCCGTCGTAGTTGGGCTGGAAGTCGACGGTGTCCTTGTCGATGTCGCGGACCATCTCCAGCGCCAGCGGGGCCATCCGGCACTCGGTGTAACGCATGGCGGCCGCGGGGTCGTTGCCCGGCGAGCCGAAGTTGCCCTGGCCGTTGACCAGGGGCGCGCGCATCACCCACGGCTGCGCGAGGCGCACCAAGGTGTCGTAGATCGCGGAGTCGCCGTGCGGGTGGTACTGACCCATCACGTCACCGACGACGCGCGAGCACTTCGAGAAGCCGCGGTCGGGGCGGTAGCCGCCGTCGTACATGGCGTAGAGGACGCGGCGGTGCACCGGCTTGAGTCCGTCGCGTACGTCGGGCAGCGCGCGCCCGACGATGACGGCCATGGCGTAGTCGATGTAGGAGGCCTTCATCGACTCCTGGAGGTCGATGTCGCGGATCCGGGCGTCGCCCAGGCCGAGGCCGTCCTCGCCGTTGGGGTTCTGGCCGTTCGGGGTCTCAGTCACGATTGCTCTTTCTGAATTCGTCTATGGATATCTAAGTTCTGGGCTAGAGAGACTCAGATGTCCAAGAATCGAACGTCCTTGGCGTTGCGCTGGATGAACGAGCGGCGCTGCTCCACGTCCTCGCCCATGAGGATCGAGAAGATCTCGTCGGCCCGGGCCGCGTCCTCGAGGGTGACGCGCAGCATCAGGCGCTGGTCGGGGTTCATGGTGGTCTCCCACAGCTCGTCGGCGTTCATCTCACCGAGACCCTTGTAGCGCTGGACGGGGTTGTCCTTGGGGAGCTTCCAGCCCTTCGACTCACCCTCGGCGCGCATCGCGTCGCGCTCCGCGTCGGAGTAGACGAACTGGTGGTCGTGCGGCTTGTTCCAGCGCAGGCGGTAGAGCGGGGGCTGCGCCATGTAGACGTAGCCGTGCTCGATCAGCGGCTTCATGAAGCGGAAGAGCAGCGTCAGCAGCAGGGTGTTGATGTGGTGGCCGTCGACGTCGGCGTCAGCCATCAGCACGACCTTGTGGTAGCGCAGCTTCTCGAGGTCGAACTCCTCGTGGATGCCGGTGCCGAGCGCCGAGATGATGGCCTGCACCTCCTGGTTGCCCAGGACCTTGTCGATGCGCGCCTTCTCGACGTTGAGGATCTTGCCGCGAATCGGGAGGATCGCCTGGATGCGCGGGTCGCGACCGGACTTGGCGGAGCCGCCTGCGGAGTCACCCTCGACGATGAAGACCTCGCACTCGGCGGCGTTGGTCGACTGGCAGTCGGCCAGCTTGCCCGGCAGGCCGCCTCCACCCAGCAGGCCCTTGCGGTTGCGGGCGAGGTCGCGGGCCTTGCGGGCCGCGATGCGCGCCGACGCAGCGGCCTGGGCCTTGCGGATGATCTCCTTGCCCTCGGCCGGGTTCTGCTCCAGCCAGGCGCCGAGCTGGTCGTTGACCACGCGCTGGGTGAAGCCCTTGGCCTCGGTGTTGCCGAGCTTGGTCTTGGTCTGGCCCTCGAACTGCGGCTCGCCGAGCTTGATCGAGATGATGGCGGTCAGGCCCTCACGGATGTCGTCACCCGAGACCCGGTCCTCCTTCTTCTTGATCAGGCCCCACTCCTCGCCCCAGGTGTTGACCAGGGTGGTGAGCGCGGCGCGGAAGCCCTCTTCGTGGGTGCCGCCCTCGTGGGTGTTGATCGTGTTGGCGAAGGTGTGGACCGACTCCGCGAAGGTGGAGTTCCACTGCATCGCCACCTCGAGGCTCATGTGCCGGTCGTCGCCCTTGGCGCCGAACTCGGACGAGTCGGCCTCGAAGGAGATGACGCTCGGGTTGGCCTTGTCCTTGCGGCGGTTGAGGTACTCGACGTAGTCCACCAGGCCGCGGTCGTACTTGAAGACCTGCTCCACGCCGTAGTCCGCGGCGGGGCGGATCGCGTCCTTGCCGTCCGTGGGCAGCTCGCCCGTGCCGTCCTCGATGACCTCGGCGAGCTCGGCGGCGCTCTCACGCTGGTCGCGGACGACGATCTCCAGGCCGCGGTTGAGGAAGGCCATCTCGCGGATGCGCGTGGTGATGGTCTCGAGGTCGTACTCGGTGGTCTCGAAGATGTCCTTGGAGGCCCACCACGTCACCGAGGTGCCGGTCTCCTCGCCCTCCTCGAGCGGGCGGACCTGCTCGAGCTCGCCGTCGGGCACGCCGATGCTGAACGACTGGCGCCACAGGTGCCCACGGTTCTTGACCTCGACCACGAGGTGGCTGGAGAGGGCGTTGACGACGGAGACACCGACGCCGTGCAGACCGCCGGAGACCTTGTAGCCGCCACCGCCGAACTTGCCGCCCGCGTGGAGGACGGTCAGCGCCAGCGTCACGGCGGGCAGGTCCTGACCGGGCGCGGTGCCGGTGGGGATGCCTCGACCGTTGTCGGTGACGGTGATGGAGTTGTCCGCGTTGAGCGTCATCACGATCCGGTCGCAGTGGCCGGCGAGCGCCTCGTCGACCGAGTTGTCGACGATCTCCCAGATCAGGTGGTGCAGGCCGCGGACACCGGTCGAGCCGATGTACATGCCGGGGCGCTTGCGGACTGCCTCCAGCCCTTCGAGCACCTGGATCGCGGAGGCGTCGTAGTCGCCGCTCACCTTCGACTCCGGGTTGCCCTGGGCCGCGGGGGCGGAGGTGCTCTCCTCGGTCGTGCGAACTTCTTCGGCCGGGGTCTCAGCGCTCAACGCAGGTCCTTTTCCACTCGTCCGGGTGCCAGTCGACACACGTGCAGAGGTCGCCTGCGACTAGTGCCCAACACGCGTACGCGGGGCAGGCGGGCGACCCGACCACCAGTTTAGCGGTTCACGGGGCCAAAACCACAGTGGAACCCCCGCCGGACGCCACGATTTCACCAGAAGCCGTCTCAGGCGCCCTGCAATCGCTGTTCTGCGCGCCGAACAGGGGGTGGAATGACTCCCCACATGGTCGACGGGCTGTCAGATCGGCAGAGAGGCGATTCGCGGGCGCCCCTCGTGCGGCCCCTCGGGTTCAGCCGTACGTGTCGCGCGGCCCACGCCCGCCGGCCGAGCGCGGACCCTTCTTCCAGCTCGGTCCGTGCGGACCGAGCACCTCGATCAGCAGGACGGTCCCGTGGCCGAGCTCCTGGTTGAGCCGTCGCACGATCGAGGGGGCGAGCAGCCGCAGCTGGGTGGCCCACGCGGTCGAGTCGGTGCGGACGACGAGCTTGCCGTCGGTCAGCGTCTCGGGGGTGCAGTGGTCGGCGACCTCCCGACCGACCAGGCTCGGCCACTGGCCGAAGACCCCCTGCACCTTCAGGTCGGTGTCCCACCCCCGGTTCGCGACGAGCCGGTCGAGCGTGGAGCCCAGTGGCTGGGGGTCACGGTCGTCGGGGTGGGCACCGGAGAAGCGGCTGCGGCCGCGACGACGGGTGAAGGTGCCGTCGCCACCGCGGCGCTGCTTCTTCGCCGGTGCGCCCGGGGCGCGGCTGGCCGCGCGGGCGGCGGATCGTGCCAGGTCGAGGCCGTCGGCGGACGGCAGGTCCTCAGCCGGGGCGGGACCGTCAGTGCCGTCAGCCCCGGTGGCGCCGGCGGTGGGGGAGTCGGGGAGGGGCGCAGCCGGGGAGGGGGTGCCCTCCAGGGGCTCGTCCCCTGCCTGCTGGGCGGGCTGCTCACTCGACACGGGTCACCTCTCCCTCCGCCACGCTGAACCGCTCGCCGGCCAACGACTCCGGCACGTCCTCGGCCACGGCCGCGGTGATCAGCACCTGCTCGGCGCCGGCCACCAGCTCGGCCAGCTGCAGGCGTCGTCCCGAGTCGAGCTCGGCGAACACGTCGTCCAGGATCAGGATCGGGTCGTCGCCCTCCGAACGCAACAGGTCGTACGCCGCGATCTTCAGCGCCAGCGCGAACGACCAGGACTCACCGTGCGAGGCGTACCCCTTCACGGGGAGCCGGAGCTCGGAGTTGCCGAGGGTGAGCAGGAGGTCGTCGCGGTGGGGACCGACCAGGGTGATGCCCCGGTCCAGCTCGTCGCGGCGACGGGCCTCCAGCTCGAGGGCGAAGACCTGGCTCACCGTCTCCCGGTCGGGTCGCTGCCCGGGGCCACCGGTCAGCTCGAAGGAGGAGCGGTACTCGATCTGCGCGTCGTCACGCGAGGCTCCGCGCGCGACCGCCTCGTACGCCTTGCCGACGTAGGGTCCCAGCGCGTCGACCAGGTCGAGGCGCTGCACGAGGATCTCGGTGCCGAGCTCGACGAGGTGGGAGTCCCAGACGGCGAGCGTCGACAGCGCCGACTCCGCCGCCGAGCCGCCCCGGCGCCCCGCCGACTTGAGCAGGGAGTTGCGCTGCTTGAGCACGCGGTCGAAGTCGGAGCGCACGCCCGCGAGCCGCGGCGTACGCAGCACCAGCAGGTCGTCGAGGAAGCGTCTGCGGTCGCTGGGGTCACCCTTGACAAGCGTCAGGTCCTCGGGGGAGAAGACGACGGTGCGCACCAGGCCCAGCAGCTCACGGGGCCGGGGGAGCGGGGAGCGGTTGATCCGCGCCCGGTTGGCCTTGCCCGGGTTGAGCTCGACCTCGAGGGTGGCGGCGCGTCCGTCCTTGACCACGACCGCACGCACCAGCGCCTGCTCGGTGCCGGCCTTGATCAGGGGGGCGTCGGTGGCGACCCGGTGGGAGCCCAGTCGGGAGAGGTAGTCGATCGCCTCGACGAGGTTGGTCTTGCCCTGGCCGTTGCGCCCGATGAAGGCGGTCACTCCCGGCTCGAGGCGGACGTCGATGTCGGCGTAGGAGCGGAAGTTGTGGAGCAGGAGATGCTGGACGTGCACGCGCTCGCTTAACTCTCTCCGGTGGCAGGGCCTGCGCCGGAGGTGGGGTTCTCCTGGCCAGCCCCTGCCTCAGCGGCCCCGGGGGCCTGGGTGGCGCCGGTCTTGCCTTCGACGTCGCCGCCGGCCGGGGCTCCGGTGCGCACGGCGTGACCACCGAACTGGTTGCGCATCGCCGCGATCGCCTTCATGGCGGGGGAGTCGTCCTGACGGGAGACGAAGCGGGCAAACAGGGCGGCAGTGATGGCCGGGACCGGCACGGCGTTGTCGATCGCCGCCTCGACGGTCCATCGTCCCTCGCCGGAGTCCTCGGCGTAGCCGCGGATCGACTCCAGGCCCGGGTCGTCCTCGAGCGCATTGACCATCAGGTCGAGCAGCCACGAGCGGATCACCGTGCCCTCACGCCAGGAGCGGAAGACCTCGGTGACGTTGTCGACCATGTCGACCTTCTCGAGCAGCTCCCAGCCCTCGGCGTACGACTGCATGATCGCGTACTCGATGCCGTTGTGGACCATCTTGGAGAAGTGACCGGCGCCCACCTTGCCGGCGTGGACGGCACCGTGGTCGCCCTCGGGCTTGAGGGTGTCGAAGATCGGCTGGACCTTCTCGACGTCGGAGGCCTCGCCGCCGTACATCAAGGCGTAGCCGTTCTCGAGACCCCACACGCCGCCGGAGACACCGCAGTCGACGTAGCCGATCTGCTTCTCGGCCAGGAAGGCCGCGTGCAGCTGGTCATCGGTCCACCGTGAGTTGCCGCCGTCGACCACCACGTCACCGGGGCTGAGGAGCTCAGCGAGCTCCTTGACGGTCGCCCGGGTCGGCTCACCGGCCGGGACCATCACCCACACGACCTTCGGCGAGGGGAGCGCCTCGACCAGCTCGGCCAGGCTCGCGACGTCGCTGACGTCGCGATTGCGGTCGAATCCGACGACGGTGTGCCCGCCCCGGCGCAACCGCTCGCGCATGTTGCCGCCCATCTTGCCGAGTCCAACGAGTCCGAGATCCATGATTGGTTCCTCCGTGGGGTGTGGCGGTGGGCGCTCGACTCAGGACAGCAGGCGCCTCGGCATCAGCAGGTAGCGGAAGGTGCTCGCTCCGCCGCCGTCGGTCGCCGAGATGACGACTGGCTTGGTGGCCTGGGTGAACGACAGGTCGATCTTCTCACCGTTGATGGCGCTCAGCCCGTCGAGCAGGTACGTCGGGTTGAAGCCCGTGACGATCTCGTCGCCGTTGATCTCGGCGCTGACAGCCTCGGTGGCCTGAGCCTCGTCACCCGACTGCGAGTCGAGGACGATCTCGCCGTCGGAGAACTTCATCTGCACGGCGGTGTTGCGCTCGGCGACCAGGGCCACGCGCTTGACCGTGTCGATCAGCTCGGCCTTGTCGACGGTCGCCACCGTGAGGTGCTCGGAGGGGAAGAGGCTGCGGACCTTGGGGAAGTCACCGTCGAGCAGGCGGGTGGTGGTGCGCCGCACGCCGTCGGGGGTGCTGCCCTCGAAGCCGATGATGCCTTCGCCGCCGCTCGACGAGATGGAGATCGTCACGTCGCCGCTGAGCGTCTTCGCGGTGTCGCTGAGCACCTTGGCCGGCACCAGCGCGGCCAGCGAGGCGTCGGTCGTGGCGGGACGCCAGGTCAGCTCGCGGTGCGAGAGGCGGAAGCGGTCGGTGGCGAGCAGCGACATGCGGTCGCCCTCGATCTCGATCCGCACACCGGTGAGGACCGGGAGCATGTCGTCGCGACCGGCGGCCGTGACGGCCTGGGAGACGGCACTGGCGAACTCGTCACCGGCGACGACGCCGCTGGCCGGCGGGACGGTCGGCAGCGAGGGGTACTCCTCGACCGGCATCGTCTGGAGGCTGAAGCGACCGGCACCGCACTTGAGCTCCAGCTTGGGGCCGTTGAGCTCGAAGTCGATGGGCTTGTCAGGAAGGCTGCGGCAGATGTCAGCCAGCAGGCGACCGCTGACCAGGACACGCCCCTCGGCGCTGACGTCGGCACGGAGCTCGGCGCGGGCAGAGGTCTCGTAGTCGAACGCGGAGAGGACCAGGCCCGCTTCGCTCGCCTCCACGAGAAGGCCTGCGAGCACAGGAGCACTGGGACGCACGGGCAGGCTGCGGGCAGCCCACGCGACGGCGTCGGCGAAGACGTCGCGTTCGACGCGGAACTTCACTCTTAGTTCCTCCGGATCTTGTAGTTCGCAGTGGCTGGACGTGAATCCTGCCATGCGGCGGGGACAGATGTCCCAACGGTCAGAATGACATCGATGTAGTTACGGACCACTTCAGGGCGTTGTCCCCAGATCGTGGGCCGAGTGGTTATTCACTGGGTCGAGTCAATGGATAGATGAGTTGTTGTCGTAGGTCCTGTGCAAACTGTGCATAACCCTCGTCTTTGCAGGTCAGCACCGATTTCGACCGGTGCACGACGTGTGGAGAGAGCGTGGGAGTCACAAGGGCTCGTGTGGAGGGTGCCGAGTTCTTCCGTCGGGGCTCCTGGTCCGTGCACAGGTCTGTGGACGAATCGCCGGAACAAGTCACAAGAATTTCACAGCCCGCCGACCTTGTCGTTCGACGTCGCAGGACGACGTGGGACCGACACGGGGGCGGGCTGTGGGGTGGCTCGGGCGAGGACTCAGCTGCTCCGAGCCTGCATCTTGATGCGGTTCGTCAGCTCGGAGACCTGGTTGAAGACAGCCCGGCGCTCGGCGAGCAGCTGGTTGATCTTGCGGTCGGCGTACATGACCGTCGTGTGGTCCCGGCCGAACTCCTTGCCGATCTGCGGCAGGGACATCGACGTGAGCTCACGGCAGAGGTACATCGAGATCTGTCGGGCCATGACCAGGTGGCGGCCACGGCTGGGACCGCAGAGGTCGTCGATGGAGACACCGAAGTACGCAGCGGTCTGGGCGATGATCAGCGGGGAGGTGATCTCCGGCTCGCCGCCCTCGGGGATCAGGTCCTTGAGCACGATCTCGGCCAGGGTCATGTCGACCTCCTGGCGGTTGAGGTTGGCGAACGCCGTGACGCGGATCAGCGCACCCTCGAGCTCACGGATGTTGGTCTGGATCTTCGAGGCGATGAACTCGAGCACGTCCGGCGGAGCGGTGAGTCGGTCCATCGCTGCCTTCTTGCGCAGGATCGCGATGCGGGTCTCGAGGTCGGGTGCCTGGACGTCGGTGATGAGCCCCCACTCGAAGCGGTTGCGCAGTCGGTCCTCGAGCGCTTCGAGCAGCTTGGGCGGACGGTCGGACGTCAGCACGATCTGCTTGTTGGCGTTGTGGAGCGTGTTGAAGGTGTGGAAGAACTCTTCCTGCGTCTGGGTCTTGCCCTCGAGGAACTGGATGTCGTCGATCAGCAGCACGTCGACGTCGCGGTACTTCCGCTTGAAGCGGTCCTGGCGGTCATCACGGATCGCGTTGATGAACTCGTTCGTGAACTCCTCCGAGGAGACGTACCGCACCTTCGCGCCGGAGTAGAGCGACCGCACGTAGTGCCCGATCGCGTGGAGCAGGTGCGTCTTGCCCAGACCGGACTCGCCGTAGACGAGCAAGGGGTTGTACGCCTTGCCCGGCGCCTCGGCGACGGCCACCGCTGCCGCGTGGGGGAAGCGGTTCGAGGACCCGATGACGAAGGTCTCGAACGTGTACTTGGGGTTGAGTCGCGTCTCCAGCGAGGAGTTCATGCCGGGAGCCGCGTAGCGCTCACGCTCCTCGTACGCCGGTGGCTGCGGCAGCGAGACGACGTTGTGCGACGGCATCCACACCGGGTCACCGGTCGACGGCTCAGGAGCGCGGGGACTGGCGAACGTCTCCGGGGCGGCGTCGGTGAAGTGCGTCGACTCCTCGATGGTCGGCAGGGGGGCCGACTCCTTCTCGAGCGCCGGGTTGACCGTCACGGCGATGCGGATCTCACGCCCGAAGCGCTCGGTCAGCGTCTCTTCGAGCTGGGCGCGCAGACGTCCCTCGAGCTGTCCACGGGTGAAGTCGTTGGCCACCGCGATGATCGCGGTGTTCTCGTGCAGGGTGACCGGTTCGCTGGCCCGGAGCCAGGCCCGCTGGTTGGGCTGGAGGGCGTCGACGACGCTCGTCCAGACGGTGTTCAGATCCACCGGATCGTTCTCCACTTCTTCTTCCCCCCACTGAGCTGGTGCCGAAGCGTGGACGCCACGATTCACGGACTGGTTCCACAACTTTATCCACAGGTTGTGCATGTTGCCCCTCGGGGCGGGAACGGTGGTCCCTCCGCGGGAACCGTCCGGCCCAGGAAACACGATTCGTGCTGGTCAGAGCGTGTTTTCGCCTTGCTATGAC